>NZ_CP102772.1:3012500-3312500 GCF_026020075.1 Bosea sp. NBC_00550
GAAGCCGAACTCGTCGGCCCCGAGCAGCGCGCCGATGATGACGTCGCGCCCGGTGCGCAGGCCGCCATCGACCTGCAATGCCACGCGCCCGCGCAGATGGTTCAGCACCAGCGTCTGCTGCGTCTCGGCCAGCCCGATCTCCCAGGGCGAGCCGGCATGCTTCAGCGAGGTCAGCGGGCTCGCGCCCGTGCCGCCCTCGAAGCCGGAGATGGTGATGTGGTCGGCGCGCGACTTGGCGACGCCCGCCGCGACCGTGCCGACCCCGATCTCGGAGACGAGCTTCACCGAGACATCGGCCGCCGGGTTGACGTTCTTCAGGTCGAAGATCAGCTGGGCGAGATCCTCGATCGAGTAGATATCGTGATGCGGCGGCGGCGAGATCAGGCCGACCCCCGGCGTCGAATGCCGGGTCCGCGCGATCTTGGCATCGACCTTGTGGCCGGGCAGCTGGCCGCCCTCGCCGGGCTTGGCACCCTGCGCCACCTTGATCTGCATCACGTCGGAATTGACGAGGTACTCGGTCGTCACGCCGAAGCGGCCCGATGCGATCTGCTTGATCGCCGAACGCTTGGAGCGGCCGTCCGGCATCGGCTTGAAGCGGATCGATTCCTCGCCGCCCTCGCCGGTGTTCGACTTGCCGCCGATCTGGTTCATCGCGATGGCGAGCGTCTCATGCGCCTCGCGCGAGATCGAGCCGAAGGACATCGCGCCCGTGGCGAAGCGCTTGACGATGTCGGCAGCCGACTCGACGCTCTCCAGCGGCACGGGCTGGCGCCCGTCATCCTCGGCCATCTTGACCTTGAACAGGCCGCGGATGGTGCTGAGCCGCTGCGCGTCGTCGTTCACCTGCCGGGCGAAATCCTCGTAGCGGTCCTGCGCGTTGAGGCGCACCGCATGCTGCAGCGCGGCGACGACGTCCGGCTTCCAGACATGGTCCTCGCCGCGGATGCGGTAGGCGTATTCGCCGCCGATATCGAGGCTGTTGCGGTAGAGCGGCGAGTCGCCGAAGGCGTCGCGGTGGCGGCGCAGGCTCTCCTCGGCGATCTCGTCGAGGCCGACGCCCTCGATCGCCGTGCCCGTGCCGAAGAAGAACTTCTCGACGAAGCTGGTCCGGAGGCCGACCGCGTCGAAGATCTGCGCGCCGCAATAGGACTGGTAGGTCGAGATGCCCATCTTGGACATCACCTTCAGCACGCCCTTGCCGACGGACTTGATGTAGCGCTTCACCACCTCGTCGGCGTCGACCTCCTCGGGGAAGGCGCCCTGCGCGTGCTGGTCGAGCAGGGTGTCAAAGGCGAGATAGGGATTGATCGCCTCGGCGCCGTAGCCGGCGAGGCAGCAGAAATGATGGATCTCGCGCGGCTCGCCGCTCTCGACGACGAGGCCGACCGAGGTGCGCAGGCCCTTGCGGATCAGGTGATGGTGCACCGCCGCCGTCGCCAGCAGCGCCGGGATCGGGATGCGGTCGGAGCCGACCTGCCGGTCGGACAGGATGATGATGTTGTAGCCGCCATGGACCGCCGATTCGGCGCGCTCGCAGAGCCGCTCCAGCGCGCCTTCCATGCCGGCGGCGCCTTCGCGCGCCGGATAGGTGAAGTCGATCGTCTTGGTGTCGAACCGGTCCTCGTAATGGCCGATGCAGCGGATCTTCTCGAGATCGTCATTGGTTAGGATCGGCGTGCGCACTTCCAGCCGCTTGCGCCGCGACGTGCCTTCGAGGTCGAGGATATTCGGCCGCGGCCCGATGAAGGAGAGCAGGCTCATCACCAGCTCCTCGCGGATCGGATCGATCGGCGGGTTCGTAACCTGCGCGAAGTTCTGCTTGAAATAGGTGTAGAGCAGCTTCGACTTGAGCGAGAGCGCCGAGATCGGCGTGTCCGTGCCCATCGAGCCCACGGCTTCCTGCCCGGTCACCGCCATCGGCGCCATCAGCAGGCGGACATCCTCGGTGGTGTAGCCGAAGGCCTGCTGGCGATCGAGCAGCGGCACGTCGGTGCGCGAGGCCCGCGCCTCGACCGGCGGCAGATCCTCCAGCACGATCTGGGTGCGCTTCAGCCAGTCCTTGTAGGGGTTGGCGAGGCACAGGGACGTCTTGATCTCGTCGTCGCCGATGATGCGGCCCTGTTCGAGGTCGATCAGCAGCATCTTGCCGGGCTGGAGGCGCCACTTCTCGACGATCTTCTCCTCCGGGATCGGCAGAACGCCGAATTCGGAGGCCAGCACCACGAGCCCGTCATCGGTGACGAGGTAGCGCGCGGGACGCAGGCCGTTGCGGTCCAGCGTCGCGCCGATCTGGCGCCCGTCGGTGAAGGCGATGGCGGCCGGCCCGTCCCAGGGCTCCATCAGCGCGGCGTGGTATTCGTAGAAGGCGCGCCGCTCGTCGTTCATCAGCGGGTTGCCGGCCCAGGCCTCGGGCACGAGCATCATCATGGCATGGGCCAGGGAGTAGCCGCCCTGCACCAGGAATTCGAGCGCGTTGTCGAAGCAGGCCGTGTCCGACTGCCCCTCATAGGAAATCGGCCAGAGCTTCGAGATATCCGAGCCGAACAGGTCGGAATCGACGCTCGCCTGCCGCGCCGCCATCCAGTTGACGTTGCCGCGCAGCGTGTTGATCTCGCCGTTATGCGCCACCATCCGGTAGGGATGGGCGAGCCGCCAGGACGGGAAGGTGTTGGTGGCGAAGCGCTGGTGGACGAGGGCGAGCGAGCTCTCGAAACGCGCGTCCTGCAGGTCCTTGAAGTAGGAACCGAGCTGGTTCACCAGCACCATGCCCTTGTAGACGATGGTGCGGCAGGACATCGAGACGGGGTAGTATTCCGCCGTCTTGCGCTCCTGATGCTTGTAGACCTTGTTCGAGACCGACTTTCTGAGGACATAGACCTGCCGCTCGAACTCGTCCTCGTCGGTGATGTCGCCGGGGCGGCCGACGAAGAGCTGGCGATGCACCGGCTCGGTCTCCAGCACCGCCTTGCCGAGGTCGGAGTTGTCGACCGGCACGTTGCGCCAGCCGAGGAAGACGAGCCCCTCCTCCTCGACGGTCTGGGAGATGATCTCCTCGCACAGCGCGCGGATCGCCGGATCGCGCGGCATGAAGAACTGGCCGATGGCGTAGTGGCCGGGCTCCGGCAGGTCGATGCCGATCCTGGCGCATTCTTCCTGGAAGAAGCGATGCGGGATTTGGGTGAGGATGCCGCAGCCGTCGCCGAGCTTCGGATCGGCGCCGACAGCGCCGCGATGATCTATATTGTGCAGGATCTGCAGGCCCTGCTGCACGATGGCGTGGCTCTTGCGGTTCTTCATGTCGGCGATGAAGCCGACACCGCAGGAATCCTTCTCGTTGGCCGGGTCGTAGAGGCCCTGATGCGTCGGCATGGCCGGATCGCGCACGGCCGGAAAACGCTCGAAGCTCACTGCGCCGCTCGGCTTGCTGGTCGCGCTCATCGTCAAACCCCGCTTCCCAGAACCCCGCTGGCTCGCCGCCGGCGGGAGACCCGTCAGTCCACAATCCTCTCCGCTGCGGCCTCGATGCCGACTTTGCGTCAGCAGCAAGGATGAGGCCAAGGCGGATCGGCCGTCGTCTTGTCAGAGGCTGGCTTGCGCTTTGTTTCCACCGCGCCCGCGTCCTCCGCAGGCGCCTCGGGCGGCTCTCGCCCGCTCGCGCCTGTCTTCAGGCCGTCGTTTTACGGACGGCGCACGTACGGTTGGCTTTGGCATCAGCAGCCCGGCCCCTCGTCATGCTCCGCTCCATTGCGACGGCGCGACCTCCAGCCTGAAGCGGCTTTCGGTCGGCGCGGTGAAAAATGGGACAGCAACACTGTCCTATTGCGATGAACTTGCCAGAATTCCAATCTACGCACAAGCGCCTATTTCGCACCGCGGCGAAATTTTATTGCAAAATCGAATCCGCACCAGACATTTCCGGCATGAAAGCACGACTCCGGCAGCACGCTTCTTGTTTTTGCGCCTCCTGCCACGTTTCAGCCCGGCGCGCCGCGCAAGCCCCCTTTCCGCACGGTCGCTTGGCAGCACATCGCCAGCCGCCTAACGCTGCGCCATGGATTTCTTCAGCGACAACACCGCCGCCGCCAGCCCCCGCGTCATGGCCGCCCTCGCCGCCGCCAATGCGGGCTCCGCCTCCTCCTACGGCAAGGATGACTGGACCAGTCGCGTCGAGGAGCGCTTTGCCGCGATCTTCGAGCGCGAGGTCGCCGTCTTCCTCGTGCTGACCGGCACGGCCGCGAATGCGCTGGCGCTGGCCAGCATCGTCCGGCCCTGGGGGGCAGTCATCACCCATGAGGAGGCCCATGTCGTCGAGGACGAATGCGGCGCCCCCGAATTCTTCACGGACGGCGCCAAGCTCGTCGACCTGCCCGGCGTGGGCGCCAAGCTGCGGCCGGAGACCGTGACCGAGGCGCTCTCCCATCTGCGCGCCGGCGATTTCCACCAGGTCCAGGCCCAGGCGCTGACGATCACCCAGGCCACCGAATGCGGGACCGTCTACACGCCGGCCGAAGTGCGGGCGTTGAAGGAGGCGATCACGCCGCGCGGCCTCAAGCTGCATATGGATGGCGCCCGCTTCGCCAATGCGCTGGTGACCCTCGGCTGCTCGCCGGCCGAGATCACCTGGAAGGCCGGCGTCGACGTCCTCTCCTTCGGCGGCACCAAGAACGGCGCGTTCGCGGCGGAGGCCGTGATCTTCTTCGACCCGGCCCATGCCGAGGAGATGAAATGGCGCCGCAAGCGCGCCGGGCAGACCCTGTCGAAGGGCCGCTTCCTCGGCGCCCAGTTCGAGGGGCTGCTCGCCGACGACCACTGGCTCGACCTTGCCCGCCATGCCAACGCCCAGGCGAAGCGGCTGGCGGAATCGGTGGCGCAGGGCAGCGAGGCACGCCTCGCCTGGCCCTGCCAGTCGAACGAGGTGTTCCTCGTCCTGCCGCCTGCCGTCCAGGAGCGATTGAAGGCGGCCGGCATCGGCTATTACGACTGGTCGGCCCGTTCGCTGCCGCCGGAGGCGCCTCTGCAGGATGGCGAGATCGTCGGCCGCTTCGTCATGTCCTTCGCGACAGAGCCCGACCATGTCGAACGCCTGATCACCGCAATTGCCGGTTGAAGCGGCGCATTTCAGCCCCGTTTCAAACCCCATGCCCGCCGCAATCCCTAACAAGACTGCCCGCAACCAACGCAGTCGTTAAGGAAGTATGGCATGGCAAATCGTTCGTCCGCACCGGGGCGCATCGCGCTGATGGGCCTGGTCGTGGCCGGCGCTCTGGCCGGCACGGCGGGAGCCGCCGGCGCCCAATACTACTACTATGACGAGGATCCGTACCCGGCCTACGGCTACGGCTATCGCTATGATTACGGGTATGCGCCGCGCCCGCCGAGGGCTGTGCCCCGTGCACCGGCGGCCGTCTCGCCTTACACGGTCAACCGCATCGCCGCGCGCAATTACGGCCTGGTCCGGATCGATCGCTCGATCCGGCGGGACGACACTTATGTCGTCGATGGCATCACCGCCGGCGGCCAGCGCCAGCGCCTGGTACTCGACGCCTATGCCGGCGAGCTGATCCGCCGCATTCCGCTGCGCGGCCAGTCCGTGCCGGCGCCCGATGTCGCCCGCGTCGATCCGCGCGAGGAACATGTGGCGCCGCGTCCGCGCCTCGCCCCCCAGCCGCCCGAACGACCCGCCGAGCTGAAACCGCCGGCCGAGGCGAGCGCTCCCGCCACGGTTTCGCCGCCCTCCCCGGCCGCGCCGCCCGTGCCCGAGCCGGCCAAGCCGGTAGAGCGCCCACCCGCCGAAGCCAGCGCTCCCGCCACCGTTTCGCCGCCCTCCCCGGCCGCGCCTCCCGTGCCCGAGCCGGCCAAGCCGGCGGAGAAACCGCCCGCCGAGGCGAGCGCCCCGGCGACGGTGGCCCCGCCGCCGGTGGTAAGGCCCCCGCAGCCCTCGCCCGGAGCGACCAATCCGGAGACCGGCGCCGACAAGCCCAGGCTGGTCAATCCGAGCGACGTGCGCGGCACCGAGGACGGCGAGCGCAAGCCGCCGCTGTCGACCGCCGCTCCGGCGCCGGAAGCGCTGTCCATGCCGCCCGTGCAGCATGTCGACCCGACTCCGACGACGCCAAAGCCCGAAACGCCGATCGCTCCGGTGGCTCCCTTGAACTGATGGTTCTGCCCCGAAGCTCTCATTTCTGACCAACAAAAAAGGCTCCCGTTTCCGGGAGCCTTTCTCTTTCAGCCCAGCGGGCTTTTCGCGTTACGCCGCCTTGGCGACCTTGGCTTCGAGCACCTTGGCCGAACCGCCGCCGATCGGAATCTGGCGGGGCTTCTTGGCCTCGGGGATCTCGCGCACGAGGTCGATATGCAGCAGGCCGTTCTCGAGGCTGGCCCCGGTCACCTGCACATAATCGGCAAGCTGGAAGCGGCGCTCGAAGGCGCGAGCGGCGATGCCCTGATGCAGGACCTCGCGCTTCTCGGCACCCTCGCCGACCTGCTTCTCGCCCTTGACGGAAAGCGTGTTCTCCTTCGACTCGATGGCGAGGTCGCCCTCACCGAAACCCGCGACCGCGATGGTGATGCGGTAGGCGTTTTCGGCGGTCCGCTCGATATTATAGGGCGGATAGGTCGGCGCCGCGTCGTTGCTCGTCGCCTGGTCGAGCAGAGAGAACAGGCGGTCGAAGCCGACGGTCGAGCGATAGAGCGGGGAAAGATCGAAATGACGCATGGTATGTCCTCCGAGGAAGCGACAATCTGGTCAGCCCGCCTCGTCTGAGCGCGGGCCTGGTTTGAGGTTGCGCAGCCGGTTTCGGCCTGCGCAGAAGTGATCTGGGGTGGCTTTCCGGCTTTTCAAGAGCCCTCGCCCGGAGGCATAAGCGAAGCCCGAGAGCAGTTCGGCGGCTGCGTGAAGCAGCCGCGGCGACGCGGAGTGAGCCGATGGCCGAGGCCGTTCTTTTCGCCCATCCCGGCTACCCCGTGCCGGGCCATGGCAGGGTGTGGTTCGCGACGACGCGGGACGGCGCGAGCTTGCGGTTCGCGAGTTGGCGCCCGACCGTCAAGCCGGTGCGCGGCACCGTCGTGCTTATCCAGGGCCGGGCCGAATTCATCGAGCGCTATAGCGAGGCCGTCGCCGAACTGCGCCGCCGCGGCTTCCATGTCCTCACCTTCGACTGGCGCGGCCAGGGCGGCTCGCAGCGCTTCGTCCGGCGCGAGCGCAAGGGGCACATCGGGCATCTCAAGCACTACGAGGCCGACCTCGCTTTGGCGATGGCCGAAATGCAGGCGAAGTTCCCGCCGCCCTATTTCGTGCTCGCCCATTCGATGGGTGCCGCGATCTGCCTCGATGCCGCCCGCTTCGGGGCCCTGCCGGTATCTCGCATGGTCGCGCTGGCGCCGATGCTCGGGCTCACCATGATCGCGCATCCGGTCCGGGCGAGCCGCCTCGCGAGCCTGCTGTTCTGGCTCGGCTTCGGCCGCGCCTTCATTCCCGGCGGCGGCGACACTGCGATCGCGACGAAGCCCTTCGAAGGCAACCGGCTGACGAGCGACGCCATCCGCTACGCCCGTAACAGCGCGCTCTCGGCCGAGGCGCGCCATCTCAGCATCGGCGACCCGACCATTGCCTGGGTCCGGACCGCATTCCGCCTCATGGCCCGCCTCAACGCGCCTTCGGCCGCGCTGGAGGTCAAAGTGCCCACGCTGATCGTCGCCGCCGGTCAGGACCCGGTGGTCTCGACGCCGGCGATCGAGCGCTTCGCGGCGCGCCTGAAGACCGGCTCGGCATTGGTCCTGCCGACGGCGCGCCATGAGATCCTGATGGAGAACGACGCGATTCGTGCCCAGTTCTGGGCCGCCTTCGACGCCTTCATTCCCGGCGAAGACCAGGCGGCGCCCGCCTCAGCCGGCGAGCCGCGCGAGAGCAGCCTCATGCAGCGCCTTGCTGCCGGCGGCGAGGATGCGCCCGCCACTGGCGGCGCTGCCGCCATCCCATGAGGTGACGATGCCGCCCGCGCCCTCGACGATCGGGATCAGCGCGACGATGTCATAGGGCTTGAGACCGCTCTCGATCACCAGATCGACATGGCCGGCGGCCAGCATGCAATAGGCATAGCAGTCGCAGCCATAGCGAGAGAGCCTGACCCCGCTTTCGACGCGGGCGAAGGCCTTGGCCTCCTCATCCTTGAACAACGCCGGAGAGGTCGTCATCAGCGTCGCGGCGGCGAGATCGGCCACAGGCCGCGTGCGCAGCTTCTTCGGCCCGCCCGGCCCCTCGTAGCGCGCCTCGCGCCCGTCCCCGGAATAGCGCTCGCCCGAGAAGGGCTGGTGCATCATGCCGTAGACCGGGACGCCCGCGCGCGTCAGGCCGATCAACGTGCCCCAGACCGGAATCCCCGAGATGAAGGCGCGCGTCCCGTCGATCGGGTCGAGCACCCAGACATACTCGGCCTCGGTGTTTTCGCTGCCGAACTCCTCGCCGAGCACGCCATGCTCGGGGAACTGCCGCTTGATCAGATGGCGCATCACCGATTCGCCGGCGCGGTCGGCCTCGGTCACCGGGTCGAACACGCCGCCCTGCGACTTGTCCTCGGTCGCGTGATGCGCGCGGAAGAACGGCAGTATGGCCCGCCCCGACTGCGTCGCCAGTTCCGCGACGAAAGCGCCGAAATCGACTGCGCTCATGACAATGTCTCCCGTTTGCTGCCCTGCAGCATCAGTGCCCTGGAATACCGGCTCGTAAATTGTTGAATGACGCGAAAACCCGGAAAACGTCGATAATCTCAAGTTTCGCCATGCGCCATGCGCATGCCATCTCCGATTTTCGTCGATTGCGCTTGCGTTTTGCACCGCACTCTCATATTGTGCACTGCGAAGGGGAGATCACCTCAAACCTTCATTGCCCTCCTTGGGCGTTTCCTCCCTAGACTTGGGCCGCCACGCAAGTGTGCGGCCCTTTTTTCTGGTTTGGCGCCCTTTCCCGTCAGAGATGGCCGGCCTCAAGCCTATTCGGCAGCCTCGCGCCAGTCGTCGAGCCATCCGCTCCAGCGCGCGAAGCAATCGGCCATCGCGCTCGCGATCGCCTGCTCGACTGCGGCGAAGCCGGAATGCGGCTCCAGAGTCGCCTCGTTCATGTAGAGCGACCGGTTCACCTCGATCTGCAGCGCATGAACGCCAGCCGCCGGAGCCCCGTAATGCTCGGTGATGAAGCCGCCGGCATAGGGCCTGTTGCGGGTGACGCTGAAACCGAGCCGGGTGAAGGCCTGCTCGGCGATGTCGATGATGTAGCCGGCGGCGCTGGTGCCGAAGCGATCGCCTAGGATGATGTCGGATTTCGACAGCCCGTCCCGGTCGAGCCCGGCCGAGGGCATCGAATGGGCATCGACGAGGATGCAGGTGCCGAACACGCCCTGCGTGCGCTGGACCAGGCTGCGAAGCCCGGCATGATAGGGCCGGTAGAGCTCGTCGATCCGCGCGAGCCCCTCCTGAATCGGGATCCGCCCGAAATAGATCTCCTGCGCATCGCCGACGATGCGGGGGATGGTGCCGAGCCCACCCGCGACGCGCATCGAGCGCGTATTGGCGAAGGGCGGCAGACGGCCTTCGAACATGCGCGGGTCGAGCTCATAGGGCTCGCGGTTGACGTCGAGATAGGCGCGCGGGAACTCCGCCACCAGCAGCGGCGCGCCCAGCGCCACGCTCTGCCCGAACAGCCGGTCGACGAAGGCATCCTCCGAGCGCCGCAGGCTGCGCAGCGGCAGCCGCGCCGCCTCGACGAAGCTTCGCGGATAGCGGCGCCCCGCATGCGGCACGTCGACCACGACCGGCACGACCTGGAGGGCTGGCTGGTACAGGCTGAACGGCCGCTCGATCTCGGCGACGACATCGTCGGGGCCGGGCGGAAAGGGGGCGGAGGAGAAGCTCATCTCGCGCGACTGAAGCACACAAACCACGCCGTTTGAAGCGGTGTCGTGAACCCATGGAAATCCCGAATTGGATTCACGCGTTGTTTACCACGATGCTGCCTTATACAACGGCATGGTTCCAACTGCGCGGACGGGTGAGTACCCAGCCGTTCCAGACCCGGCGGCCATCCGGGCGCCAGACGCATCGAAACACAGGCCTTAGGGACGGACAGAACAGGCCCATGACGAAGATATTGCTCGCGGAAGACGACAACGACATGCGTCGCTTCCTGGTCAAGGCCCTGCAGAATGCGGGCTACGACGTCGCTTCCTTCGATAACGGCCTCTCGGCCTATAACCGGCTCCGCGAGGAGCCGTTCGAGCTGCTGTTGACCGACATCGTCATGCCCGAGATGGACGGCATCGAGCTGGCACGCCGCGCCACCGAGCTCGACCCCGACATCAAGGTGATGTTCATCACCGGCTTCGCGGCCGTCGCGCTCAACCCCGATTCGCAGACGCCGAAGGATGCGAAGGTGCTCTCCAAGCCGTTCCACCTGCGCGAGCTCGTCAACGAAGTCGAGAAGCTGTTGGCCGCCTGAGAGCCAATTTGAAAATTCGTCAGGGCGTGTCGAGAAAGGGGTTTTTCGAGCATCGGAGCGCAGCGTACGTTTGTACGTGAGCACCGAAACGCAGAAAAACATCGTTCGCAGACCGCCATGACGAATTTGCAAACGGGCTCGGAGAATTTATGCGGCAAACGCCTTGCAAGCCGCGAAGCGAGCCGCTATAGCCCCCCTCACTCGCAGCGTGATCGCGGCCCGCACGGCCCCGGACACGCTTCCGGAAGCTGCTTCTGGCGGCAAACGGGCGCGTAGCTCAGCGGGAGAGCACTACGTTGACATCGTAGGGGTCACAGGTTCGATCCCTGTCGCGCCCACCATTTGATGCCCTTGAAATACAGGGACAGAAGGCCGCCTCACCGGGCGGCCTTTTTGCTTTCCGCAGCACCCGCATCGCGCTTCAGTTCTCCTCGCTCGGCGCCAGCTGTCGTACGAAGCGGCGCAGCAGCGTCTCGAAGGCCGAGAGCGCCGGCGAGACCGAGCGCCCGCTCGGCCGGATCATGACGATGTCCCGGGCGATCGAGGGTTCTGCCAATGGCCGCGCTATGACCGTCGCCGGCGCGACGGCCCTCGCATAGGTCGGGAGCACCGCGATCCCAAGCCCGGCCTCGACGAACGCCAGCGCCGTGGTGATCTGCGCGACCTCATGGGCCGGCTTCAGGGTGATTTCGGCGCTTTCATAGCCGACCTCGACCAGCAGGCGGATGCCGCTGTCTCGAGTCAGCGTGATCAGGGGCTCGTCGGCGAGATCGCGCCAGAGCACCGATTCCCGCTCCGCGAAGCCACTGCCCCGCGCGCAGAACAGCATCAGGCTGTCGCGGGCGAGCGGCGTGCGCTCGATATTATCCTCCAGCGCGGAGAAGGTCCCGACGCCGCAATCCGCCTTCCCGAATCGCACCGCTTCGACGACGAGATCGTTGCGGGCATCGATGATCACGACCTGAAGGCCGGGGTATTTCTCCTGCAGCGCGACGATCGTCGGCGGCATGATCACGGCCGCGAGCAGCGGCGGCACCGCGACCACGATGCGCCCGCGCCGGCGCTCCGCCAGCCCGTTGGCGTTCTGCACGGCCGTGTCGAGGTCCTGCACGATCTTCAGCGCCGCGCCGTGGAATTCGCGCCCGCCCTCGGTCAGCTCGACGCGCCGGGTCGTGCGATCGAGCACGCGGATGCCCAGCTCGCGCTCGAGGTCGCGCACGAGCTGGGAAAGCGCCGGCTGGGCCATGTGCAGCCGTTCCGCCGCCTTGGTAAAGGTGCCTTGCTCGGTCACGGCGAGGAAGGCCTGAATCTGGCGCAGCGTGATCGCCATGCGGTTCCCGGATTTATAAGGACAGGTTCCGAATTCATACGAATGTTATGAGTTGCCGTATACCCCGCCTGTCATGCCATCATCCCTCATCGCCCCAATCGCATACGGGGCGACGCCTGGGCGGGAACGCAAAGGATGGCGGCATGGGGGATGGACGGCGGGGACGCCGCCTCACCGAAGGCCGCCCTCCCGCCCGGATCGTTCCGGAATGCGAGGGTGAGGGTCGATGAAATACGCGAAGAAGGACGCCAAGGCCTATGCCCGCGCCCATATGAAGGGCATCTGGGCGGCCGCGCTCACCCCCTTCACCCCCTCGCTCGCGATCGACGAGGACGGCTTCCGGGAGAACATCCGTCACTGGCTCGACGATCTGAAGATCGACGGGCTGTTCATCGCCGGCAAGCAGGGCGAGTTCTTCTCGATGTCGATCGAGGAGCGCAAGCGCAACTTCGAGCTGGCGGTGGAGGCATCGGCCGGGCGCGGCCAGACCATCATGTCCTGCTCGGACCAGAACATGGACGTGGTGATCGACCTCGCGAAACACGCCCAGAAGGTCGGCGCCGACTACATCGTCGTGCACGCGCCCATCCTGCATTTCTTCAAGGCGCAGGACGAGACGGTCTACGAGTACTACCGGACCATTGCCGAGAAGGTCGATATCGGCATCGCGCTCTGGAGCCATCCGGACTCGGGCTATCTGCTCTCGCCGCAGCTCTGCAATCGCCTCGCCGACATCGAGAACGTCGTCGCGATCAAGTACAGCGTGCCGCGCCCGATGTATGCCGAGCTCACCCGGATGGCCGGCGACCGCATCCTGGTCAGCACCGCCTCCGAGGAGGAATGGCTCGACAACATCCTCGAGCTCGGCTGGCAGCTCTATCTCTGCTCCTCGCCGCCCTACCTGATCCAGACGGCGAACGATTTGCGCATGCGCGAATACACCGATCTCGCCTTCCGCGGCGAGGCCGACAAGGCGCGCGCGCTGCGCGACAGCCTGAACCCGGTGCGCGAGGCGCTGCGCGGCACACGGCCCGCCGAGAAGCCCCATTCCCACCAGAAATACTGGCAGGAGCTGCTCGGCCAGGTCGGCGGGCGGGTCCGGCCGCCGATGCTGGAGCTGACCGAGGCCGAGAAGGCCGCGACGCGCGCCGCCTTCGAAAGCTGCGGCCTGAAGCCCGGCCGCGCCCCGCTCGCCAAGGCCAGCTGAACAAGACCTGAGACGATAACGGGAGAGGTGGAGAAATGGCGACCGAAGGACGGCTGAAGGCCTTCAACTTCAACAAGTGGATCGAGGAGCACAAGCACCTGCTCAAGCCCCCGGTCGGCAACCAGCAGGTCTGGACCGATTCCGACCTGATGGTGACCGTGGTCGGCGGCCCGAACCGGCGCACAGACTATCATGACGACCCGGTCGAAGAGTTCTTCTACCAGCTCAAGGGCGACATGATGCTGAAGGTCGTCGACGACGGGAAGCATTATGACGTGACGATCCGCGAGGGCGAGATCTTCCTGCTGCCGCCGCATGTGCGCCACTCGCCGCAGCGCCCGCAGGAAGGCTCGATCGGCCTCGTCATCGAGCCGAAGCGTCCGGAAGGCTGGCTCGACGCCTTCGAATGGTACTGCTTCGAGTGCCAGGGCCTCGTCCATCGTGTGGAGGTCGACCTCGTCAGCATCGTCGACGACCTGCCGCCGCTCTACCGTGAGTTCTATGGCAACGAGCAGGCCCGTACCTGCCCGCATTGCGGCACCCTGCATCCGGGCAAGGAGCCGCCTGCCGGCTGGGTCTGCCTCTGACGAGCGTCGCGCCGCCCCCGGGCGGCGCGCCTACGGACCGCGCAGGGCGCGGTGACGCAAAGGCGCCGTGCTGGAATGGATCGGCAGGTAGCTTGGAACGACCGGAGTTCGGAATGAAACTGCGCGGAGCGCTGCTCGGCATCGCGTTATCCCTGGTGACCGCCGGCGGTGCCCCAGCGCAAGGCGATGCTGAAGGCGGACTTCGCATCGACCCGCGGCACCTTCAAGTTCGGCGCGAACCAGCATCCGGTGCAGGACTGGTGGGCCATGGTCGTCGACAAGGACGAGGCCGGAAAGCCGAGCCTGCGCACCCGGACCAAGTTGCTGAGCGAACAGGGGGATCCCTTCGCCGCGCAGTGCAAGCTGCGGGTGCCGTGACATGGCCGAGGTGACGCGCCTGCGACTTCCCGAGCTCTCTGCCACGGCTGACCTGCTGAGCATCGGTTCGACCCGAATCTATCGGGTCGCCGACATCGAGGGCATCGGTTGGCCGGCGAAGGCGATGTTCGGCTCGCTGACGCAGGCCGATCTGGCGGCGGCCGCCGCGCGATTGCCCGAAAGCGCCGTCGATGCCGCGAACGCGACTCTCGATCTCAGCTTCAACAGCTATGTGATCGCCCGGCCGGGCCTGACCGTCCTGATCGATGCGGGCATCGGCAATGACAAGGAACGGCCCGATCGCCCGGCATGGCATCGCCGCTCCGGGCGCTTCCTCGACGTCCTGACGGCGCTGGGCTTTCCTCCCGACAGCATCGATCTCGTCGTCAATACCCATCTCCACGCCGATCATGTCGGGTGGAACACGGTCCATGACGGGCAGCGCTGGCGGCCGACATTCGCGAGGGCGCGCTATGTGGCCCCCCGCGCCGAGCTCGATCACTGGTCGGCGCTCCACGACGCCGACCCGTCCGGCGCCACCCTGCACGGAGCCTTCGCGGACAGCGTCCTGCCGCTGGTCGAGGCGGGCGTCCTCACTGCCGTCGAGACGCCGGCGGAGATCGCGCCCGGCTTGTCTCTCGAGCCCGCGCCCGGCCACTCGCCGGGAATGACCATCGTCAGACTGAAGACGGAGGAGAACGATGTTTGTTTTCTGGCCGATCTCATCCATCATCCGATCCAGCTGATCATTTCCGGGCTGAACTCGAATTTCTGCGGAAACCCCTCCGAAGCGCTGTCGATGCGTGACCGCATCCTGCGTCGTTGCGCGGGGGAACATGTGATAGTCGCGCCCTATCATTTTGCTCCGCCGTCCTTCGGCAGGGTCGAAGAGACGGGAAGCGAGGTATCGTTTCGTTACCTTCCGGTATCGCGGGATCAGGTTGTCCTCACCGTGGACAAGCCGGGGAAATTATGAATTCAACGACCAATAAACAGGGGAACCAGACAACCATGCTCAAACACACGAAGACAGGACTGGCCGCCTCGTTCGGCCTGGCATCGCTGCTGCTGGCCTCCACCGCCTTCGCCCAGCAGCCGGTCAAGATCGGCATGATCACCACGCTTTCGGGTCCCGGCGGCTATCTCGGCCAGGACATCCGCGACGCGTTCAAGCTCGCCATCGACATGGAGGGCGGCAAGCTCGGCGGCGTGCCGGTCGAGCTCGTCGTCGAGGATGACGCGCTGAAGCCCGGCCAGGGCAAGCAGATCGCCGAGAAGATGCTGAAGACCGACGGCATCAAGATCATGACCGGCATCGTCTTCTCGAACGTCGCTGGCGCGACCGTGCCCGACATCGTCGATTCCGGCGCGCTCTATGTCAGCCCCAACGCAGCGCCCTCGAACTTCGCCGGCAAGGAGTGCAACGAGAACTACTTCGTCGTCGCCTGGCAGAACGACAGCCTGCATGAGAGCGCCGGGCAATACGCCACCAATCTCGGCTACAAGAAGGCCTTCATCCTCGCCCCGAACTACCAGGCCGGCAAGGATGCGCTCACCGGCTTCAAGCGCCTGTTCAAGGGCGAGGTCGTCGGCGAGGTCTATACCCGCCTCGACCAGACCGACTTCGCACCCGAGATGGCGCAGATCCGTTCGGCCAATCCCGACGTCGTCTTCCAGTTCCATCCGGGCGGCCTCGGCATCGCCTTCCTGCGCCAGTACCAGCAGGCCGGCCTGCTCGGTAAGGTGCCGATGGTGCTGGCCGAGCCCTCGCTCGATGCCACCACGCTGAAGGCCGTCGGCGACGCCGCCGTCGGGCTCAACGTCACCGCCCACTGGAACACCGACTTCGACAACGCGGCGAACAAGAAGTTCGTGGAAGCCTGGACCAAGGCCTACAACCGCGTGCCGACCTATTATGCCAGCCAGGGCTACGACACCGCGCTCGCCATCGCCTCGGCGCTGAAGGCGACGAGCGGCAAGACCGATGTCGCGGCGCTCCGCACTGCCCTCGCCAAGGCCGATTTCCAGTCGGTGCGCGGCGCCTTCAAGTTCGGCAAGAACCAGCATCCGATCCAGAACTGGTACGCGCTTAAGGTCGAGAAGGGTGCGGACGGCACGCCGATCCTGAAGACGGTCGACAAGGTCCTGAGCGACCATGGCGACGTCTACGCCAAAGACTGCAAGCTCTGAGCCACTTTGATCCCCGGGCCGGCAACACCGCCCCGGGCGTTTAATCCAACTGATGTTGATTTGGCTCGGAACCACGCCGTCATTCCGGGGGAGGCCGAAGGCCTGAGCCCGGAACCCAGAACCGATGCCGTGCGTCGGAAGCTGTGCCGATAGCTACCCGTCTTTCGCGGGACGCGTGTCGGTTCTGGGTTCCGGGCTCTTCGCTGACGCGAAGCCCCGGAATGACGGCAGCGTTTCGATCCGCCCCAGAGGATTCTGGCTTCCACCACAATGACGCTCGTTCTCGAACAATTGCTCAACGGCCTGCAGTTCGGCGTGATGCTGTTCCTGCTCGCGGCCGGGCTGACGCTGATCTTCGGCATCATGGGCGTGATCAACCTCGCCCATGGCTCGCTTTACATGGTCGGCGCCTATGCCGCCGCCTTCGCCGCGGCGCAGACCGGCTCGTTCCTGCTCGCGGTGCTGGCCGGCCTCGCCGCCGCTGCGATCATCGGCATGGTGATGGAGGTGGTCGTGCTGCGCCGGCTCTATGCGCGGGACCATCTCGACCAGGTGCTGGCGACATTCGCGCTGATCCTGATCTTCAACCAGAGCGTGACGATCCTGTTCGGCCGCCAGCCGCTCTTCGTCTCGGTGTCCCCGGCGCTCAACGGCTCGGTCCAGCTCCTGCCCGGCCTGATCTATCCGGTCTATCGGCTGGCCATCATCGCGGTCGGCCTCCTCGTCGCGCTCGGGCTCTACCTGCTGATCAACCGCACCCGCGTCGGCATGCTCGTGCGCGCCGGCGCCACTCATCGCGAGATGGTCCGCGCGCTAGGTGTCGATATCCGCCTGCTCTACACCGCCGTCTTCGGGCTCGGCGCCCTGCTCGCCGGCCTCGCCGGGCTGATGGCGGGGCCGATCCTGGCCGTGCAGGTCGGCATGGGCGAGCAGATCCTGATCATGACCTTCGTGGTGGTGGTGATCGGCGGCGTCGGCTCGATCCGCGGCGCCTTCTTCGGCGCGCTGATCGTCGGCCTCGTCGACACCTCGCTGCGCGCTTTCATGCCGGGCCTGCTGCGCCATGTCATGGCCGGCTCGGAAGCCGACGCGCTCGGCGCCGGCCTCGCCTCAATGGGCATCTACCTGCTCATGGCGATCGTGCTGCTCGTGCGGCCCAAGGGACTGTTCCCCGCCCATGTCTGACGACGCCCTCACCCGCGCGCATGCCGCGACGCCCGCACTGGGCCGCATCATCGCGCTGCTCGCGCTCACTGTTGCGCTGATCGCCCTGCCCTTCGTCCTCAAGGCGATCGGCCAGCCGGCGCTGGTGCCGCTGGCGACCCGCGTCCTGATCTACGCCATCGCCGCCGCCAGCCTCAATCTGGCGCTCGGCTTCGGCGGGATGGTGTCCTTCGGCCACGCCGCCTTCTTCGGCATCGGCGGCTATGTCGTCGGCATCCTCTACCGAACGATGACGGACGACGCCCTCTTCCTCGGCTTCATCCCCGGCACGGACCAGCTCCTCATCACGCTGCCCGCCGCGCTCCTCGTCGCCGGCCTGTTCGCCTGCCTCATCGGCGCGCTCAGCTTACGCACCAGCGGCGTGCAGTTCATCATGATCACGCTCGCCTTCGCGCAGATGCTGTTCTTCCTCTTCGTCTCGCTCAAGGCCTATGGCGGCGATGACGGCATGACGATCCGCCGCCGCAATGCGCTCTTCGAACTCAACACCCGCGACGACACGACCTTCTATTTCATCTGCCTCGTCGTCGCCGCCCTGGTCTTCCTGGCGCTCTGGCGCATCGTCGGCTCGCGCTTCGGCATGGTGCTGGCAGGCATCCGCCAGAACGAGCGGCGCATGGCCGCGATCGGCATCGCGCCCTACCGCTACAAGCTCGCGGCCTTCGTCATCTCCGGCATGGGCGCCGGCCTCGCAGGCGCGCTGATGGCGAACTACCTGCGCTTCGTCAGCCCGGACATGCTGCACTGGACCAAATCCGGCGAGCTGATGATCATGGTCATCCTCGGCGGTGTCGGCACGCTGCTCGGGCCTCTGCTGGGCGCCGCCGCCCTCGTCATCCTCGAAACCGTGCTGACGAGCTGGACCGAGCATTGGCAGCTCGTGCTTGGGCCGATCCTGCTCCTCGTCGTGCTCTTCACCCAGGGCGGGCTGACCGGGCTCTTCAACCGCCTCGGCCTCGGCGGCAGGAGCGCGCCATGACCGACATTACCATGACGCGACCGCTCCTCTCGGTACGCGGCCTGCGCAAGCGCTTCGGCGGGCTCGTCGCCACCGACGGCGTCGATCTCGACGTACGCGACGGCGAGATCCATGCGCTGATCGGCCCGAACGGCGCCGGCAAGACCACGCTGATCACCCAGCTCTTCGGCGAATTGACCCAGGACGAGGGCGCGATCCTGCTGGAGGGCGAGGAGATCGGCGCCCTGCCGACGTCGCAGCGCGTCGGGCGCGGCCTCGCCCGCACCTTCCAGATCAACCAGCTCCTGCCCGACTTCACGATGCTCGACAATGTCGCGCTCGCCGTGCAGGCGCATGAGGGGCACAGCTTTCGCTTTTTCGCCAATGCGCGCCGCGACGAGGGCCTGCGCGGCCGCGCCCGCCAGCATCTCGCCACGGCAGGCCTGAGCCATCGCGCCGAGGTCAAGGTCGCCGATCTCTCCCATGGAGAGCAGAAGCAGCTCGAATTCGCCATAGCGCTCGCCTGCGAGCCGCGCCTGCTGCTGCTCGACGAGCCGATGGCCGGCCTCGGCCATGCCGAGAGCGAGCAGATGGTCACGATGCTCTCCGCGCTGAAGGGCCGCGTCACCATGCTCCTGGTCGAGCACGACATGGATGCGGTCTTCGCACTGGCCGACCGCATCTCCGTTCTCGTCTATGGTCGCGTCATCGCGACCGGCACCGCCAACGAGATCCGCGACAACCCGGAAGTGCGCATCGCCTATCTCGGCGAGGGAGACGCCTGATGCTGAGCGTGCGCAGCCTGCAATCCGCCTATGGCCGGAGCCAGGTGCTGTTCGATGTCGGCCTCGACATCGCCGAGGGCGAGGTTGTGACGCTGCTCGGCCGCAACGGCATGGGCAAGACCACCACGGTGCGCTCGATCATGGGCCTGCTCGCGCCGAAGGGCGGCGATATCAGCTTCGAAGGGCGCGCGGTGGCCGGCATCGCGCCGGAGAAGATCGCCCGCTGCGGCATCGGCCTCGTGCCCGAGGGGCGGCAGGTCTTCCCGACGCTGAGCGTGCGCGAAAACCTCGTCGCCACAGCCTCGAACCGGCTGAAACGCTCCTCGCCCTGGACGTTGGAGCGGGTCTACGCCCTCTTCCCTCGCCTGCAGGAACGCGCCAGCCAGTCCGCCCGCACGCTGTCGGGCGGCGAGCAGCAGATGCTCGCGGTCGGCCGCGCGCTGATGACCAACCCGAAGCTCCTGATCCTCGACGAGGCGACCGAGGGGCTGGCGCCGGTGATCCGGGCCGAGATCTGGGGCTGCATCGAAGCGCTGAAGGCGCAGGGCCAGTCGATCCTGCTGATCGACAAGAACATCAATGTGCTCAAGCGCATCGCCGACAGGCACTACATCATCGAGAAGGGCCGCACGGTCTGGTCGGGCTCAAGCAACGACCTCGCCGCCAATGCCGAGCTGGTGCATCGCTATGTCGGAGTCTGAGATCGTCGCCCACAGCGCTGAGGCCGATCCGGTCGAGGCCTTGCGGGACGCGCTGAGCGACATCCTGGCCGGGCTGATCGCCGCAGGCTGCGGCCCGCATCATCTCACCGGGATGATCTGGCAGACCGACTGTCCCGAAGCCTTCCACCTGTCGCGCCACACCATCGAGCTCGCCTGGCGCGAGGTCTTCGCCGGCTTCCGCCCAACGATCCGGCTTCAACCCAAGGCAGAGCCCGGCCTGACCATCCGCGCCCGGCACCTCGCTCCGCAGCCGCTGCCCGAGACGATCGTCGAGGGCTACACGCTGCGCGATCTCGGCCGGCAATACAGCCCGCGCCTGCAGGCCGACATGAAGGCGTTGTTCCGGCAGTGGAGCCGCGACGGCGAGGCCTTCCGCGCCAATCACGAGGGCGTCGACCTCGCCTATGGCCCCGGCCGTTTCGAGACCCTCGACCTCTATCGTCCCGCCGGGACGAGCCCTGCGCCGATCTTCGTCTTCATCCATGGCGGTTACTGGCAGGCCTCGGACAAGGTCCAGCACGCCCAGTTCGCACAGGGGCTGCTCGATGCGGGGTACGCCGTCGCCATGCCGAATTACGGGCTCGCGCCGGACACGCCGCTGGAAGCGAGCATCGCCCAGAGCGTGGCGGCGCTGAACTTCCTCGTTGATGAAGCCGATGCGCTCGGCCTCGATGCCAACAGCCTGCACATCTGCGGCCATTCCGCCGGCGCGCATCTTGCAGCCATGGCGCTTTGCGCGGCTGAAGCCCCGTCGATCGCCTCGGTCCTGCTGCTCTCCGGCCTCTTCGACCTGAAGCCGCTCGGCCGTCTTCCTCTCGGCCGCCTGCTCGGCCTCGACGATGTGGCGCGTGCGACGCGGCTCAGCCCCATCGTCCAGTCTCGCCCGCAAACAGCGCGGATCGCTTTCGCCGTCGGCGAAGGCGAGAGCGACGCCTTCAAGGCGCAATCGGCCGCTCTCGCCAAAACATGGCAGGCGCCGGCACCGCTGATCTGCCCGGGCCACCATTTCAGCATGCTCGAAGGGTTGAACGGCGGCGCGCTGCTCGACCTCGCGCTCCGCACGGCCAAGGGCTCATGACGCACCACCCTCGCAAGCCGCTGCGTTTTGCTTTGATCGGCTGGGGCGCCATCAACCGCCGCATCGTCGAATTGCTGGCGGAACGCGATGGTGGCACCGATTTCGTCGTCGCCGCGATAGGTGTCCGCAACGCCGCTGGAGCTGGTGACGTTCCGGCCGGTGCAATGGTCATCACGACGCCCGACGCACTCGAAGGCCTCGATCTCGATCTCGATCTCGTCGTCGAGGCGGCCGGGCGCGAGTCGGTCGGCATCTGGGGCGAGGCGGCGCTCCGATCCGCGCCCGCCTTCGCCGTCGCATCGACCAGCGCCTTCTGCGATACCGCGCTGCTCGACCGCTTGGTCGCCACGGCGGAGGCCCATGGCAGCCAGATCCTGATCCCGCCCGGCGCCCTCGCGGGCATCGACGCCATCGCCGCCGCCTCCGTGCTGCCGCTCGACGAAGTGGTCCATCGCATCGTCAAGCCGCCATCCGCATGGCGCGGCACACCGGTCGAAAGCCTCGTCGCGCTCGACGAACTGACCGAAGCGACATCCTTCTTCATCGGCACCGCCCGCGAAGCCGCCTCCCGCTTCCCCCAGAACGCCAATGTCGCGGTGATCTCGGCGCTGGCGGGCCTCGGGCTCGATCGCACCCGCGTCGAGCTCGTCGCCGACCCGGCCGCCGGTGGCAACGGCCACCAGCTCAGCGCGCGCGGCGACTTCGGGAAGCTGGAGATCGCCATAGAGAACCGACCGCTGGCCTCGAACCGGAAATCCTCCGAAATGACGGCGCTGGGGCTGGTCAGGCTTATCGAGAATCGCGTGCGACCGCTCGTGCGGTAGACGCACTTGCCGTCATGCCCTCGGCTTGACCCGGGCATCTCGGAAACCAGCGCCTTCTCGTCGTGAGATTCCCGGGTCGAAGCTTTGCTTCGCCCCGGAATGACGCTCGCAGCAAACCCACATTATTCATAATCAGATCAATCTGAATTTATCTGATTTATCCGACTGGATCACAGAATGAGCCCGCACCTATGGTCTCGTTGAGACTAGCGGAAACGACCCCGACAGACCGCTGAACACGCCGCCAGCCGAGGCTTTCATGACGATTTATCCCGACCTCAAGCTCTATATCGGCGGCGCCTGGCGGAAGACGGCCGAGGAGCAGCCGGTTCTGAACCCGGCCGACGAAAGCGTCATCGGTGCGGTCCCCCTCGCCTCCCATGCCGATCTCGACGATGCCCTCGCGGCCGCCGCCGAGGGCTTCAAGGTCTGGAGCCGGATGGCGCCGCGCATCCGCGCCGAGATCATGCTGAAGGCTGCCGCGCTGATGCGCGAGCGTGTCGAGGAGATCGCCTTCGCGATCACGCTGGAGCACGGCAAGCCGCTGGCGCAGGCGCGGCTTGAGGTGGTCCGCGGCTGCGAGTTCTTCGAATGGGATGCGGCCGAGGGTCAGCGCGCCTATGGCCGCGTCATACCGAGCGAGCCCGGCATCCGCTATGTCGTGATGCATCAGCCGGTCGGCACGGTGGCGGCCTTCTCGCCCTGGAACTTCCCGATGAGCCAGCCCTGCCGCAAGATCGCGGGCGCGCTCGCGGCGGGCTGCTCGATCATCATCAAGGCGGCGGAGGAGACGCCGGCCGGCGCCCTCCACATCGCCCGCGCCTTGCACGATGCCGGCGTGCCGCCCGGCGTTTTCAACCTCGTCTTCGGCGTGCCGGCCAAGATCTCGAGCTATCTGATCCCGCAGGCGCAGACCCGCCTCGTCGCCTTCACCGGCTCGACCGCCGTCGGCAAGCACCTCTCGGAGCTGGCCGCGCGCCACATGACGCCCGTGCTGATGGAGCTTGGCGGCCACGCCCCCGTCATCGTCTGCGACGATGTCGACCCCGTCGCCGCCGGCCATCTCTCAGCCACCCGCAAGGTCCGCAATGCCGGCCAGGTCTGCACCTCGCCGACGCGCTTCTTCGTGCAGGAATCGATCTACGAGCGCTTCACCAAGGCCTTCGTCGAGAAGGCGCAGGCGGTGACGGTCGGCAACGGCCTCGACTCGGAGACGCAGATGGGCCCGGTCGCCAACCACCGCCGCATCGAGGCGCTGGAAACCCTCGCCGCCGATGCCCGCGCTCGCGGCGCCCGCGTGCTCACCGGCGGCGAGCGGCTCGGCAATCGCGGCTATTTCTTCCCGCCGACGGTGATCGCCGATCTGCCGGACGATGCCCGTGCCATGCGCGAAGAGCCTTTCGGCCCGATGGCGCTGATCAACCCGGTGCGTTCGGTCGAGGAAGCCCTCGAAAAGGCGAACTCGCTGCCCTTCGGCCTCGCCGCCTACGCCTTCACGCATTCCGCCGCGCGCGCCGACCAGATCGCCGAAGGCATCGAGGCCGGCAACGTCTCGATCAACACGCTGGAAGCCTCCGTCGCGGAGGTGCCCTTCGGCGGCGTCAAGGATAGCGGCTATGGCCGCGAGGGCGGGGCCGAGGGCCTGTCGCACTACATGACGATCAAGACGCTTTCGCATCGCATGGCCATCTAGCTGCAATCTCCGCCCCTTTACTGGCAGGATTGCCATAGGGACGAAATATTGCGCATGGACGGGGTGAAAGGCTGGCGGCCTCGGGTTTTCGCGGCATTGTGGCCGCGATGATTCGCTCCGCAACCCTGCTGATGCTGGCGTTGAGTCTTGGCGCCTGTGCCGTGGGGCCGGACTACACGCCGCCCACGCTCGACATGCCGCAGCGCTGGAGCGCGACGACGAGCGGGCCGAAGGCGCCGAAGCCATCCGAATGGTGGCGCAGCCTCCGCGACCCCACGCTCAATGCGCTGATCGATCAGGCCATCGCCGGCAATCTCGATGTCGCGCAAGCCAAGGCCCGCATCCGCGATGCCCGTGCCGCGCGCGAGCAGGCGGTCGGCGCGCTCTTCCCGCAGGTCGATGGCGGCGCCACCGCCAGCCGCTCGCGCTCGGCTCTCGTGACCCGCAACAGCTTCCGCGCCGGCTTCGACGCGTCTTGGGAGATCGACCTGTTCGGCGCCCGCGACCGCGCCGTCGAGGCCGCGACATACGGCACGGACGCCGCCTTCGACGACTTGGACTCCGTCATGCTGACGCTGATCGGCGATGTCGCCTCGACCTATGTCGAGTCGCGCGGCCTGCAGGCGCGGATCGCGCTCGCCCGCAGCACGGCGCGGACCCAGCGCGAGACCGAGGCGCTCACTCGCACCCGTTTTCGGGCCGGCGACATCTCCGCCATCGACACCTCCCGCGCCACCGCCCAGGCCGCGAGCACGGAATCGCAGATTCCCCTGCTGGAAACCTCGCTCGCCCAGAACCAGCATCGGCTTGCCGTGCTGACGGGCCGCCCGCCGGCCGCGATGGCTCCTTACTTCGCCCGCCCTGCCGCGGTGCCCGCGACGCCGGCACCGCCGCGCGCCGGCATTCCCGCCGATGTGCTGCGCCGCCGCCCGGACGTCCGCTCGGCCGAGCGCCTGCTCGCACAGGCGACCGCGCGCATCGGCCAGGCGGAGGCCAACCGCTACCCGTCGGTCTCGCTGACCGGCAGCATCTCGACCTCGGCGCTGAAGCTCGGCGACCTCGCCAAGAACAGCGCCATCGGCTGGTCGATCGGCCCCAGCCTCAGCGTGCCGATCTTCAACGGCGGCGAGCTGGCGGCGGCGGTCGATGCGGCCAGGGCCCAGCGAGACCGACAGGACGCGGCGTTCAGGCTCGCCGTGCTCACCGCCTTGCAGGATGTCGAGAACGGGCTGGTCGGGCTGCGGCAGGAAAGGCTCCGGCTCGGCAGCCTGTCGGAAGCAGCCCGCGCTTCGGGCGAGGCGGCGCGGTTGTCCCGTGCGCTCTATGCCTCCGGCAATGTCAGCTTCCTCGATGTGCTCGAAGCGCAGCGCTCGGAATATGGCGCCGAGGAATCGCTGATCCAGAGTAGGGTCGCGCTCGTCACCCAGTTCATCGCTCTCAACAAGGCGCTGGGCGGCGGCTGGCTCAGGCCCGTCGCGGTCTCCGTGCCCGCCGTGATCGACGGCGAAACCGGGCCGCGCCCGCGCCTCATTCCCATAGAGGAACCGCAACCATGAGGCTGCGCCGCCTCCTTTTCCCTGCCCTGATCGTCGCGGCCGCCGGCGGCTATTATGTCTGGCAGGCTCGGCAGGCTCGGCAGGCCACGCCGGCCGAGGCCGTCAGCCTCCCGAGCGTCGAGGCGACGATGGGCAATGTCGAGGAAGCCGTGCTCGCCTCCGGCGCGCTCGAGCCGATCCGGCAGGTCAGCGTCGGCGCGCAGGCGACCGGCCGCGTCGTCTCGCTCAAGGTCAAACTCGGGGACAACGTCGCGGCGGGCGATCTGATCGCCGAGATCGACGGCGTCACCCTGCAGAACGCATTGCGCTCGGCCGAGGCCGATCTCGCCGCGCTCAAGGCGCAGCGCACGGAACGCAAGGCCAGCCTCGTCTATGCCCAGGCCGTGCTCGCCCGGCAGAAGCAGATGATCGGCCAGAACGCCGTCTCGCGCGACGCCTACGAGAACGCCGAGATGACGGTCAACACGACCGGCGCCCAGATCGAAGCGCTCGACGCGCAGATCGTCTCGAGCCAGGTCAAGGTCGAGAACGCCCGTGCCAATCTCGGCTATACCCGCATCACCGCGCCGAGCGCCGGCACCGTGCTTGCCGTCGTCGCCCAGGAAGGCCAGACGTTGAATTCCGTCCAGTCGGCGCCGACCATCGTCGTGCTCGGCGACGTCTCGACGATGACGGTGAAGGCCAAGATCTCGGAAGCCGACGTGCTCAGAGTGAAGGCCGGGCAGGAGGTCTATTTCAGCGTGCTCGGCGCGCCGGAACAGCGCTTCCCCGGCAAGATCTCCTTCGTCGAGCCAGCCCCCGACACGCTGAAGACGCAGAACGCCACGAGCTCCTCCGCCGCCAGCAGTTCCTCATCCACGAGCACCAGCGCGGTCTACTACAACGCCCTCTTCGAGGTGCCGAATCCGGACGGGCGCCTGATGACCTCGATGACCGCGCAGGTCACGGTCATCGTCGGCCGGGCGCAGAACGTCGTCACCGTGCCCTCCACGGCCATACGCCGCCGCGGACCCAATACCTTCGTCGATGTCCTCGGCCCGGACGGCAAGCCGGAGCAGCGCAAGGTCACCGTCGGGCTCGACAACAAGATCGTCGCCGAGATCAGCTCGGGGCTGAAGGCGGGCGAGCGCGTCGTCACCACCCGCAGCGCCGGCGGCCCGGACGCCACGCGCCAGACCCGGCGCCCCCGTTCGGCCTTCGGGTTCTGAGATGGGCGTGCCGCTCATCCGTCTCGCAGGCGTGCGGCGCGACTTCGGCAGCGGCGAAGCGACCGTATCCGCGCTCGACGGCGCCGATCTCGTCATCGAAGCGGGCGAGATAGTCGCGATCGTCGGCCAGTCCGGCTCCGGCAAGTCGACGCTGATGAACATCATCGGCTGCCTCGACCGGCCGACCGGCGGCACCTACGAGATCGACGGGCGCCCGACCCGCGACCTCGATCCCGACGAGCTCGCGCGGCTCAGGCGCGAATATTTCGGCTTCGTCTTCCAGCGCTACCACCTGCTCTCGGAACTGACGGCACTGGCCAATGTCGAGGTGCCCGCGATCTATGCCGGCATCACGCCCGGCCCTCGCCAGAAACGCGCCGCCATGCTGCTGGAGCGACTCGGCCTCGCCACCCGTGCGACGCACCGGCCCTCCGAACTCTCGGGCGGCCAGCAGCAGCGCGTCTCGGTCGCACGCGCGCTGATGAACGGCGCCCGCGTCCTCCTTGCCGACGAGCCGACCGGCGCGCTCGACCGCAAGAGCGGCGAGGAGATGCTCGCCTTGATCGAGGAGCTCAACCGCGAGGGCCACACCGTCATTCTCGTCACTCACGACATGAATGTCGCAGCGCGCGCCCATCGCATCATCGAGCTCAGCGACGGCCGGATCGTCGCCGACCGGCGCACGGCGCCTCAGTCCGAAGCCGCGATTCCGCCCTCCCCCGTCCCGCCGCCGGCCGGGCGCCTGCGCGCCGCCTTCGGCCGGCTGAAGGAGGCGTTCGGCATGGCGGTGCGCGCCATGGCCGCCCACAAGCTGCGCACGACCCTGACCATGCTCGGCATCGTCATCGGCATCGCGGCCGTCGTCAGCGTCGTCGCGCTCGGCGAGGGCGCCAAGCGCAACGTGCTGCAGAACATCTCCGGCCTCGGCACCAACACGCTCGAAATCTTCCCCGGCGCCGGCTTCGGCGATTTGCGCTCCGGCCGGGTCCGAACCCTGACCGTGCTCGACGCTCAGGTCCTCGCTGCCCAGCCCTATGCCGCGAGCGTGACGCCGACGGTGACGACCAGCGCGACGATCCGCTTCGGCAATATCGAGGCCACCGCGCAGGTCAACGGCGTCAGCGAACGCTATTTCGACGTGCGCGGCAGCGTCCTGGCGCGCGGCTCCTTCTTCGACGCGTCGGACGTCCGCACGCTCTCGCAGGACGTCGTCATCGACGAGAACGCGCAGGGCGTGCTCTTCCCGCAAGGTCCGGCCGATCCGATCGGCACGGTGATCCTGATCGGCTCCGTGCCCTGCCGCATCGTCGGCGTGATGCGCCAGCAGCAGGGCGGCTTCGGCGGCAGCCAGAACCCGCAGGTCTTCCTGCCCTACACCACCGTCCAGGGTCGCTTCCTCGGCGATCTCTCGCTGCGCAGCATCACCTTGCGCATCGACGACGAGACACCGATGGCGGCGGCGCAGGAGGCCGTGACGGAACTCCTGACCCATCGCCATCGCACCAAGGACTTCTTCATCCTGAACCAGGACGAGATCCGCAACACCATCACCAGCGCCACCGCGACGTTGACGCTGATGATCTCCTCGATCGCAGTGATCTCGCTCCTGGTCGGCGGCATCGGCGTGATGAACATCATGCTGGTCTCGGTCATCGAACGCACCGGCGAGATCGGCCTTCGCATGGCCGTCGGCGCGCGCCGCGGCGACATCCTCCAGCAATTCCTGATCGAGGCGTCGCTGGTCTGCTTCATCGGCGGCGCGCTCGGAATCGGGCTGGCGCTCGCCATCGGCTTTGCGTTCGAGGCGTCGGGTTCTCAGGTGAGCTTCATCTATTCGGGCGAGGCCTTCGCCGTCGCCATCACCTGCTCGACGCTGATCGGCCTGACCTTCGGCTTCCTGCCGGCCCGCAACGCCGCGAGCCTCGACCCGGTGGTCGCGCTGGCGCGGGATTAGGGCCTGCGGCTACCGAGGCATCCGGAAAGCCGTGTTCTCGCGATCAGGCCGGCTGGACGCTCGCTTCGACGACACCAGCCTTGCGCTGCGTGTAGACTCCGACGACTCGCCAAATGATCCAGGCCAGGATCGCGCCCGTATAGCCGTCGACCGCATAGTGCCAGCCGAGGACGACCGAGCCGATCATAATGATCACGGCGAAGATCCACATGAAAACCCCGACGAGCTTCCGGCGTTCGCTGTAATACAGGGCGAACAGGACCGAAGTCGCCACATGGATGGAGGGGAAGGCGCTGATCCCGAGCGCGCCCGGGCGTTCGCCCGTATAGCCTTCCCATAGCATGTCCTGGGTAGACAACGCCCAGATCGGCCAGGTTTTGGATGAGCGCGCCAGCGCATCCATGAGCGGCTTGTAGCGGTCGCCGAGGCCCAGATCCTCGAAGAAGCAGGGTCCGGCGGAAGAGAAGACGGTGGCGATGAAGAACCCCGCGACGAGCCAGATCGCCATGAACGTCATGAGATATTGTTGGCGCAGGGGCGCATCTTCGCGAGCGGCGACGGTGATCAGAATGGTTCCGATCATGATGAAGAACCACAGATTATAGAAGAGATTGACGATGCAAATGCCCACCGGCCATTCGATCAGCCACCAGAAGTATTCATGCGGCAACCGGCCGAAATGCAGCCCGCGATCGATATCGGAGAATGCGACGTCCCATTTGAATGGGTTCAGCAAGGCGATCGCGCCCTTGAGGACGCCGAACCCCGCAACGAAGGCCGTAATGGCCGCCATTCCCACGACAAAATTGGCCATGCGCGGGCCATCCAGGAGGAAGCTCTTGCACGGCTTCAGGAATGTCCTGAGTGGCGAAGGATCGCGCGCGACGAGGGCGAGCCACACCAGCCGATGCGCCGCATAGAGGCTGGCGAGACACCAGATCGCAATTCCAAGATAGCCGGCGAATATCCTGACGCCGTCCATGTCGAGGCTGTTCTTCGTCTCGTCGCTGACGAGCATGGCGATACCGAGCGTGAATATAGCGACGATGATGAGGCCGATGTGGCGGCGCAAACTCTCAGCGAACATCAGCACGACAGGCATCGGTTCCTCCCCCGAATGAACCTCCGTATTCGCTACCACGAAGTTCCTTTCGTGTTTGACAACGGCGGAGCGATATCCGTTCCGAACCACGATGCTTCCGACGTGAGGAGCCTCGCTGAAGATGCGCCTCGCTGGACGCAGAGCATGCGTAGCTAGACCTTCCTGCCGCGCCGCGTCGGCACTGAAGGAAGGAGGCGCCCCGCACCCGACAGGATGCTGGCAGCGAGCGCCCGCGCCGCCTCTTGACGCGATTGTCCGCCGATGACGACGAATTCGATCGTCCCGAGCGTCGGCAGCGCCTCGCGCGGCTCGACCTCGGCCAGTCCCGGCGGAATCAGCCGGGCCGAATGGGCGGTGATGCCGAGCCCCGCCACCGTCGCCGCGCGCAGGCCCGCGAGGCTACCACTGGTGCAGGCAACGCGCCAGGCGCACCCGGCCTGCTCCAGCGTCTCGATCGCATGGACGCGCGTAATGCTCGGCGGCGGATAGAGCACCAGCGGCACCTCGCGCTGCTCGACCAATCTTGCACCCGGCCGCCCGATCCAGACGAGGCGTTCCTGCCAAGCGACTTCCCCGCGCTCGTCGCCCTTGCGGCGCTTGGCGAAGATCAGGTCGAGATCGCCGGCGTCGTATTGCTCGTAGAGCAGGCCGCTGAGGCCGACCGTCAGTTCGAGATCGACGGCATGATGCTGCATGGCGAATTCGGCCAGGATGTCCGGCAGCGCCGTATAGGCGAAGTCTTCGGAGACTCCGAGCCGGAGCCGCCCGCGCAGCGTCGAGCCCTTGAGATAGCGCTCGATCCGGCTGCCGGCCTCCAGAACCTCCCGCGCGAAGGGCAGGATGGCGTCGCCATCCGGCGTCGGGCGCACTACATGGGTGTCGCGCGCCAATAGCCGCCGCCCGACCCTCTTCTCCAGTCGCGCGACATGCTGGCTGACCGAGGACTGGCGGAGACCGAGCTGGCGCGCGGCCTCGGTGAAGCTCAGCGTCTCGCAGACCTTGAGGAAGCTCTGTAACAGGACGGGATCGAGCGGCTTCATGTCATCATGATTCATGATGAGCGATATCATGTCCAGTCCGGATCAAAATAAAGCCAGAAAGGATTAGAAAGCGACACCTCACCTGAAGGACCGCAGATGATCCGCCGCACCCTCGCCCGCTTCGGCATAGACCCTTATCTGATTGCGCTGATGGCGACCGTCGCGGTCGCCGCCATCCTGCCGGCGCGCGGGATCGGTGCCGAGATCTCCAACGATGCCGTCACAGTGGCGGTCGCCCTGCTGTTCTTCCTCTACGGGGCGCGCCTCTCGCCGCTGGCCGTTTGGGAGGGGCTGCTGCACTGGCGGCTGCAATCGCTGGTCTTCGCCAGCACCTATGTGCTCTTCCCGCTGCTCGGCCTCCTGCTGACGCGCCTCTTCGGTGGCTGGCTGCCGTCGGAGCTCGTGGCCGGGCTGATCTTCGTCTGCATCCTGCCCTCGACCGTGCAGTCCTCGATCGCCTTCACCTCGATCGCGCGGGGCAATGTCGCTGCGGCGCTGTGCAGCGCCTCGGTTTCCAACCTCTTCGGCATCGTGCTGACGCCCCTGCTTGTCGTCGCGCTGCTCGACTCGCATGGCAGCGGCTTCAGCACGAAGGCGGTCGAGAGCATCGCGCTGCAGATCCTCCTGCCCTTCGTCGCCGGCCAGCTGCTGCGCCGTTGGGTGGGGCCCTTCCTTCAGCGCCACAAGGCGCCGATCTCTATCGTCGACCGCGGCTCGATCCTTCTCGTCGTCTACGCCGCCTTCAGCGAGGGCATGGTTGCCGGCATCTGGTCGCGGGTCACGCTCGGCGATCTCGGCCTCATCCTCCTGCTCGACATGGTCCTGCTCGCGGTGGTGCTGGCGATCACGACCATCGTCAGCCGTCGCCTCGGCTTCTCGAAGGAAGACGAGATCGCCATCGTCTTCTGCGGCTCGAAGAAGAGCATGGCGAGCGGCATCCCGATGGCCAACATCCTCTTCCCCGGCCAGGCGCTTGGCCTCATCGTGCTGCCGCTGATGCTCTTCCACCAGGCGCAGCTCTTCGCCTGCGCCGTGCTGGCACAGCGCTATGCGCGCCGCCCCGCTCAGCCGAAAGCGGAGCCGTCCGCCGACGCCGCACTGACCCCGGCCAAGGCCTGAGACCTGGCCCCGCCGCCGCTCCTCAATCTGAGGTCGGCGACGGAACAGCGCGCGCCCCATGCCGTTGATCTCCTGCACGGCAGGACCGTTGCACTCCCTGAGGCCAAAATCCCCCGCCGCGCGACGGGGAACGGTCATGGAGACGACCCATGCAGGACGAACAACGCGAGATCAGGAAGATCGCCTACGGCTTGTGGATGAAGGACGGCCAACCCGAAGGCCGCGACCGCGAGCATTGGGAAGCGGCCAAGGAAATATGGGCCTACCGCAGCCACAACCATGTGCTCGACGACGAGAACACATCGTCGCCGTCACGCCAGCAGGCCGCCGAAACGGCGGCAGCAGACGGCAAGGCATCGCAGCAGCACAGAGGCTGACTCGGCGCCGCATTCGAGCGGTGCATTGCGATCAAGCGCCCAAGGCGAAAGGATCATTCCCGGCCGCCGTGGCCTGACTTACGCGATCACGGGCAGAGATATCCGCCTTGGTCGGGCAGGCAACGTGCGCCTGTCGGCAGGATGAGCGCGCCGCCGGGATCGCGCTTGACGTAATCACCGTTGGGCAGTTCGAAGCCGCCGGTCGAGTCCGGGTTCACGCGCGTGCCGTCCGGCAGGATCAGCTGGAAGCTGTCTCGAACGATCCGCTTGGACGAGGCAGCCGGCGCGCCCGAGACCGGTCGCGGCGGGGACGAGACGCAGCCTGCCACGAGGATGGCAACGGCGCTTGCAGCTATCGATATCCTGATCATCCGCCATTGTTGCCGCGCCCGGCGCGGCGGCGCAAGCCCGCGGCGGAAATGCCGCGCCCATGGCGAGGATAGCAGAATCGGTATCCCTCAAGGCTTTGTACTTGAACGCCCCGGGCCGCCCTGCATCGCCTGCAGTCTCATCGACCGTTCTTGCATGGCGATTTGGCTCGCGTGCGATCCTTGATTTGTCGGCCTGACGTCTTCTCAACAGGTGTTTTCAAAGTGCGGGCGCCCGGAAGCGACCACTTTATCAATCCATGCGGCTGGTCGGCGGGCCGTCATCATCGGACGAAAGCGCCTCTCCGCACCGCCTGATCGCCATGGCATCGCGCCCTGGACGCTCCGTCCGGCAAAGATCCAAGGTTGGAATAATCTCGCGAATCATCTGTATTGCGGTCGGGGGTTCGAGCCTGACGGTCGTATTGCGGTCACACGGTCGAAGGTAACGGCGCGTTAACCTGTATTAACCAGTGGTCAAGACATGACGATGCCGAGCAGACATCGACCGGCTCGCCGATGAGTGTTTCGAGGCCGCCTCAGCCCAGGCGATGCCCGGCGCCTAGGCGCATGGCGATATACACAGCAGCAGCCTGCCTGGGTCTGGCTGGAGCCGGCTGCGGCGAGCAGAAGCTCTCCACTTCCGAGCTGATGAGCGCGTCGCGAGCCGTCACCGTCGATGTCGGCAGGGCGCTGGCCCTGCCTCCGCCCGGCAGCCTCCCCGTGACCGGGGTGACGCAGCGCAGCTACGACAACGCCGTTTCGCAGGTGGTTTCCCTGGCGACGCGCGGGCGCACGCCTGGCGAGAACGCGATCCACGTCGCCTTCCTGACCGCCGCCGATCTCCCGGACAGCATGGGTGTCGAGGGCAATCTGCTGAGGGAACCCAGCATCGACGATTTCGCCATCGCACAGGAGATGGAAGAGCGCCTGCCCGGCGTCGCCATGGCCCCGGCAGCCGTCTTCGTCCAGAACAAGTTCGGCCCCTTCGGCTACGCCTTCGGACGTGGAGCGGGCGGCGAGGCCTGCCTCTATGCCTGGCAGCGCATGGCGAACGGAGACAGCATATTCCTGCCGAGATCGGGCGTGATCTCGGTCCGCATCCGCGTCTGCGACCCCGTCGCCACGGAAGCGAGCCTGCTGCGCCTCGCCTACAGCTATTCGATCAACGCCTCGCTGCGGCGGCCGGGCTGGAACCCGATCGGTGACGCGCCTGCGCCCGCGCCGGAGCTCGGAAGGGCCGGCGCACCGATCTATCCGGTGCCGCAGGCCTCCGCCGCGGATGCCTTCGAGCAGCAGCCCGTCGCACGGCCGCGCCCCGCACGGGCGCCGCGCGCCGAGCGCCGCATAGAGGAAGCCCCCGAGCCCATCCCGGACAAGCCTCTCGAAGGATATCCGACCGTTCCACCGCCGCCCGCGCCCTGAGCGTAACCCCAGATTGCCGGACGCCTGATGCGAACAGCCAGCTACGTCATCTTCTGGGCCATCACCGCGATCGTGGTCGTGGTGCTCATCACGCTGCCGATCAGCCTGCAGGCGCATCTGATCGCCGGCGCGATCGTCGTCGCCGCGATGATCATCCTCAAATTCCTGAGGCCTTACGGCGTCTGGCGGCTGATCGCGCTGGGCCTCGGGACCGCCATCGTGCTGCGCTACATCTATTGGCGCACCACCAGCACCCTGCCGCCGGTCAACCAGCTCGAGGATTTCATCCCCGGCCTGATCGTCTATCTCGCCGAGCTCTACAATATCGGCATGCTCTTCCTCAGCCTGTTCGTCGTCGCGATGCCGCTGCCCAAGCGCAAGACGCCGCCGATCGACCCGGAGAACGCGCCGACGGTCGATGTCTTCGTTCCCTCCTACAATGAGGATGCGGAGCTTCTGGCGACGACGCTCTCGGCGGCACTGGCGATGGACTACCCGGCAGGCCGCCTGAAGGTGTTTCTGCTCGACGACGGCGGCACCGACGAGAAATGCAATGCCGACAACTTCGTCGGGGCCAGCGCCGCGCGGGAGCGGCGCGCGACGTTGCAGACGCTGTGCGAAGGCCTCGGCGTCACCTATCTGACGCGCGAGCGCAACATCAGCGCCAAGGCCGGCAATCTCAACAACGGCATCGCCAACTCGCAAGGCGAGCTGATCGTCGTCTTCGACGCCGACCATGCCCCGGCGCGCAGCTTCCTGACCGAGACGGTCGGCTATTTCGGGCAGGACCCGAAGCTCTTCCTCGTCCAGACCCCGCACTTCTTCATCAATCCCGACCCGCTCGAGCGCAATCTCAAGACCTTCAAGATGATGCCCTCCGAGAACGAGATGTTCTACGGCATCATCCAGCGCGGCCTCGACAAATGGGATGCCTCGTTCTTCTGCGGCTCGGCCGCGGTCCTGCGCCGCACCGCGCTGGAGACGACGAACGGCTTCTCCGGGCGCAGCATCACGGAAGATGCCGAGACGGCGATCACCCTGCATGCCACCGGCTGGCACAGCGTCTATGTCGACAAGCCGCTCATCGCGGGGCTTCAGCCGGCGACCTTCACCAGCTTCATCGGCCAGCGCTCGCGCTGGGCCCAGGGCATGATGCAGATCCTGCTGTTCCACCGCCCGATGTTCAAGAGCGGCCTCTCCCTGCCGCAGCGCCTCTGCTACTCGTCTTCGGCCCTGTTCTGGCTGTTCCCCTTCGCGCGGCTGACCTTCCTGATCGCGCCGCTGTTCTATCTGTTCTTCGGCCTGGAGATCTTCACTGCCTCGGGCGCCGAGTTCATCGCCTATGTGCTCAGCTACATGGTGGTGAACCTGATGATGCAGAACTATCTCTACGGCCGCTATCGCTGGCCGTGGATCTCCGAGCTCTACGAGTTCATCCAGTCGGTCTACCTGCTGCCGGCGGTGATCTCGGTGCTGCTGAGGCCGACCAAGCCGACCTTCAAGGTCACGGCGAAGAACGAGTCGCTCGAAAGCAGGCGCGTTTCCGAGCTCGGCAAACCGTTCTTCATCATCTTCGCCGTGCTGTTTCTCGGCGTCATCGCCACCTACTGGCGCACGGTGGCGGAGCCGTACAATGCCGACACGACCCTGGTCGTGGGGCTGTGGAACATCCTCAACCTGCTGATGGCGGGCTGTGCGCTCGGCGTCGTCTCCGAGCGGCCGGAAGGGCGCGCCGCGCGTCGCTTTGCCGTGAAGCGCCGCGGCGAGATCACCATCGACGGCCGCACTGCCCCGGTCGTCACGGAGAACGTCTCGGTCGACGGCATCGCCATCCGCGTGATGTCGAAGGATTTCGACAAGGTGCCGGTCGGCACCGTCGGGCAGGTTTCGTTCGAGACGACGATCGACATGCCGCGCGGCTCGCTGCCCGTACGCGTCATGCGCCTTGCTCCCGACGACAAGGGGCTGATGCTGGGTTGCAGCTACGAGCCGAGCGAACCGCTGCACAGCCGGATCATCGCCGACCTCGCATTCTCCGACGCCGATAACTGGAGCCAGTTCCAGAAGGCGCGGCGCCAGAACATGGGCGTGATCTACGGCACGCTGCGCTTCCTGCGGATGGCGGTCTTCCAGACCAGCCGCGGCCTGTCCTATTTCTTCGGTCTCTACCGGTTTTCCCGTTCTCCCTCGCGGCCGGGAGCGGCGGAATGAAGCGGTTCGGGATACCCCTTCTCGCGGCTGCGATCGCTCCGCTGGCGCTGGGGCTGATCCCGCATCTTTCGGCACAGGAGGCGCCGTCGCCTGCTCCCGCCCCGGCGCCCTTCATGATCGCCCCGCCGAGCCAGCAGCCGGCCGCGCCGCCGCCTGCGGCCCCTGCCCCCGCTCCATCGCGGGAGGCGGCGCCGCCCCCGGCTCCGGCTTTCGCGTTCAAGCCGTTGCTGCCTGCGTCGCGTGTCACGCTCGAAGGCGAAAGCGACACGCGCAGCTGGGCCTTTTACCTGTCTCAGGACGAAGCCGGAACCGATCTGAGCCTCGACGTCGCCTTCCAGAACGCGCTCGTGGTGATGCCGGAGGTTTCGCGGCTAGCCGTTCGCCTCAATGGCGAGCGGATCATCGAGGTGCCCATCGCCTCGTCCGATCGCCTCAAGCATAGCTCCACCGCGGTTCGCAAGGGCCTGCTCCGGCCGGGGCAGAACACGATCAGCTTCGAAGTCCTGCAGCGGCATCGGACGGACTGCACGGTCGCCTCGACCTATGAGTTGTGGACCCGGATCGACGGCGCGGGCACCCGGCTGACGTTCAAGGGCCCGAACGCGCAGCAGTTCCGCCTGCGCGGCATCGACGATCTGCCGGCCATCGGCGCCGACGAGGGCGGCCAGACCACGATCGTCATCGTCGCGCCCGGCGCCTCGCGCGCCATTTCGGCGAACAGCATCTTCGCCGTCGCACAGGCACTCGCCTTGCGCGGCCGCTATGGCCAGGTGGCGGTGAAAGTCTCCGAACAAATGCCGGACCGTGTCCGCCCGGGGACGCTGACCGTCGCACTCGGCACGAACGAAGAGATACGCGCCCTGCTGGGAGCGCTGCCCGCCGAAGCCGGTGGCCGCAGCTTCCTCGGCTTCGTGCCGAGCCCGAAGAAGGGCGCCGACATGTTGCTTGTCACCGGCGAAAGCTGGCCGGATCTCGACGCGATCGTCGGCAAGATCCTGACCGCGCCGGTTTCCCGGCCCGCCAACATCAACCGCAAGACCATGGATACCGCAAGCTGGCACGTGCCCGATGCGCCCTTCATCTCCGACCGGCAGGTGGTGCGGTTCTCCGAGCTCGGCATCGCCACCCAGGAATCGTCCGGGCGCCGCATGCGCGTGCGTGCGGTCGTCGCGATGCCCGGCGACTTCTATGCCAACGCCTATGGCGAGGCGACGCTTTATCTGGATGGTGCCTACTCGAACGAGGTCCTTCCAGGCGACAGCCATATCGAGATCTTCGTCAACGGCAACGTCGCCGCGACCGTGCCGCTCAATGCCGCAACGGGCGGTCTCTTCCAGCAGTTTCCGATCACCGTGCCGCTTCGGCATTTCCGCCCAGGCGTCAACGAAGTCTGGTTCGAGACCGTCACCGTGACGAAATCGGACCTGGCCTGCGGGCCGGGGGCGACACTGCCCGGCAAGAGCCGCTTCGCGCTGTTCGACACGACCGCGCTTGCCATCCCCGACTTCGCCAAGATCGGCGTGAGCCCCAATCTCGCGGCGGTCGCCGGCACCGGCTTCCCCTATTCGGTCGCATCGCGGGTCGCGCTGATCATGGGCCGGCAGGACCCCGCCAATCTCAGCGCCGCGACGACATTGCTGGCGCACATCGCCCAGCGCGCCAGCCGGCCGCTCGCCGTCGATGTGCTGGCGGGCACCGCGGCCGTTGGGGACCGGCCCGTCCTGATCGTCGGCGCCGCCGGACAGCTGCCGGCCGGCCTGCTCCCGCGCGTAGGCATCGCCGACAACGTCCGTGCGACCTGGCCGTTGCGCGCCGATGCCGTGGTGGTGACGCCGGATGCGGAAGGCGCCGCCGTCTTCGATGCGGTGATCAACCGGCTGCAGGGCCGGCAAGCGACGCCGGAAGCGTCCGGCGGCGCGGCACCGACCACGGAAGGCGTCCGCGAGCGCTGGCGCGGTTCGCTGGGCGGCCCGCTCGCACGCTATTTCATCGCCTTCGACCAATGGCTCCAGCGAACCTTCGACCTGTCCTTCGCGCAGCTGCGTACCCCCTCGCGCGCGCCCACGCTCTACGAGCCGGCTGAGGGCACCGATCTCATCGCCGTCCAGGCGGCCGACCCGGATACGAGGCAGGTCTGGACCGCCTTCATCGCCCGCCGCGAGGAGGCGCTGGAAAGCACGGTGGACAGGATCGTCTCGCCCGGTAATTGGGCGGGCATGGCCGGCAAGATCACTGCCTTTCGCGGTGCCCAGGAAGCCCACATCATCTCCGCGGACAGCACCTCCTTCGTCATGACCAGGCCTTTCAGCCTGGCGAATATGCGGCTGGTCTTCGCCAACTGGATGTCGAGCAATATCGGGATCTACGCATTGGCCCTCCTCACGGCCTGCATCGGGCTGGGCATTGGAACCTCGCTCATGCTCGGACGGTTGGGGCGTCGATCATGAAACGTTTTCTCGCCGTGCTGGCCGCAACCTTCTTCGGCTTCCTCTCCAACGCGCAGGCGACCGTGCCTGCCGATGCCTGGGCGCTGTACCGGCAGAAATTCGTCACGGCCGAGGGCCGCGTCATCGACGATGCGAATGGCGGGATCAGCCATAGCGAGAGCCAGGGCTACGGGCTCCTGCTGGCATGCCTGGCGGGGGACCGCAGCACCTTCGCCAGCATCTTCGCCTTCACCCGCACCGAACTCCTCATCCGGGACGACGGGCTTGCGGCGTGGCGCTGGGATCCGAAGGCAACCCCACGCGTCAGCGACATCAACAACGCCAGCGACGGCGATCTGCTGATCGCCCACGCCCTCGCCTGCGCCGGCAGCCGCTGGACCATGCCGGCCTATACCGCCGCCGCGCGCCAGATCGCCCGCTCGCTGGCGAAGGTGGCGCTCATGAAGCGCGGCAGCGATGTCCGGCTGATGCCGGCCGCAGTCGGCTTTTCGGAAAAGGATCGCGCCGACGGCCCCGTGATCAACCCGTCCTATTGGGTGTTCGAGGCCCTCCCGGTCATGGCCCAGCTGACCGGCGAGCCCGTCTGGATGCAGCTCCAGGCAAGCGGGCTCAAGCTGCTCGACGATCTGGCGAAGCGAAAGATGCTGGCGCCCGAATGGCTGTCGATCAGGGCCGAGCCAAAGCCGGCCGAAGGTTTCCCCGCACAGTTCGGCTACAACGCGATCCGCATCCCGCTTTATCTGCTGCGCGCGGGGCTGGGCGAGAAGGCACGCCTCGCGCCGTTCCGGCAGGCCTGGGCCGACGGCACCGCGGTCATCGATGTGCGCAGCGGCAAGCCGGTCGAGCCGCTGGCCGATGCCGGCTATCGCATTCTGGCCGCCGCCATGGCCTGCGCGCTCGACGGCACCCCGATTCCGGAGGAGCTGAAAACCTTCCAGCCGACGCTCTACTATCCGTCGACCCTGCACCTTCTCTCCCTCTCCATGCTGAGCGAGAGGTATCCGCAATGCATGTGAAATCGACCCTGATCCTCGTCGCGGCATCGAGCGTCGCGTTTTATGCCTTCGGTCGCTACGGCCAGGACGTAAAGCCGTCGCAATCCATGATTCGGTCCGCGCAGGCTGAGGGACAGGCGCAATCGGCCACGCCGGGCTCGGAAACAGCTATCGAACTGGCGCAGGCTCCCAGCGTGCCCGGCCGGCCAGCGGCTGCGCCGCCACAGTCCCAGCCGCAACCGCAGAAGGTCGACGAAACCGCGCTGCGCTATTTCGCGGCGCAGGGCGACACCCGCCGCTTCGAAGCCGAGCTCGCCAGGCTGCGCGCGCTCTATCCCGAGTGGAGGCCACCGACCGACCTGACATCGCAGGGCCAGGTCGGAGACCCCGAACTCGAACGGATGTGGAAGCTCTTCGCCGACGGCAAATACGGCGAGGTGCGCGCCGCGATAGCGCAGCGCAGCAGCGCCGATCCGAACTGGCGTGCGCCGGCCGATCTCGTCGCGCAGCTCGATCTGACCGAGGCCCGCCAGCGCCTCGTCAACGCATCGAACGCCCGGCAGTGGGAACAGGTCATCCGCCTCGGCACCGAGACGCCGGCCCTGCTGACCTGCGCCAATGTCGATGCGCTCTGGCGCGTCGGCGAGGCTTTCGTCCAGACCGGCAAGCCGGAACGCGCGCGCGACGCCTACGCCTATGTTCTCGCCAACTGCACCAACCCGGCCGAGCGGATCGGCACGATGCAGAAGGTGATCACCACGCTGCCGGAGAATTTCGTCGACCCGCTCCTCGCACAGGAGCGGCAGAACGAATTCGCGAGCATCCGCGACGAACTCGCGCGACGCCATATCGGCAAGGCGGCCGACGACCCGGCCCAGACCGCAACGCAAGAGGATATCCGCCGCATCGAGGCGCTCGCCAACGCTGCCGCCACGGCGGACGACCCGATACTGCTCGGCTTCTACGCCCTCCACCACAACGACCCGGCCAAGGCCGCGACATGGTTCCAGACCGCGCTCACGCGCAATGGCGGCGCCAAGGCCGCCGAAGGCGCGGTGCTCGCTCTGGGCGCGACGCGGAAATACCAGGAGGCCGAGACGCTCGGCGCGCAATGGCTGGAGGCCGGAGCCGCCAACCGCAAGGCCTATCTCGATGTCGTCACCGCGCTGCTCACTCAGGAGCCGCCGTTGCGGCTCGAGCGCAACGTGATCGAACGCATCGTCAAGACGGTCGGAACGGACCGCTACGCACCCGGAGCGGCGGCACTCGGCTGGTATGCCTACAACTCGGGACAAACCGTGCCGGCCGGCACCTGGTTTGAGACGGCTCTGTCATGGGACCGCGGCTACGAGCCGGCAGCCTATGGACTCGCGCTCGTGCGCCAGCGCCTGCGCGATCAAGGCGGGCTGCGGGCCCTCATGACCGAATGGGGCGGTCGTTCCCAGCGGATCGCCGACATTCTCAATCCCGCGCGCAGAAGGCCCTCGCCCCAGGCGGATCGACCCGTGGCTCCCGATACGCGTCCGGTTTCGCGGATAGAGCCCGCCGTCGAGCCCGTGGAACGCATATCTCGCCCCGTCAGTCCTGCGGAGCGCCCTCGTCGCGCGGTGGCACAAGACGACACGGCGGTCGTGGCGGCGTCCCCCCGACCGAGTGCGGCACGCCCGAGCAGCGGCAGTTGCGGTGCCGGCTCGTCTGGTGCGGCCGCCCTGCAGCGCGGCTGGTGCCTGCTTAACCTCAAGCGCCCGGTTGCGGCGGCGGAGGCCTTCGAGGCGGCGCGGCGCAGCGGCAGTGCCCAGGTCGCCGCCGATGCAGCCGCGGGCCTGGCTTATGCCAAGATCCAGCAGGGATTGACGACGGAGGCCAGCGCGGCGGCAAGCAGCGCAGCGCTGCCAGTCGCGCGACGCAACGAGCTCTCGGCCCTGCTCCTCTCGGAGCGCTTTTACGCGCAATACGATGCCAAGGATTTCAACGGAGCGTTGGTCACGCTTTCGGGCCGCGCGCGCTATGCCCCCGAGACCACCGACCTGATGCTGATGCGCGGGTGGTCCTATTTCAATCTCGGTCGGTTCGATGACGCCGACCAGGTCTTCCAGGCGCTCTACAAGGCGAACAAGTCACCCCAGGCGTTGTCGGGGTTGACCGCGATCCGCGATGTGACCCAGCGCAACAGATACTAGAAGAGCCCGCAGCGCCGTATGGGCATGGCGCTGCGGGCCTTCGCAGATCTTACTCGGCCGGAACCGCCAGCACCTCGCCATCCACCACCAGCGGAGAGTGCCCGCTCAGTGCCGCCTGCAGCTGGTCCTGATCGAGCTCGCCTTCCCAGCGCGCCACCACGATCGTCGCGACGGCGTTGCCGATGAAGTTGGTCACAGCCCGGCATTCCGACATGAAGCGGTCGATGCCGAGGATGAGCGCCATGCCCGCGACCGGGACGGCGGGAACCACCGAGAGCGTCGCCGCCAGCGTGATGAAGCCCGCACCGGTGATGCCGGCCGCGCCCTTCGAGCTGAGCATGGCGACGAGCAGCAGCAGAATCTGGTCGCCGAGCGGCAGATGGATGTCCATCGCCTGCGCGATGAACAGCGCAGCCAGCGTCATGTAGATGTTGGTGCCGTCGAGATTGAAGGAATAGCCGGTCGGGATGACCAGGCCGACGACGGAGCGCTTGCAGCCAGCCGCCTCCATCTTCTCCATCAGGCTCGGCAGAGCGGCTTCGGAGGAGCTGGTGCCGATGACGAGGAGGATCTCCTCCTTGATGTAGCGGATCAGCGCCAGGATCGAAAAGCCGTTGTAGCGGGCGACGGCGCCGAGCACGACAAGCACGAAGATCGCCGCCGTCAGGTAGAAGGTTGCAATCAGCATCGCGAGATTGGCGACGGAGCCGATACCGTAGCGGCCGATGGTGAAGGCCATCGCGCCGAAGGCGCCGAGCGGTGCCGCCTTCATCAGGATCGCGACCAGCTTGAAGATCGGGGTCGAGAGCGCCTGCAGGAAATCGAGCACCGGCTTGCCGCGCTCGCCGACCATCGACAGCGAGAGGCCAAATAGCACCGAGAAGAACAGCACCTGGAGGATATCGCCCGAGGCAAAGGCGCCGACGATGGTGTCGGGAATGATGTTCTGCAGGAAGCCGATGATGCTCGAGTCATGCGCCTTGGCCGCATAGCCCTGCACCGCCTTGGCATCCAGGCTGGCTGCGCCGATATGCAGCCCGGCGCCCGGCTGGACGATATTGCCGACGATGAGGCCGATGATCAGGGCGAGCGTCGAGAACGTCAGGAAATAGATCATCGCCTTACCGGCGACGCGCCCGACCTTCTGCATGTCGCTCATGCCCGCGATCCCGGTCGAGACCGTCAGGAAGATCACCGGTGCGATGATCATCTTCACCAGCTTGATGAAGGCATCGCCGAGCGGCTTCATGGCCGTGCCCTGTTCCGGCCAGAAATGGCCGAGCAGGATGCCCACCGCGATCGCGAACAGGACCTGTACATAGAGCTGCTGGTAGAATTTCTTCGGTCGCGCCGCCGGCTGGGCGTGCGCGAGATCGAGCGTAGTCGCCATGATGTGCTCCTTGGGTCTGCGGTGTTTTGCTCTTGTTCGAAACCGCTGCGCCCCTTGGGCAACCGGCGTGCCAACTGCCGGAAAATGCAAAAAATTCGACAAAACAAGATGTTAGCGGACGAGCGGTCGTTCTTCTTGAAACCATCTGGCGAGAACCCGCACGCACCCCTCTTGATTTGTGCGGAAATCCGCACAACGACAATGCATGAGCCGCCCATTGCTCGATCTGGGGAAAGGCACTGCCAGGCTGTTTTGGCTGGTCTTCGGACTGGCTGCAGCGGCGGTCGCCATCGCGTCGCTGTTCGCCGCCGGCGAGATCGGCCGCAGCCGCGCCATCGCGGGTACGCAGGCCCGCGCCGAGGATGCGGGAACGCTGGCTCTCGCCATCCTGCGCGGCGAACTCGAAAAGCAGCGCGCCCTGCCGGTCATCCTCGCCCGCGATCCGGACGTTAGGCAGGCGCTGGCCGGCGGCAGCCGGCACGGGCTCGACCTCAAGCTGGAGATCATCGCGCGCGAGGCGCGGGCCGCGGTGATCTATCTGCTCGGTCCCGATGGCGTCGCGATCGCGGCCAGCAACTGGAACGAACCGACGAGCTTCGTCGGCAGCGACTACAGTTTCCGCGATTATTTCAGGGGGGCCGTCGCCACCGGAAGCGCAGAGCAGTTCGCGCTCGGCACGGTCAGCCAGCGGCCAGGCCTCTATATCACGCGGCGGATCGAGGAGGCCGGCCAGAGCCTCGGCGTGATCGTCGTCAAGGTCGAGTTCGACCGGGTCGAGGCGGATTGGCGGGCTCTCGGCGGTGAGACCTATGTCGTCGACCGGCGCGGCGTGGTGCTGCTCGCGACGATCGAGGATTGGCGCTTCCGGGTCGAGGCTCCGCTCGACCCAGCGACGGCAGCTGCGATCCGGGATTCGCTTCAGTTCGGCGCAGCGCCGCTGACGCTGCTGCCGCTGCGGCCGCAGGGAGAGCTGGTACAGGGGCTGAGCCCGCTCGCCGGTCGCTATGTCCAGATGCGCCAGCCCGTTCCGACGACGGACTGGGCACTGGAGGTGCTGCTGCCTGTCGATGCGGTGATTACCTCCGGCCGCTCGCAATCGCAGGCGCTGGTCGCGCTCGTGCTGATGCCGGGCGCCGCGCTCGCCGCCTTCGCCCTGCGCCGCCGCCAGCACAATCTGGCACGGCGCGAGGCGGACGCCCGGGCGAAGGCCGAGTTGGAGGAACGCGTCGCCGAACGGACGGCCGAGCTCGCCGGCGCCAATCAACGCCTCGTCGCCGAGATGGCGAAGCGGACCCGGGCGCAGGAGCGCCTGTCAAACGTCAGAGAGGAGTTAGCCAAGGCCAACCGCCTCGCGACACTCGGCCAGATTACCGCCGGCGTTGCCCATGAGGTCAACCAGCCGCTGGCAGCCTTGCGCACCTATGCCGAGAATGCCCGGGCCTTCCTGAAGCGCTCCGACGCCGCCGAGGCCGACGGCGCGCTGGTGCGGATCGTCTCGCTGACGGACCGGATCGGCGCGATCACCGAGGCCCTGCGCGGCTTCGCGCGGCGCGGCAAGGGGCCGCTTGTGCCCGTTCCCGTCGCCAGTGTCATTGAAGGCGCGCTGACCCTGCTGGAAGGCCCGCTGCGTCAGGCCGGCGTGACGCCGGTCGTCACGGCCCCGCCGGAATCGGTCCTCGTCACCGCCCGGCCGATCGAGCTCGAACAGGTGCTGGTCAACCTCCTGCGCAACGCGACCGAGGCCCTGCTCGAAGGCGGCGACCGGGGCGAGCCCGCGCTCGCCATCACCGTCACCCCGCGCGGCGACCGGGTCGAGGTCACGATCACGGATCGCGGCCCCGGCCTGTCGCAGGAAGCGCTGGCGCAGCTCTTCACTCCGTTCAGCACAACGAAGCCGAAGGGGCTCGGACTTGGGCTGGTGATCTCGCAGGACATGGTCACATCGTTTGGCGGCACGCTGACCGCCAGGAGCCGGCCGGGCGACGGCGCGAGCTTCGTCATCGATCTGAAGAGGGCTGCTGCATGACCGATCCCGGCGCTCCCATCGACGCGATCGAGGTCGCCTTCGTCGACGACGATCCCGATCTGCGGGACGCCAATGTGCAGGCGTTGCGCCTGGCCGGGTTCCGGGCGATGGCGCTGCCCTCCGGCCAGGCGGCGCTGCAGCGGATCGGACCCGATTATCCGGGTATCGTCGTCACCGATATCCGCATGCCCGGCATGGATGGGATCGAGCTGTTCCGGCGCTTGCAGGCACTCGACCGTGACATCCCGGTGATCATGATCTCGGGCCATGCCGACATCGAGACGGCGGTCGGCGCGATGAACGAAGGCGCTTACGACTTCATCGCGAAACCCTATGCCGGCGAGCGCCTCGTCGAGAGCCTGCGGCGCGCGGCCGAGAAGCGCGCGCTCATCCTCGAGAACCGCCGCCTGCGGATGCTGGCTGCGCAGGGCGAGGAGGACGGCGCCCTCATCGGCGAAACGGCCGGCATCACCCGCCTGCGCCAGACCATCCGAGAGCTCGCCGATGTCGATGTCGACGTGCTGATCCTCGGCGAGACGGGCACGGGCAAGGAGGTCGTCGCGAGCCTGCTTCACCGTCTCGGCCGGCGGCGCGACAAGCCCTTCGTCGCGCTGAACTGCGGGGCGCTGCCAGACAGCGTCATCGAGAGCGAGCTCTTCGGCTACGAGCCGGGCGCCTTCACCGGCGCGCAGAAACGACGCATCGGCCGCATCGAGCATTCCAGCGGCGGCACGCTTTTCCTCGACGAGCTGGAGAGCATGCCGATCACGGCCCAGGTCAAGCTGCTGCGGGTCCTGGAGATGCGTGAGATCGCGCCGCTCGGCTCGAACGATCTGCGCCGCGTCGATCTGAGGGTCGTGGCCGCGACCAAGGTCGATCTCGGCGACCCCGCGCAACGCGGCGATTTCCGCGAGGATCTGTACTACCGCCTCAACGTGGTGACCCTGCGCATACCGCCGCTGCGCGAGCGCCGCCGCGATATCCCGCTGCTCTTCACCCGCTTCCTGGCGCGGGCCGCGGAAAAATATCGTCGGGAGGTGCCGCCATTGGACCGTGCCGTGGAGCGCCACCTCGTCGAGAACGATTGGCCGGGCAATGTGCGCGAACTCGTCCACTTCGCCGAGCGCGTCGCACTCGGCCTGCCGGACAACCTGCTGCCGGTCCGAAAGCAGGACGAAACCGAAGCGCTGAGCTTGCCCGAACGACTCAACGCCTTTGAGGCGACGCTGATCCGGGAAGCCCTGCAGGAAAACCAGGGCGATGTCCGCGCCGCGCTGGAGAAGCTCCGCATTCCCCGCAAGACGTTCTACGACAAGCTCGCGCGCCACGGCATCGACCGTATCGCCTATGAGCCCGGAACGGTCGGGCGATGAAAGCTCCGCCAATGCCGAGCATTGCGGCGTTTTACAGGCTCTCCGTGACCCCTATCTGAGCTGGCTGTCCTTGCTGCCGCGCCGGTTATAGGCGGATGATGCCGCCGGCCGATCATGGCCCGCCTGGCAATGCACGCAGAGCCGGGCGCCGGGCATGGCGCGGCGGCGCGCTTCGGGGATTTCGTCGCCACATTCCTGGCAATGAATCTCCCCCGGACCGGACGGCAGTTGCGCCCGCGCCAGCCGAACCGCGTCGTTGACGGAATCATCGATCTGATCCTGAACGGCCCCGTCAGGGGCCCAGCCGCTGGCCATCATGCACCTCCTGAGCCAGAGGATATGGGGTCCGTGGCCGAGAATCCAACGCCTGCGCGCCGCCTCCGCCGAAGCTCGTCCCTGCCTAGGAGCCGCTGGCCGCCGCCGCCTTTTCGAGCGCGTTCACGACATCATCGAGGCTCTCCTTCACCCCGAGCAGAAAGTCCTTGCGGAAAGCGATGATCGTGTCCGGTGGCTGGCCCTTGAACGTGTAGACCGCGGCGACCTGATCGGGGTTGACGTAGACGGGCTGGCCGTCCTTCGGCGAGGTGAATTTGCAAAGCTTGGGCATCTGCAGTCTCCATTCGGACCCGCCCGCTGGCGGCATCGGCTTGCCCGGGCAGCGGCGGTTTGTCCGTGGAGATTTCGCTACAAGCTCACGGCGCCTCAGTCCACGGGTGGGCCTGCACAGCCGCAGAAGAAGCATCGTATGCGGTGCGGTATTCAGCGCGTCGAGGTGAGAAACCCCGTGACATCGTCCAGGATCGGCGCCCGCCACTGCAGAAGGCTCGAAATCGCTGCCACTGTTTCGGCGTGGCCGAGCCCGGGATAGATCTTGAGAGAGACCGATCTCGCGCCGGCCCGTTGCAGCGCGACCGCGAGCCGCTCGCTGTTGCGCGGCAGCACGGTGGTATCGTCGGAGCCGGTCACCAGAAGGATCGGCGGAGCGTCGCTGCGCGCAAAGTTGATCGGCTGCGTTTGCGCAAGGTCGCGGGCGTTTCCGAATGCAGCCTTCGTGACCTCGATGTTGAGCGGCAGGAAATCATAAGGGCCCGAAAGCCCGACGGCGGAGCGGATATAACGCGAAGGCAGCCCGGCGGCGGCAAGATAGCGCCTGTCCAGCGTCAGCATCATGGCGTTGTAGGCGCCGGCCGAGTGGCCGATGACGTGAACCTGGCGCGGAGCGCCGCCGTAACGAGCGATGTTGTCACGGACGAAGCGCAGAGCGAGGGCGCCATCCTCGATGAAGACCGGAAAGCGGACCTCGGGAACGAGACGATAATCCGCGATCACGGTGACGAAGCCCCGAGCGGCGAACTCCTCTCCGACGAAGGCGTAGGTCTCCTTGCTGCCATTGGCCCACGAGCCGCCATAGATGAAGAAGACGACCGGCCTGTCGGTACCGCCACCTTGCGGGACATAGATGTCCATGCGCTGCCGGGGATGGCGGCCATAGGCGACATCGCGTGCGCGGTCGGTCAGGCCACCCGGTCGGAGCGTGGAGCAGCCTGGAAGCGCTCCCGCCGCTAGCACAGGAACGATCGCACGGCGGGAGTTTGGGTCGTCATGATCGCCATCGGCTTGAGTGCATTCGGCTTATACGCCCGGCCGGGCCGTTTGGATCCGCGGGGCCGATCATGCGAAAGCGACGCCGCTACTGAACCGGGGCCGCATGCGCGACGTATCTCCATGCACAGCCCCGGAGGTCGTCATGCGCTTCGTCGCCGCCTACATCGCCTTCCTCGTCGCCTTCGGAATCTGCGATGCCATCTGGCTCGGCACGATGACGGCGAGGCTCTATCGGCCGGCCCTCGGCGACCTGATCGTCGAGCAGGTGCGCTACTGGCCCGCGGCACTGTTCTATTTCGGCTTTCCGCTCGGTGTCGTGCACTTCGCGCTCATGCCTGCCCTGCGCGATGGAAGTGCGAGCGCCGCGCTCATCAACGGCGCCCTGATCGGCCTCCTCGCCTATGCGACCTATGACCTGACGAACTACGCCACGCTGCGCCCGTGGACGCTGACGATCACGCTGGCGGACCTCGCCTATGGCACGGTCGTGGTCGGTTTCTGCAGCTGGATCGCCTATGGCGCGGTCCGCCGCGCCATGGAATGGGGCTGGGTTTAGCCCCTGCCCGTCAGGCCGGGCGCAGGCGATAGTGATTGACGCCCCATGACGCCCCGGCCGCATGGCCGAACAGCCCGCTCGTCGCCAGAAAGAACAGGCGCCAGCGCCGACGCCAGAGCGGCGCTTCCGCACCGTAGACCTGGCGTAGAATCGGGTCGATCGTCGGCAGGTTGCGATCGAAATTCGCCAGCCAGTCCTCGGCGGTCGCCCGATAGTGCTCGCCGCTCCAGCGCCACTCCGCCTCGACGGCGAAGAGATCGGGGAACTGATGGGCCAGCGCAGCGCTCGGCATCAGCCCGCCGGTGAAGAAATGCTGCGCGATCCAGTCACCGGTATCGGCGGCATCGAAACGGTAGCAACCCTGCGCATGGGCGAAGACGTGGAAGAACAGCCGCCCGTCCGGCTTCAGCCAGCCATGGATCCGCCCGAGAAGGGCTTGCCAGTTCGCCATATGCTCGAACATCTCCACGGAGACGACGCGGTCGAAGCGCTCCTCCGAGGCGAAATCGTTCATGTCGGCCGTGACCACCCGCAGGTTGACGAGCCGGCGCCGAACGGCCTGCTCCTCGATGAAGGCGCGCTGCGAGGCCGAGTTGGAGACCGAGACGATCCGCGCCTTCGGATAGCGCTCGGCCATCCACAGCGAGAGCGAGCCCCAGCCGCAGCCGAGCTCGAGGATATCCTGCCCATCGGCGAGGTCGGCATGCTCCGCCGTCATCGTCAGCGCCGTCTCTTCCGCAGTCGCCAGGGTATCCCCGGGGTCGGCGTAGTAGCAGCAGGAATACTTCCGCCGCGCTCCGAGAACCTGATCGAAGAAGGCGGCAGGCACCTCGTAATGCTGTGTATTGGCGGTGTCGGTATGAACAGCGATCGGGAACGCCGCCATCCCGCGCGCGAATGCCGCCGCATCGGCGGATTGCGTCGCGAGCGACCGATCCGTGCGCCCGACCAGCGAGGCGATCACCATGCGGCTGACGGCGTCGGGCACGGTCAACCCCTCGCCCCAGTTCGAGAGCCTCTGCATGAAGGTCATGGCATCGCTCCTTTCGGCGGCAGCGGGATCAGCGCGCTGGTTCGGTTCTGGTAGGCCCGATAGGCCGCGCCGTGCTTGGCGAGCATGTGCTCCTCCAATGGCGGGATGCCCGAGATGCGCGTGAGCAGCAGCGTGATGCAGGCCGGCGCCAGCAGAGCGAGCCAGCCCCACGGATAGGACATGCCGGGCGCGATCACCGCGTAGGAGCACCAGAGCAGGCATTCGAAGAAGTAGTTTGGGTGTCGCGACCAGCGCCACAGGCCACGATCGCAGACGCCGCCCCGTCCGGAACGGGCGAAGGCACGCAGCTGCCCGTCCGCGACCGCACCGCCCGCCAGACCGGCGACGAAGACGATGATACCGGCGAGGTCCTGCCATCCCAGCACAGGCGCAGGGCTATGCGCCGCCAGGACGATCCCCAGCGCCAGCGGAATGCTGACCAGCGCCTGAATCTGGAGCAGCCGGACCATCTGCCTAGGGGCATCGTTACCCCAGTCGCGCTTGAGCTTCGCATAGCGCGGGTCCTCGGCGATGCCGCTGGTCCGGCGCGCGATGTGGAGCCCAAGCCGCAGCGCCCAGGCAAGCGCGAGCCCGGCCACCAGCCAGTGCCGCGACATCGGCCCCGCCCCGAACGGCAGCAACGCGCCGGCGATGCCGGTCGCGCCAAGGCCGAAGGTCCAGACCACGTCGATCCAGCCGGAATTGCCGCTGCGGCGTTCGATCAGCGTCGCCAGCGCCATGAACCCCGACATCGCCACGGCCGTGAAAACGACGGCCATGGCGAAGGAGGCGATGGTCACAGCCGCACCAGCGGTTGCAGCAGCCGGCCGAGCCAGCCCTGGAACAGCACGTTTCCGGTCATGGCGACGATGCAGGTGCAGCCCTCGACCGGGTCGACGCGCGGCGTGTGATCATGGTCGGAATCGGCTTCGTCGAAATCGCCGGCCGCATAACGCCCGTATTCGTGCTCGTAGGCGCCCGAGAGGATCGTGGTCCATTCGAGGCCGCTATGCTTGTGATGCGGCAATGCGATGCCCGGCCCGGCGCGCAGCATGAACACGCGCGCTTCCGCGCCGGGAACCTCGACGCGCCGCAGGGCGATCCGGATACCGATCGGCCGCCACGGGCCGAGGCCATAGGGACGCAGCACTCCGGGCAGCCCATGCTCGGTCGCCGGCGAAGCTTGGCCGAACCCTGCAGCATCGGGCCCGACCAGCCGCGAATACGGCGGCCCCATATCCATCGCGACGGGCTCGACCGCATCGAGGAGGGCGCCCTGCACAGCCTGCAGTTCCTGCACCCGCTTCCGGCTCTCGCGATCCGCCTCGACATGGGCGGCGACCACCAGCGCAAGGCCTTCGTCGAGTTGGCCCGCGGCGAACGTAGCCAGCATTTCATCGGATGGACGATGCGCGATGCTCATCGCAAATCCTCCAGTTTGCCGCGCAGATGCGACAGCGCCAGCCGCAGCCGCGACTTGACCGTGCCGAGCGGAATGGCGAGGCGTTGAGCAACATCCTGGTGGCTGAAGCCTTCCAGGAAGGCCAGTTCGACGACGCGATACTGATCGGCAGAAAGCTGCGTCATCGCAGCCCGCACGCGCGCCTCGCGCTCGGCTCCAGCGAGGGTCGTGTCGGGTTGTTCGGGGGCTTCTTCATCCAGGATCTCGTAAACTTGGGACAGCCGCGACCGGGTTTCCCGACGGGCGATGTCGATGCGTTGATTGCGCGCGATGGTCGCGATCCAGGTCGATGCGCTCGCTTTCGCGGGGTCGAACAGCGCCGCCTTGCGCCAGACTGTCAGCAGCGTCTCCTGCGCGACCTCCTCGGCCAGCTCCGCAGGGGTACCGCCGCGCATCAGCAGCCCCTTCACGCGCGGCGCGAAATGGTCGAACAGCGCGACGAAGGCTGCCCGGTCACCCGAGCATGCGATCGCGGCAATCAATGTGTTGGGGTCGAACAAGACGACGAAACGACCTCCTTGCGCTGCTCCCGCCTTGCGCATGCCATCGACAGTCAGGGCGAGTGCGGCAACCATATGCGAGATACGCCGGCGTCGCCGCCCCGGATCACCGGCCGATGGGCTCCGGCAGGACGAGCCGATATCATTCGGCGGCCTTCCAGTTCACGTCGCGGCAGATCAGGCGCCCGACGATGCAGCCGCGCGTGGTGAGCGCGCCGGCCGTCGCCGTGATCGTCATCGAATAGCTCCAGTCGCGCTTGGGATCGTAGGCGTTCCCGGAAAAGGTCCCGTCGGGCTGGCGCGATAGGGTCATGATGAGCTTGTCGCCGGCCGCCTCGCCCTTGCTGGTGTCGCCGATCCAGAGATTGGTGGCGCAGATCTTGTCGCCGCAGGGCGCGATGTGCACGCGCGCATTGCCGTCGTCGCGCAGCCATGTGCCGTCGAGATCGGTAGCGGCCGCGCTCGCGGCCGAAAGAGACGCGAAAGCGAGAGCGAGCGGAAAACGCCTCATGGCAATGTCCTTTCAGCGAATGCCCCTCGTCTACGCGCCACGAGCGCCGCCGGTTTCATCGGAGCGCGAAATCGTGTCGAGGCGGGCAGCGAAGAGCCAGCCGATCAGCGCGGTCAGCGAGGCCGCGCTCAGGAAATTCAGGCGCTGCAGCGCCGCATATTCGCCCTGCTCGTAGAGATGCAGCGGCGCGCCGAGCATCTCCGCAGGCAGCAGATAGGCGACGAATGCGAGCGCAGCGAAGCCCAGGGCAAACGCCCGTTCGGAGCGGCGAAACAGCAGCAGCGCGAGCACGAGGCAAGGAAACAGGAAGACTTCGACGCCTGAGCCCGGGCCGAACGCGACGCGGCACAGCAGCGTGTTGCCGATGCCAGCCATTAGCAAAAGCGAGCGCCCGAGAAGTGGGCTGCGGCGCATCGCGGCCGGCACCGCCGCGAAGAAGGGCGTCGACAGGAAGGTGACGTAGGACGGAGAGATCGTCGGCGACACCGCCCAGTAGAGATAAAGCGGATAGAAAGGCTGGTTCGAGACGATCACGAGCGCGATGGTATTGGCGATCGCCGCTCGCGGGTCGGGATGCGCGGCATAGGCGCCGATCGCCGCGATCACTCGCTTCAGGCCATTCGCACTCATCGCCCAACCCTCGCGACTCTCCGATCCCTCTTCGCTTACGCCGCAGCCCGGCCTTCGGGTCACCCGGCCAACGCGCTTTTGACGATCCGCGGCAAATCCAGAACGGAGCCCCCCGCGTATACCCCTCATGAAAAGCGGGGATGCGGAGATGGAACGGGCGCTGGACAAGCCGATGAGGATCGCTGTGATCGGTGCCGGTATCTCCGGCCTCTCCGCCGCCTGGCTGCTGGGACAGGCGCACGACGTCGTGCTGTTCGAGGCCGCCGCTCGGCTCGGCGGGCACGCCAACACGGTTCGCGTCGCCGGGGATGGCGGCGAGACGGCGGTCGATACCGGCTTCATCGTCTACAACGAGGCGACCTATCCGAATTTCATCGCGCTGATGGAGCATCTTGGCGTCGCGACGCAGCCGACCGAGATGTCCTTTGCAGTATCGCTCGACGACGGCCGCCTGGAATATAGCGGCACCAGCATCACCGGGCTGTTCGCTCAACGCAGCAACCTGTTCCGCCCGCGCTTCTGGGCGATGCTGCAGGACATCCGTCGCTTCTACCGCGCCGCATCGCGTGATGCTCTGATCGGCGTTGCGGCGGAGATTTCGCTGGGCGACTACCTCGCAGCCGGCTGTTATGGCGCCGCCTTCCGGGACGACCACCTTCTGCCGATGGCCGCGGCGATCTGGTCGGCGCCCTGCGCGGAAATCCTGTCCTATCCTGCCGCGGCCTTCCTGCGTTTCCATCACAATCACGGGCTACTCCAGCTCACCGATCGGCCGGCCTGGCGCACCGTGACCGGCGGCAGCGCCGTCTATGTCGAGAGGCTGCGCAACGCCTTTTCGGGTGAGGTCAGGACCGGCTCGCCGGTGAGGCAAGTCAGGCGCGGGCCGAACGAGGTCGTGCTCGCGGGCGACGGCTGGAGCGAGCGCTTCGACCAGGTCGTCTTCGCTGTTCATGCCGACCAGACGCTGGCCCTGCTCGCCGACCCCGGCACGGCGGAGGCCGAGGCACTCGGTGCCTTCCGCTACAGCCGCAACCGTACCGTGCTGCATGGCGACACGGCCCTGATGCCTCGGCGCCGGCGAGCCTGGGCAAGCTGGAACCATATCGGCGACCGGAGCCGGCCAGAGGCCGCCTGCGCCGTCACCTATTGGATGAACCGGCTTCAAGGCCTGCCGCAGGAGCGGCCGCTCTTCGTCACCCTCAACCCGCCGGACACGCTCCGCAAGGAGACCATCCTCCATGAGGAGATCTACGAGCACCCGCTGTTCGATGCCGCCGCGCTCGACGCGCAGACGCGGCTCTGGTCGCTGCAGGGCAGTCGGCGCAGCTGGTTCTGCGGCGCCTATTTCGGATCCGGTTTTCATGAGGACGGGCTACAGGCCGGGCTCGCGGTCGCCGAGGCGCTCGGCGGCGTGCGGCGGCCCTGGCGCGTGCGCGACGAGTCCGGCCGCATCCCGTTGCCCGCTCAGCGCGAGCAGGCGGCATGAGCTGGAACTCCGCCCTTTACGTCGGGCAGGTGCGACACCGCCGGTTCCGGCCGAAACCGCATGCCCTGGCCTATCGCGTCTTCTGGATGCTGCTCGACCTCGAGGAGATCGATGCGCTCGCCGCGAGCCTGAGAACCTTCTCGCGCAATCGCTTCAATCTCTACGCCTTTCGCGATGCCGATTACGGCGACCGTAGCGGGCGACCCTTGCGGGCGCAGATCGGCGAAGCTCTGGCGAGCGCCGATATCCCCTGGGACGATGGCCCGATCCGGCTGCTGACGATGCCGCGTATCCTCGGCTACGCCTTCAACCCGATCAGCACCTATTTCTGCCATCGCCGTGACGGCAGCCTCTGCGCCACCGTCTATGAGGTGCACAACACCTTCGGCGAGATCCACAGCTACGTCGCGCCGGCCGATGCCTCGGGAGAGCCGCTCCGGCAGGAGGCCCGCAAGCTCCTCCATGTCTCGCCCTTCATGGGTCTGGCGATGCGCTATGCCTTCCAGGTCGTACCGCCCGCAGAGAATGTCTCAATCACCATCGACGGTCACGATGCCGGGGGCCGGCTGATCGCCGCCACGATGAGCGGCAGGCGCGCGGCAGTGAGCGACGCGGCACTGCTGCGGCTGCTGGCGAGCCACCCGCTCCTGACCTTGAAAGTCACCGCCGCCATTCATTGGCATGCGCTACGTCTGCTGGCGAAGCGCATTCCCTGGCGGCCGCATCCGGCCCCACCGGAACAGCCCTTCAGCCCGGGCAACGCCGTGACGCCTCATGCGAAAGGACCGATACAGCCATGAGCCGGCCCGAGACAGAGCAGAATCTCCCCATGGTCGAGCAATCGCTTGAGCTGCCGCGCGGCATCAGCCTGTCGCGCTGGTTCCTGCGCCGCGCGCTCGCGCGCATCGCCGTCGGCCGCCTGACCGTCGTCACGCCCGAGGGCGAGCGCCTCCAGAACGGACATGGCGCACCCGGCCCTCAGGCCACGCTGATCCTGAAGAAGTGGCGCGCGATGCGGCGGCTGCTGCTCGACGGCGATATCGGACTGGCCGAGGCCTATCGCGACGGCGATCTCGATACGCCCGATCTCACCGCATTGATCGAGCTCGGCGCGCGCAACGATGCCACGCTGCGCCGGCTGACCTCCGGCGCGTGGCCGGCACGCCTGCTCAATCGCTTCCGGCATGTGCGGAATGCCAATACCCGCGCGGGCAGCCGCCGCAACATCACGGCGCATTACGACCTCGGCAACGCGTTCTACGGCCATTGGCTCGACGCCAGCATGATGTACTCCTCGGCGCTCTACGAAACGCCGACGGAAACCCTCGAAGCCGCGCAGCAGCGCAGGCTCGACAGGATCGTCGCCATGCTCGACCTTTCCGGCGGCGAGCATATCCTCGAGATCGGCTGCGGCTGGGGCGCGCTGGCGGAGCGGCTGGCCCGCGAAGGCTGCCGCGTGACCGCGATCACCCTGTCGCCTTCGCAACTCGAGGCAGCGCAGCGGCGCATTGCCGAGGCCGGCCTGGGCGAACGCGTCAGCCTGCAACTGCAGGACTACCGCGACATCTCCGGCCAGTTCGACCGCATCGTCTCGATCGAGATGATCGAGGCGGTCGGGCGGGGATATTGGCCGTCCTACTTCGCCACCTTGCGCCGCTCGCTACGGCCCGGCGGCCGGGTCGTCCTGCAGGCGATCACGATCGACGAACATATGTTCGAGGACTATCAGCAGGGCACCGATTTCATCCAGCGCTACATCTTCCCCGGCGGCTGCCTGCCATCCGTCCCTGCGGTGAAGAGCAAGGCGGAAGCAGCCGGTCTCTCCGTCACCGAGCAACTCGACTTCGGCGAGAGCTACGCCTTGACGCTCAAGGAGTGGCGCCGGCGTTTTCTGGAGCGCTGGTCCGAGATCGCACCGCTCGGCTTCGACGAGCCTTTTCGCCGGTTGTGGGAGTTCTACCTCTGCTATTGCGAAGCCGGCTTCAGGGCACGAACCATCGACGTCAACCTGATCGCGTTGCGGGGCAGCTGATCCACGCGCAGCCCGCTTATCCCGAAGCGAGCGAGATGCTTCCCTGCAGGGTTGAACCGATTTCGGTAGCGGGCGATGCGCCCACTACCGAGCGGTTGACATGGCGATGACGACGAAGCTGCCATCGCCATCGCGCAACAGATCGTCAATCCAGGAAGCTGCGTATTTGCACCGACTAGGCGATACTGAGGAAAAGCTCTTCGGGCGCCGGTCGTGTGGGGATGAGCCCGTCTGCAAACGACCATTCGATCATCCGTGAGATAACCTCCCGGTTTTTCTCGAGGCCCGACGGCCAATAGTCGCGCCCCATGATCTCGGTGGTGCGTCGCAGTTCCTCCCCTACCCAGGGCAGGCTGATCTTGAGGTGTTTAGTCCCGGCATTTGGTGGATTGGATCGAGGGTGAATCGTTTCCGGCTCTGAAGTCCAGCGCTTGCAGGTGAACTCGTAGGGCGTGAGGCCTTTGAGGGTCTTCAGGCGCCGGCCGAAATTGTAAGCTGAGACGAAGTCCTGGAGGTGACGATCGAGCTGGTCGTGGCTGTCGTAGTGATAGCGTTTGACGGTCGCGTCTTTGATCGTCCGGTTCATTCGCTCGACCTGCCCATTGGTCCAGGGATGGTTGATCTTGGTGAAGCGGTGCTCGATGCCATTCTCGCGGCAGCGCATCGCGAACATGTGGGTGATGTAACGGGCCGTGGGACCGTTGGCGTAGCGCGGCGGGAAGCGGAATTGGATGCCGTTGTCGGTCAGGATCGTATGGACCCTGTAGGGAACGGCTGCGATCAGGGCGACGAGGAAAGCTGAGGCCGTCACCCGGTTGGCGCTCTCCACCGGTTGCACGAAGGCGAATTTGCTCGTCCGATCGATCGCGACAAACAGATAGAGCTTTCCTTCGGCGGTCTGGACCTCGGCGATGTCGATGTGGAAGAAGCCGATCGGATAGGACTTGAACCGCTTCTTCGGCTCCTTGTCGCCCTCGATCTCCGGTAGCCGGCTGATGCCGTGCCGTTGCAGGCAGCGATGCAACGACGAACGGGTCAGATGCGGGATCGTGGCCTGAAGCGCGTAGAGGCAGTCATCCAAAGGCAGCAGGGTATGTCGTCGAAAGGCGACGATGATCGCCTCTTCCTCGGCTGACAGAACCGTCGAAGCCGGCTGCTGCGGGCCCGTCGGCAGATCAGCCACCGAGGCCCGCTTCTTCCACTTCGCGACGGTCTTCTGGTTGAGGCCGTAGCGCTTTGCCAGAGCCCTCAGGCTCGCTTGACTATGCTGTATCGCTCGACGGATCGCCTCCGTCGTTGTGGCGCTCCCGTGCAGAACCTGGCCCATAGTGCCTCCTTCCATCCGATGGAAAAGATCGCACCATCAAAACCTGGGATCAAACACCTAGATACGAATGGAAATCGTAATGTTCGAACTTTCAAAGCAGCGCTTAACGGCCGACAACCAATTTTCGAAGATCCAAACCCGCTCGCTCTCTCACGCAAGGATTGTTTCCGAAACGGAGAAGCTGATCCAGCATCGCGAGGACAACATGCTCAAACTGCGCGGGCTTCGTCTGGCGAAAGAAGCCAATGTTAAACAGGCTGGCCTAGCAGCACAGATCAAAACGAAGTCGCGGCGCCGTCCGGGCTTCAAATAGCCCAGGAGCCGAACTCTTTCAGTCTTGGCAGTATGTGGCAGCCCATTCAGCTTCCGTTAGGATTGGGCTCAATGGCCTTCATGCCGCGAAGTCTTCCGCAGCAAAGCGTCGGATCACGATAAACAGGTCATTCTGTCGCGCGGCGCCGGAAGCAATTAGCTCGGCCTCCTTGCACTTCGCATCTTCCGATCGGGCCTCAATGAGATGCTGTCGCGCGGCGCCGGCATCCCTGACACTCTCCAGCTTGGCGACGCGCTGCCTGATACCTGCTGTGCTCATTGCGGGGCTCCTCATAGATCGTCACGAACATCACGAACTCGTCACGCTCGGCAGCCGTGCCGGCTCGGATCATGGCCGTTCGCTGGGCTTGCACGTCCTCATGGCTGCGGCCGAATATGATGCTTCCAGGGGCGCGGCATCGCGAGAGCCATTGTGTACCACCCGTGTGTACCACTCGGGCGGCTGCAAGCCACTGATTTTTCAGAACTCTTTTTGGATCAAACCCTTAGCGGGATGATGGCGGACAGGGAGTCCGTGTAATTGAACTGCCATGACGTGCTTCAAGGTGAACGCAGTAGGGGAGTCTCACGAACATAACCGGAAAATTGTTGCCGGTCTGTGCCTTTCTGTGTCATGAAATGACAGTCGCCTGGTGGGGTGAAAGGTGGGGTAGCGGTGGGGCGCCAAGTCAACAAACTCACAGCACGAGGCGTCGCCACATTGACGGCGCCGGGGCGGCACAGCGATGGCGGCGGCCTTTATCTGTGGGTCGATGCCAGCGGCGCGAAGCGCTGGCTTTTCTTGTTCCGGTGGGGAACTGTCCGAAAGGAGATGGGTCTCGGCGGGCTCGATGCCGTTACGCTGGCGGAGGCTCGGGCGAAGGCATCCGCCGCCCGGAAACTCCTCGATGCAGGCAGCGATCCAATCCAAGCTCGAAAAGATGCCATCGCAGCGGCAGAGGCTGGCCCAAATGCGACGCCTACTTTTGGCGAGTTCGCCGAGACACTGATCGAAGACATCAAATCCGGTTTTCGGAACGCGAAGCATCAGGCGCAATGGTCGTCATCGCTTAAGACGCATGCCGGTTCGCTCTGGCCTCTCCGAATAGACGAAGTTGGGACCGAGCATGTGCTCGATGTGCTCAAGCCGATCTGGAGGACCAAGGCGGAAACAGCATCGCGCGTGCGCGGTCGCATCGAACGCATCCTCGATGCCGCCAAGGCCAAGGGCAAACGTATCGGGGAGAACCCAGCGCGATGGCGCGGCCACCTCGACAAGTTGCTTCCGCAGAGGTCGAGGCTCGCGCGCGGCCATCACGCCGCCATGGCTTACGATGATGTGCCCGCCTTCGTCCAAAGCCTCCGCGAGCGTGAAGCCACTGCGGCGCGCGCCCTTGAGTTTCTGATCCTGACCGCCTCGCGCACTGGAGAGATCCGGGGTGCGAAATGGAACGAATTCGACTTCGAGCGCGGCGTCTGGACCGTTGCTGCCGATAGGATGAAAGCCGGGCGGGTTCACCGCGTTCCGCTAGCCGAACGCCCGCTCGATATCGCGCGGTCTCTTCAACAGAGCAACACCAGCGAGTTTGTATTTGCCGGCTCTCGCAAAGACCGGCCGCTATCATCTCACGCCATTCTGATGCTGATGCGCCGCATGCAGATGGAGCAATATACGCCGCACGGCTTTCGATCGAGTTTTCGAGACTGGTGCGGCGAGCAAACCGCATTTCCGCGCGAGATTGCCGAGGCCGCACTTGCGCACGTCGTCGGCGATGAGACTGAGCGAGCCTATCGCCGTCGCGACGCGCTGGAGAAGCGCCGCAAGCTCATGGACGCCTGGGCGCGTTTCGTCGATACGCCCAAGTCAAAGGGAACCAACATCACTCCTATCGGCGCCAAACGCGCCGGGTAGTTAACGAGACAGAGGCGGATAGCATGGCCAGGCGACGAGTGGGGAAGCACCGCCCCGCCGCCCCTATGATCCCAACGGTGCGTCGAGGGGTGCGGCGAGTGAGTATTACGAAGGGCATTCCGGAAGGCGAAAGAATCAGCCTCCAGAAAGCGGTGACCTGGGCCTTCTATGGCTGGAGCTTGGCGGGTGATCTATCCCGAAAAGAAATAGAAGAATTGGATCGACTCGCCGACTATCCGGCTCCCGGCTCAATCTACCACTCATTGCCGGAACTTCGTCAGGACAGCAAAAAAGGATTTCTGGCTGAAGTTCGAACATCTTTTCAATGAAGCATGCGCCGAACGTCTTCTGCCGCTGACCGGCAGAAAGACTGGCGAGACACTGTCCATCTCGATACCGCATAAGTATTTCGACAGGCAACCCGGCGAGAAACGTGGTCTGGATGTCTGGGGCGATAAATCGGCCATCATGAGCATGCCTTCCAATTCTTCCTTAGACCTGATTTTGAGAAAGCGTCACGATGGCGACGTCTCATGGGAAGACGTTTGGGTTGATATCGCTAAGTTCACTGCTTGGTTTGACAAGGCTAAAGCCCTGCTCCTAGGGCTGCCGCCGACGCCCCTAGATGCCGAAGGCGATCTAGCGGGCAATGTTCCGAGCCAGGACAGTGCCCCTACGGTTTCCGAAATTGGCCTCACACGGAAGGACATCAACGAGGTTCGCCAGATTCGCCGCGTCCTCACGATTCACGACCGCTTCGGCGCGCCTCTCAAGGGAAAGCAGCTTGTTGTGGCGATAGCCCTCCGAGATTGTTTCGGATCTGACGCGGGCCGCGGCAAAAATATAGCAACGCGCGTTGAAGCCGTCCGGGAGTGGCACGAGCGCGTTGAGAAGGCGCAGGACGAGCAACTGCCGGCGTTGCCTACCCAAACAAAGGATATTTCCCGACTGATCCACCATGTGGACAAAAAATTATTCACGAGCTAACCCATTGATATCATTTCTTTCCGTCGCGCAAAATCGCTGGCGCATTTCTGCGCCGTTCCGCGCATTTCTGCGCTGTTGCGGCGCATTTTTGCGCCTTCAACCTCCATCCACGCCACGACGCGCAACGGCATGAAGCCGGCGCCGGATGGCGGGATTGGAGACCCCCAACGTGGAACCCGTCGCCCTCACTCTCGATGACGTAGCGCTTCAGGCTCGCATGAGCCGGCGCAAGGTCTATCGGCTGCTGAAGACCGGCGAGCTTAAGGCTCGCAAGAACGGCCGACAGACGCTGATCCTGGCCGAAGACTTCAAGGCCTGGCTTGCCTCGCTCCCCTCCGCCGATCTGGAGGTCGCCTGAGCCATGCTGAAGACGAAAAACCCCACGGCGCCGTTTACGGCGACCGCAGGGTCGGAACTGCTTCGCTGGGGAGCTAGCAATTTCGACCTTAACACACAGCGACTTGCTCTCAACAGCATTCTGCGCCGCGTCGCTGTCTCCGAGCCTCTCGCGCTCGTCATCGCCACTCATGCCGGCCTCCTTCGGGGGGCCCGCTGATGGCTGGTCTCCCTCCCGACAGCGCCGCCGCCTCGGCAATCGACATCGAGCCCGCCCTTTTCGAGCAACTCGGCTTCGTGAGCATCTATGCCGGCATCGCACAATCGCACATGGAAACCCGCGATTTCGCGGGCCTTGCGTATTCGGTGCGTCAGCTCGTCGCCCGCACCCGCTTTGTGGCGGGCGTCCTGAACGATCTCGGCAAGAGCGCCGATTCCAAATCGGAGACGCGCTGATGGCCTTTGACAAGATTGATCTCTCCGACCTCGACATCAAGCCGGCGCCTTTCGCGCCGGCCCTCCTCCTCAGCCAGACCAGCGATGCCCGACGCCAGGATTCTGACCGGGCCGACGGCGAATGGCCACGTCCCGAGCCGATCGTCACGGCGCTCCCTCCGGTTGCAGGCTTCGCCGCCGATCTGCTCCCGAACCGGCTGCGCGGTTACGTTTTCGATGTTGCGGAACGCCAGCAAAGCCCGCGCGATTTCGTGGCCGTCGCGCTTCTCTGCGGCATCGCTGCCGTTGTCGGAAACCAGGTTCGCGTCAGTCCCAAGCAGCATGACGACTGGACCGTCGTGCCCAACCTCTGGGGTGTCGAGATCGGCCCGCCCTCGGCGATGAAATCTCCGGCGATGCGGGCGGCGCTGGCGCCGATTTACAAGCTCGAGGACGAAATGCGGGATCTTTGGGAGCAGCGTTGCGCCGCGATTGCCGAGGACGAGGCGCTTGCCGAACTCAGCGCCAAGGCAGCGAAGAGCAAGGCGGCCAAGGCGATGAAGGCCGGCGATCGAGAGGACGCCCGCAGGCTCCTGAAGGAATCGCAGGATGACGGTGAGGAGCCGCCACCTTGCCCCCGCCTCATCGTCAACGACGCGACAGTTGAGAAGCTCGGCGAGCTGCTCAACGAAAACCCCAACGGGCTCCTGCTCATCCGCGACGAGTTGCCCGGCTTCCTGGCCCGGATGGAGGACGAGGACTGCCAGGGCGAACGTGCCTTCTATCTGGAGGCGTATAACGGCGATGGCTCGTTCACCTTCGACCGGATTGGGCGGGGGGCACCAAACACATCCCGTCCTGCACGCTCTCCATCATCGGCGGCGTCCAGCCCTCCCGCATCATCCCGTTGGTCAGAGGCGCGGTCTCGGGCTCCAGCAATGACGGCCTGCTCCAGCGCCTCCAGATGACTGTCTGGCCCGATCCCAGCGCGTCGTGGAAATGGGTGGACCGATCGCCGGATGCCTCGGCCCGGATCGCCGTGGATCGGATCTTCCGCGACATGCGGGACATGCCGGCGACGCCTGACGGGGAGCCCCGCATCATGCGGTTCGAACCGGCGGCGCAGGATGCTTTCCGCGAGTGGATGGAAGGCATTCAGATTGAGGCCCGCTCCGGCGCCCTGCCCTCGGCGCTGGAGAGCCATCTCCTCAAGATGCCGAAGACGGTCGCCAGCCTTGCGCTCATCTTCGACCTGATCGAGGGCGACGGCGACGACCTGATCGGCGTAGATTCCCTCCTGCGGGCTCTCGGCTGGGCAGACTATCTGCGCACCCATGCGAACCGCCTCTATGCCTCTGGCCAGACAATGGCGGAGGAAGGCGCTCGTCTGATCGTCGAGCGGCGCGGGCTGCTTCCGAAAACCTTTACCGTCCGAGACGTGCACAAGAAGGACTGGACCGGCCTGACCGACAAAGATGCGGTCCAATCGGCCATCGAAGTGCTGCTGGGAACCTGCCACTGCCGCGAGGCCCGTCGGGGTCATGTCGGGGCGGGCAGGCCAACGGTCGCCTACGAGTGGAACCCCAACATCCTGGTGGAGGGCTGACGATGGGCAAGTGGCTGGAGCGCCGTCGTGAGCATGAAAAAAAGCGGCGGATGGCCGGAAGTGAAACCCCCAAAACCCACAAAATACCCGAGCCACCTATTTTGGGGGTTTTGTCGGTTCGCTCCGGGCGGGAATCCGTGAATTTTTCACCTCGCTCGACGACGACGCGATGGCGGCATTCGAGGAGCGCGCCGTGGACTGCCCCGCTCAGAAGCCGAGCGGCTGGCGCGTCTCCAGCCCCCCACGAGACACTGAGGCCGGCCCATGAGCCGGAGCGCCGCACCAACCGCGCCCGGCCGGATGCCGGGTCAACCGAGAGAGCGGAACCGCGCCATGGCTGAGCCAAGTCTGCCGATCGGACGCAGGGAAGGCGACGCCATGTGGGCGGGATTCTCGAGACGCGCTTGCCGGGCTAATTCGCCACGGCGTAGATGCGCGGTGCTACGGGCGAGAGGTGGCCACCTGCACGAATGCAGCCGAGCTCGACGTTGGAAGCGAAATGATGAGCCAAAGCTGGGCAGTCCCATACTGGCGCTATGGCGGAGCCCGCTATTCCAAGGCGTATGTCGAAGTATTGTCAGCCCATGTCGGCATGCATGCCGGGACGTTCATCGAGCCCGAGCGCTGGCGTCGGGGCGAGCGTCGGTGATGTCGGTGGTCGCGTCACCTCGCACGCGCCCAACGGCGGCGCCTAAACCGGATCAGCAGCGCCGCTAGGCTGATAAGCCCTGCCAGGCCCGTCCCAACTCCGATCAAAAACTGCCCGGAGTACGGATTCGGGTATGGGGGATGGCTGTACGGTGAACTCGCCGAAGAGACGCGTGCACGGGGCCGCCTGCTGATGAAATACGCGGTTACTCCACAGCCAATCGCAACACCGAGAAACACGGCAGCGACGATCAAGCTGGCGGTTACCAGCCCGAACCGAAGCGCGAGCACAGTGTGGCCCGCGTCAATCGCATATCCGAGCGCAAAAATGGTGATGAGTGCCGCGACAGCGAGCAGTCCATGGCTAAGGGCTACGCGCTTAATCGCCGCCGTGGCGTGAGCGGTGAAGTAGGCGAGCAACGCGCCCACAAGCTATCGAGCCGCCCAGAAGCCGAGCACGACGCCTGCTGCCGCTGCCCACCCCAGCGCCCGCAACGGCCGAGCCTGGATTTCATCGATGAGCAGCTGCTGAAATTCACTGACGCTTTCCGAGGCTGCATCAGTGACTTCTTCGATTACTTCTACCGCTTCGCTCTGGCCCTGAGCGGCGAGCTCATCGGCACTTCGAGACATAGCCTTGAAGCCATCTTCCATGACGGGGTCTCCTAGAGGTGCATGAGCGGCAGCGGCGGGCGGCAGGTTTGAAGGCAACGGCGCGCGGCCTTCGCTGTTCCGAACTCAGAACCGATTATCCCCGGAATAGTTGCGTGCCCGCATCTCGACGCTGCCGTGTCGCGAAGCTTGTGGCCGCGTCGGGAACCTTGTGGGAACCAACCGAGCGCCTATCTCGTTGTCAGCGCGGCATCCTCGGATGCCTGCCGCCGATCCTGCTGCAGAATCCGGGAGCACCCAACTCCCCGCCGTGATCGAACGCCGGAAACTCCAACTCCGGCGGTCCACCAAATCCTCTCGGGTCAGCTGTTGTAGCTGTTTGTGGCAAGAAACCAAGCAAAGGAGCGCTGCCGATGGGCATGAAGACGAGCTTGACTTTGGGCTCCCTCGCTGTCGCCGCACTCTTAGTCGCCGGTATAGCTTACCGGGAGTTCCACGAAAGCTCGCACACCGCTGCTCTGTCGGGTACGACTGGCGCAATCCCAGCGGCACCTCATGCCAGTACTCCGCCTCCCGCGCCCGCGCCTCAGGCCAGTGCTCCGCCTCCGGCGCCTGCGCCTCAGGCCAGTACTCCGCCTTCAGCGTCTGCACCTGAGGGCAGTGCCCCCCCTCCAGCGCCTTCGCTTCAAGCCAGTGCTCCGCCTCCAGCGCCTGCGCCTGCGCTTAGACCGTCCTCCACCCCACCTGTGAGCGCACAGTCCAACGAGCCCGCGGCATCCCCGGCCACGCCGCCAAGCCCACCCGCGACAGCGGAGCGAGTGCAGGCAACAAAACCTCCCTCGGCAACGCCTTCGGCCTCAACGGCAACCCTGCCTGCTGAGGGCCAAATGTCTGAATCGGACCGACGACAGGTCCAGCAATTATTACAGCGCCTGGACTACTACCAAGGACCCGTTGATGGAAAATTCGGTCGGTCGACCCGTGCCGCCATCCGTCGTTTCCAGGCCAGCATTGGCGTCAAAAGTACCGGCTACTTGACCGCCGCGGAGGCTACTCGCCTGAAGGGGTCTGTACCCAGATAAATGATTGAATAGTTGGGCAACACGACCAGCGACCGCGACGGCTCGACCATTCTCCTCACGCCGGCATAAAGTCTGGCTCCTATCCCCAACTCTAGAGCTGGCTGGGGAAAACTGGACGTCCGGATAAGGGGAACTTTGTAGGTTTTGCGCGGAGCGGGCGTTAACGGGCTTCTCGTTCACGGCAAAAAGCGGCCTGCCATTCAGCTTCCGTCATCGGGCTCTGGCCATCCGTCTCGTCGAACGCGATATCGGCTCCAGCCTCGACGCCGTCCCTTTCTGCATCGCTCAGCGGGTGGGCGCTGATATCGTAGCGCACACCACCGCTGACACGTGTCTCCAGTTTCGCGATGCGCTGTGACAATCGCATCATGGCGCCGGCCTCGCTGCGCTCGCAATGATGGCGGCATTCAACGCGGCGTCGGACATCAGCCCCACAGCGCGGCTGCCCCGCGTTTGATCGAGCCGGTCACAAGGCTCGGCATCTGAAAAGAGCGCCATCAGCTCAGTGTCGGAAAGCCCCGGAACATCGCTCCACCGTGCTTCCGGCAACTCAGCAGGCCCGGGCATCACGCCCATGATGATCGGATCGCCCCGCCTTACGGCTCCAGCCGCGAGCGCGTGCTCGTAGGCCTGCTGGAGAGCCTCCGCCGACCGCTCCCAGAGCACGAAGGCGACGGCTGTCCGATTGTCGCCGGCATACCTCCGCTCCAGCTCCCTGAGGCGGCGTTGGAGGGCCGTCATGTATCCGCCCTCATCGCGGCGCGGACTGCTGCAACGGCGCGAGGGGCGTAGCCAGGCTGCCCGATTAGCTCGGCACTGATCTGCTCCGCCCATTCGGGGTCAGCCAACACAGCGGCCACGCGAGCGTCGCGCGCGGCCTTCGACCGGTGATCCGATACGGGACGGCGCCGGGCCTCCAGCCTGGTGAGGCGACGGTGGACGGCGTTCATCATGCTCGCCCTCCTTCCAGTACCTCAAGCCTGCGGTGCAGATCGGTGACCTCGATGGCCTTGGCATGGGCATCGACCAGCCGGCCGAGTTCGGCGGCTTCGGACGGCGTCAGCTCGCCCGCCGCGACCGCCTCCAGGATGGCCTGCGTCGCCTTGGGCAGATCGGCCACCGTCTCGATCCTGGGAAGGTCGAAGGTGACGGGTCGGTCGCGACGGGCAGGCGCCAGTCGATCCATACACAGCCGCAGCGCCGTCATGTCGCCGGCGAGCCCGAGTTCGATCGCCTTGCGTGTGAGGGCGCCGGCCTCGCCTTCCAGCAAAGCCTCGATGGCGAGCGTAACCTTGTGGCGAGTGCCCTTTGCCTTGCCAGCCGGGTTGCCCGACCGCCCTGGCCTGAACTTGCCGCCGCCCTGTTTCCCTTCTGCATTTGCAGGCATCACAGCAAACCTCTAGCGACAGCCTAACCCTCTCCGGCGGGATTTTTCCGCCGGGCCTGGCTCAGTCGATCCGGTTCCAGGTCGCGTCCGAACCCCCAGCCGAATTGGCAAATTTGCAATCAAACAGATCAGAAGGCGCCTTCGATTTTGCAAGAATGCCATGGAGAATAACATCCGTGACTGCGCGGCGCTAGCTTAGGGGAGGTTATGCCCTCAGGCCTGGGAGCCCGCTGGCTGGGCGACAAACCAATACGGTGTGTGAACGTTGGTCGTTATTGCCGGGTGTTTCTGCTCCGGTGATCGGCCGGATAGACCCGGCCGCGGTGCGCAACTTGGCGCGATATCGGCTCGCGAGCCGGGCCATTCTCCTCGAGCCAAATCAACGAGCCGCTGCGAAGCAAATGCTCGTGGACTTACGCTCGCCCGCGACACTTCATTGGCACCGGTTCGAACGGACAGCTCAAGGAGCGGCAATGAAACGAGCCACTTCCTCGTCGCTGTTCGGTGTCAAAGGCAGGTCGAAGGCCTCGCGCAGGCGACCCACAAGCGACTGTGCCCATAGTGCATTCACTACAAGGCCACCGTGATGATCAGCCACTTCCACATTATTCGGCTCATCACCGACTGTGTTGGTGACGCGCAGCTTTCCGTCGATGGTGACTGACCTGAAGACTGGCGTTGCGTCGGACCCGCGTGGGCCCCAACGGTCTCGAAACCAGTCTCCGAGGTCGAAGAAGGCGGTTCGTGCGTCGGCACTGGTTAGCTCACGCATCTGAGCGTTGAAACCATCGAAGGCCGTTTGAATGTTGCCAAGCGTCGGGCGGTATCTGTCGAAGACCTCAGGGTCATTCACCTGATTATCCACGCCGACCAGTAAGATGCGGGTCTCTGGATGGGCGGCATGGATGAGGCGGATGGCAGCAGCGATTTGTTCCACGCAATAGGCCGCCGCAGCGCGGACCTTAGGTGCCTTAGGATCGCGTGCCTGATCATCGAGCACGGCCGACCAATCATTGTTGCCTATCCGAATGACGACGACGCCGTTGCGCCAACGCCCTGGGGCATGGTCCATCAGCTCTACCAGCCGCGGCGCCTGAGGATAACGCTGTAGCGGTCCGCCCATCAAATTCTTGCAGGTGGCGCCGGAATTCGCGAAATTGTAAAGGTAATCCTCCTTCCTTGGCGTTCGACCGGCGTGTAGCCCGACTAAGTCGCGCAACCAAGTCATTTGGTTAGAACGTCCCCATCGCACCCACGGCCCAAGATTGAGCTCGTTGCCACGCAGGCGCGCCAGCACTTCGGTCCACTGGAAGGTGCGGGCACGAAATGCACCGCCGCGGTCAGCGGAACCCGGCGGGAAGCTCAGACTATCCTGATAGGAATGGCTGCTGGAATCCCCCAGAACGGCCAGTGCAATTGTAGTCGGCTGAGAACTGTCGGTGGGGGTGCCGCCATCCCACAAGACCAAGCTGGCCAGGCCGAGGGCAACGAGCCCAGCCATCGCGCCAAGCGCGTACCTCATCTCGGCGCATCGACGAAAAAAGTTCCGCCCGAGGCCATGATGGGCAGACTTGCCGCGAGAATTACAAGCGCTGCGCTGCCTCGGTAAGACGACCTTCCCGCAGATGAGAAAGTCGCGCCGCGACTCTCTTGGTCTTGGCTGTTCGGCAAAGCCCCTGCGGGATTCCGTTCGTCCATGGCAGACTGTAGGAGACTGCCGTCCGCAAGACACAACCGCGCAAAGTGGGTAGCTCCGACGAGCAGCAGACCCCACCTTTCAACTTCGGCATCGGAAGCCTGACAGGGCTCGGCATTCGAACGGGGCATAGTTTAGCGGTGCGGCCACATCAATTGGCCCAGGGTTTCAATCCAAGGGTCAGGCGCACGAATGTCAACGTGAACTGCCCGCTGGCTTCTGCCGGCGGGATTTTTTGTCTCAGATCAATGCGCCGGTGATGCAACTGCCTAAATTTTCGGGCGCCGACCCACGGCGTAGGAAGGAGCCATGCCATATTCATCGTTGAGTGACCCGGTCGACCTTGCTCGGGCACAGGCAGTTTTGAAGGCCGTATGGGACGAAGTCGTGTCAAGCACTCCTGATGGGTTTGAGCAACGGCAACGCACACGGTTAGCCTATATTGTGGCTGCGCTGGTGGCCGTCGCGGACGATGACGATGATCTGAAGCGGAAGGTACTCGATCTCTACCGGCAATCGGCCCTGAGCTGAGCCCGGAAGAGAAGTGGCACAGTTCACCAAGCGAGCCGGCAGCGCCCGATCGGCTGGTAGGACAGCGAAATCAGTAGCGGCCGTTCGCCTGCGCGCGACGACGGTCATCGGCCCGGCCCTCCGAAAGGAGGCCGGGCCTTTTTGTGCAGGGCGAGTGCCCAAGACGGTTGGTAAGCGGACCTCGGCTCATCGCCCGGAAACGGACATTCGGATAGTTCGGCTCCAGACTTGGAGTGAAATGAGGGGTCATGGCTTCAGCGCGTAAGCAGTGACCGGCCGTCGGGAAATCTGCTGCGTTATAGCCTTTCAAATATAGGGTGATTCCCAACGCACCGTTTCTGAACGGATGTTCAGCAAGCATCTGAATGTTTATTCAGAATTCGCGTGGATAGGCGGTAAAATCCAAAAAAATCAGGAAGTATAGGGAACCGTTTACAGGAGTTCTAAGTTGCGGCCTGCGTCTGGGGAAAATTCAGGAGATCGACTGATGAAGAAGATCATTCTCGCTGCATCTATCGCGATGCTTCCGATGGTCGCGTTGGCACAGAACCCCGAAGGTGCGCGCGGTGGCGCGGCCGCTGGCGCTGCAACGGGCGCTGTCGGCGGCGCGATCGTGGGCGGGCCCGTCGGGGCGGTCGTCGGCGGTGTCGGGGGGGCCGTCGTCGGTGGCATCGCGGGCGACGCCACGCCGCGCTTCAAGACCTATGTCCAGGCGCATGAAGTCCCTTCCTATAGGTATCGCGAGGACGTTCGCGTCGGCGCCGTGCTGCCGGAGAGCGGCGTGACCTATCGGGAGGTGCCGGCCGAGTTCGGCACGAAGGGCTATCGCTACACTGTCGTCAACGACCGGACCGTGATCGTGGAGCCTAAGACCCGCAAGATCATCCAGGTGATCGAGTAACGCATCTATGACCGCCAGCCTTCCGCAGAAGGCTGGCGGTCATCTCCCGGTTCGCTGGAAAGGCTTCTTCAGATGCCAATCTCGCAGATCAATCGGATGACCGCGTCCAGGCGCGTAAAGGCCCGCCCGGCCCCACCGACGCGCGAGCTTTTCCGAGAGCGCTACTGCGATGAAGATGGGAACGTCTTCACGGTCGTCGTGTGGCAAGGTTACTCAGGGCCGAAGCGGAGGTTCTACACCCTCGAAGATGGGACGCAGGTTCAAAGCCATAGCAGCGCCGCGCTCCGGATTACCACCACCGGACAGATTATCGTTCCCTGTGAGGATTAGGCACTCGCGGACGAAAGGGGCATTCCGCCCGGAAAAGGGCTTTATATTCGGCGCGCGTCCTTATCATAGCGGCCCGTCAGTCCTTCGGGGTTGGCGAACGTCTGGATTTTTCGTGTGTGTCGCCCTGCGTAGCGCGAAGTTCAACGTAGCGAAGTCGAGTCCTGGCCGTATTCGGCAAGCCAGTCTCGGCCAGCCAGGCGAGAAACGCGGCGGGGCGGATGGTGACCATCTCAATCGCACGCCCCATCGCGAGCAGTTCGTTCATCACTAATAGGGCGCGTTCAAGCCAATTCATAGTCGCTCGTCATCAGATCGCGGTCTTGCGCCAGCGCCCAAAGCTGCGCAAAATACTCGGGCTCGTACCACGGCATGGCGATCGTGTACGCCTCGACCGTCGGGTTCACGGAGTGCCGACCCGTCCGCGCGCGGCGCGGAAGCTGGGGATACCAACCGCCTAAATAGGAGGCAGTTGGCTTGCCTCGCAGTACGCGCTTCAGCTCAGTTGGAGTCAAACAGCAAGGCCGGCGTGTTAAGGGCCGTTTCAGCGCAGCGTTGCGATCAATGTCCGCTCGCAGCCGGATGACCTGCGCCTCTCCAAGAATGCCTTTGAGGATTAATTTCGAGCACGCGTGGAGCGGAGCGCGTCCCAGTCGTCCGAGTCGATGGAGGGCCTAGCGCACTGCCTTATTGAACCGGCTGGTGCTTCGCCTGCTCCTGGCTGGCCTTTGCGAGCATGGCCTCCAACGCGATGAGTGCCGTCATCGGCAATACCAGGAGAATGTCGGCATTGCCCACAGTTTCGAACTGGATGGTGGCGTCACCGCGCGGATCGCTACTCACTTCGATCATGGTCGGTTTGACGACGGTGACCTCGACTGTCGGCTTCTCGGGCATGGCTCACACGTTGCCAGTTGGAATCGTTGTTCAGTCGTCGCACCGCGTGAGCATCCTGCCGCTTGGAAGCGCGAAGTAGCATTTATCCTCGTAGTGCAGGGGCGTCCCGTCATCGAGGGTGTAGGAGACTGTCGAGAGCCCCGGCTTGTTCTGCCAGACGATGACCGTGTAGCGGTTGCCTTCCTCATCCTGGCAGTCCTCTCGATACAGCTCCCGTTTGCTCGTCGACGAACGGCGGACGCGGACGTCTGGGGCTTGCAACGCGACCATTGGAGCACCTCACCACAACGTGCTGATGAGCGCTCAACGGACGGCCTTCGACCGCGGTTCCGCAACGGAACGAATCATTCCGCCGCTCGTTTGCGACTCGGTTCATTGCGGGAGTGAGTTTAATGGGTACGCGTCCGGTTCTCAGGGCCGGGCTGGGCGGGGATGCCATCAAGGGTCCGCTCGCCCGGCGGCGACGTGGCGACTGGCTCAAGATCAAGCGCGTCCAGGCAGAGCGTTTCGTGATTATCGGCTATGAGGCCTCGACAACAGCACCAGGCGGGATCGGCCGGCTGCTGCTTGCGGCCTGCCAGCGGAATCACCTGGTCTATGTAGGCAGCGTCGGTACGGGCTTCACCCAAGCCGGCGCGACAGCGCTGCGCAAGCAGATGGACGAACTCATCATCCTGAAGCCGGCGCTCTGCATGAAGGGGTGCCGACAGGACTATCGCTGGCTCACGCCGGCGTTGGTCGCAGAGGTGGAGTTTCTGGCCTGGACTCATGACGGAAAGCTGCAACAGGCGTCGTACAAGGGGTTGCTCGTGGATGCCGATGCCGCTGAGGTCTTCGCGCTGCGCTGAAGCGTGATGTGGCTCTCGCGCGTCCTTAGCGTGTAAAGGCCTATTTCTGCGGAGGTACCGGCCCGTCAGCCAACGTGCCTTCGCCAAAACCGTTCGACCGCGCGTCGTCGATTTCGCATCGGCCAATCACATGGTGCGCGGCGTCCGGGCCGCGCACGCGGTAATGCTGCTCACCATTACAGTTCGGCAAAAGCTGGATGATCTCGAAAGGGCCAGGGCGGAGCGCACCGGCAAAATTGCGCTGGAGATCGACAAAATCCCCCAGTTGGTACTCCGCCCCCATCACGATTTTTCGCGCTGTGGCCTCAGACTTAGTCGGACGCACTCCGGCCCGGCGCCGATTCACGGAGGGGCCATCGCCACGCATCATGACGTGTCCTCAAAGACCTTCACGGCGTCAGCGATGATGCAAGCTCGCGCTCCTCGTCGCTGGTGCAGCCCTGAGATCCTGGGCTTGCTCAATGGCGGCGCTGAGTTCATCTTCATTGCGGATCACGAGGCGGCCCATTCCGGAATAACCTGGCGCTTGCCAGTTCGTTCCGGCCCGATCAGGCGGGCCAAGGCCTTTTTCGTTTTGGGCCTCGGTCTAGCCAATCCGCTTCTTCGATTCCCAGACCTCGACGGCGAGCTGCAAGTTGATCAGCTCATGCTCCTCCGGTGTATCCTCGGCGCAGCCGGCAAGCTCGACAATGCGCTTCTTGGCGGCCTCGTATTCGGTCTTTGTCGTGATCGTCACGGCGCGGCCCTCGATTCCGCGATCGCGGCGAGCTCGCGTTTCTCGTCGCTGTGGTTGGTGAGCAGCGCTCAGATCGTCTTCGTTGCGGACACCCATCCGGCTCACGGGCGCTTAACGGGCTCAGTAGCGCTTCGTTCCCAGCCCCTACCGGTACAACCGTCGCGCAGATGGTACGCCTTATCTACATTTTGTAGACGGCGACGTTTGCCCGGCCTAACCTCGATTTGCCGAGACTCGGCAGGAACGCCACCGCTGCACAGCCTCCCAGCCAAGCCTCAGCGGTGGCGTTTTGCTGTGTGCCTCCCGCCGCATGGGAGCCACCGCCAAGCGCCTTTAGAACATGATCGGCATTCTTGAGCCGACCGCGCAATTGCAGCGCAATCCGCGCTGCATTGGTATGCAGTCTTCTCTCGCACCGCTCCGCCCCGCTGCATGCTCCGCACACGAGTGTCAGATCCGGGATTCGCGCAACAGATGGTATGGAACGTGCCGAGGGCGCAGACTTGGCTTTTGTGCAGCACTCATTCAATGGTTGCGTGATCCATCATTGAATGATCGGAGCCGCAATGCCGAGTTTCGACCAGATCCCCGAAATGATCGATAGCCGTGCCGTGCGCAATCTGGTCGCGGCACAGGCGGTTCAGGGGGCGACCGTGCTCGGCCGACCGGGGGGCTGGGCCGTGCTGGTGCGCTATGGCGCGCTTGAGCGGGCGGTGGCCTCGACGCGCCGGCAGTTGCGGATCTGGCGCCACCTCCACAGCGCCGCCGCCTTCGTCCAGCAGGAACTCGGCCTTGCCCACTTCGACGTCGATGCCAGCGGCCACGACCCGGCGGGTGGCTACCGTCGACCCGATCAGGCCGAGCGCCTGAGGCACCAGCGCGCGGTGGCCGAGCGTGCGCTCTGGTTTTGGGCTTCCTCCGGGTGACCTCCGGCCTTAGTCCGGGTGGTCGGTCAGAGGCTGGGTCGGCCCAGGCGATGAGCGTCCATTTTGGACAGCGGCCGGCCGGGGTTCAATTGGAGAAAGTTGTGACCTTCACGACCTTGCCGATGGCGTCGTAGGTGGTCCATTCCCCGACCTGTTTTCCGCTCTTGAAGTGGCCTGAGCGCAATTTGCTACCATCCAGCCTGAACCACTCCCAGTACCCTTCAAGCTTACCGTCCATCATGTGGCCCTTGGCTTTGACGCTCCCGTCCTTGTGGCGGTCAATTCTTTCTCGCATGCCTTCCCGCCTCCGATAGCAAACAGCCCGGCCGATGCGCCGGGCTGTTTTGTATTCATTCGCCTCCCGAATTGAAGGCCGAACTTCGGCGCCAGGCGCTGGGCCACAGGTCGTGACAGGATTAAACTCGAAAGCTGCCGACAGCAGTTCAGACGTTTGTGCTCACCCTAATCAATCAAGTCATCATCCCATGGCGTTTGCCCATGGCAAGCTCGCCGGCTTTCTCTGAAATCGCACCGACGCGGTCGGCGACCGCGAGTCCAACCTGACGCTGAGCCAGAAGCTGGCCGATGCGGTTTGCGACGCTCTGATCACCACACTCGGCATCGCCCCGCCGGGATTGTCTAGTCGGCCTCGGCGAAGAGCAGGGGAACCAAAAAGGGGTAGGGGTGTTGCGCATCCGCACTAGTGGTCAAACTTCTTTCACCCATAGTTAGGGGATCCCAACGAGGGGCGAGGACAAATCAATGAAAAAGTTTCTGGTGTTGACCGTATCTGTTGCGCTGATGGGCGTCGGAGGATGTGCTGCGATCGGCAAGGGCAAAGGCAAAGCCCCACCGCCGGTTTCTGCTCCGATCGTTACGAAGGGGTAGCCATCTCGATAGAAAACGGCCGATCAAATCGGCCGTTTTCTTACTCTGAATTGAGTTCCTCTGGTACTTCAAAGACACGGCTGCCGCGATAGCGCCTTTGAGCTTTCTTGCGGAAGCGGGAGTTAAGCGATGTGGTGTGGTCTGAACCATCGAGCGCCCTCTTGGGCTTTCATAGTTTGCGCTGTGGGACTTTTTTGCGGGTTTGGGCCGCGACCAACCCATGCACGAGATCGTGCTGCGCTCTCTCCCGGCCACGAGGTGGCCGCCGCGCTGAACTCAGCCGGCAAGGGACAACATCACACATCTCGACGAGAAGCTGACCAGCGAGCCGGGCAGTATTTCGTGGAGTTCCGGTCGCGCTACGCCCTCAGCTATGGCCATACCTTTCTTGTCCATGGCCGGTTGAACGCCAGAGGCGAGGTAGGTCAGGTCACGGCGGACCAGGTCGCCGGATTACACCCGGCAGGAGAAGGTCCGCAACTTTGGTCCGTCGGGCATGTTGTTCCTGTTCCATCTGAAACGGGCCCCAGCGACGGCGACCTGGAAGATGAATACATCTCGGCGCGCTTCAGGGTCGTCATGGACGAGGCTCAGTACCGTCGCGTTGCAGCGTATATTAGAGACAAGCAAGAGACCTCCCCGATGTGGCATGCCGTTCTCAATAACTGCAACAGGTGGGTCGGGGAGGTCGCGCAGTTCATGGGACTGGAGGCGCCTAGCAACACGCTGCTCTATCCGGCCGACTACATCGCCAGTCTTCGGGCTCTCAACAATGGAAAGGTCAAGGAGGTCGAATTCACCTCCGACCGCGTTCAATAACGAGAGCCTTTTTCGCTTTCACGCGCTTGCTGGGTCGTCCCCGACGGGCGGCTAGCAAACCGAGCTCACCAGCATTCAGCGCAGAACGAGAACTGGGGTTCCGACCGCAACGCGGTCGAAAAGGTCGACGATATCTTCGTTCAACATCCGAATGCACCCATAGGACGCGAATGTGCCGACGGAATCGGGCCGATTGGTGCCGTGAATTGCATATTGGCCGCCCCCAGAGAGCGTAAGCGCGCGCGCGCCCATCGGGTTTCGTGGCGATCCACCGGGAATAACGTCCGGAAGCATTGGGTTATCGCGCTTGATCTCGTCAGGCGGCGACCAGGCCGGCTCGACATGCTTGCCCTCGACCAGCACTTCGCCGAGCCATTGCTTGGAGGCCTTCCCAACGGCCACGCGATACCGGATCGCAGAGCCATTGCCTTGCACCAAATACAGGCTCCGCTCCTTCGTCCTGATAACGATCGCGCCTGGCACCGCGTCGCCCTTATAAGCCACGATTTCGCGTGCCCGAACCGCTCCCGCAATCGCAAACGACACCAATAAGATGCCCGCCCGAAGCATTACCCGAAAGATCAGCATTTCTATGACGCCCACATTATCGCAATCGCAGTAGCGGATGAGCCTAACAACTGCCTGACGTGCCGGAAAACTGATGACGGGCTCGTGCGTTCCGCACTAACCGCGAATTTCCACCTGGCCAATCTCGATTGGGTTCCGGCGAACCACCTTCAAGCGGAAGGTCGCGTCGCATGGGTTAACCGAGCGAGTCACCGTTGAATATATGCTCGCGGACTGCACCTCGATGTGTTTATCCCCGATCTCCTTGAATGGCTTTCGACAACCAGGGCAAGGTCAGGGTCGAGATCAGGCGGCTCGCGGCCGAGGGGACTCGGCGCGCTCTTCACCACTCACGATCCCAACCAGACGCTGCGCTATGCCGACCATCGATGGATGTCGAGCGCGTGCGCCACCATCACGGCCTAGATTGCCGCTGGATCTCTAGAGTGAAAGGCGAGAGCATGCCTATCGCATCGGGAGCGCCGCATAATAGGCAGAGAGCGCAGCGATTTCCGCTGTAGACATCGCACGTGCCATATAACGCATCTCCTTGTGCTGACGCTTCCCCGACCGAAATGCCATCATCTGGTTGAAGAGGTAACGTTCGTTCTGGCCGGCCAGATGAGGCACTTCGGTATCTCGGGCGATACCATCTTCGCCATGACAAGCGGCGCATTGCTCCACGGTGGAGTGCCTCGGTTCGGCGAGTGCTGGAGCGGCAATCAGCACCATCGCCAAGGTTAGTCGAAGCATCATCCTGATTTCTCCCCGCTTGTTCCATCCGCCGAACCGGCCGCGATGAGATGCTCGGCCGTCGCAATCGCGCGCGCCTTGGCCTCAGGCGTCATCATCGCCGCAAGGAGCGCCGGCACCCAAGGTGGCACCGGCAACTCATCATTCAGCCATTCGTGGACGCGGCCGGTCCGACCGTTGCAGAACAGCCCAGCGAACCGCTCCGGGCTCAGATCAACCTCTTTCAGCCCGTACCCGAACTGAGCCCCGTCGATATGTGCAGCCTTGGTTTTGGAGGGCTGGATTTGCAGCTTGCGCGCCATGTCACTTCCTCGAGCCTGTGCGACGCCGATTAGAGGGCAGCGACGCCATCTTGAACGATGCGACGGTTGGCCAAGCTCGCAGCTGAGAAACAAACTGTCCCATCAAGTTGCGTCGGCGTGACTTTCCCAATCCGTTATGGTTGCTGGTTCAATCCGTTAGTCGGATTGACTTCTCGCTGCACAGATCGATGAGGTCACTATCGCTCTCGACCTCGTCGCTGAACTTGGCAAGGACAGAGTAGCTGCAGCCCGTGGGCTTGTTCAGCTTCAGGGCAATGCTCTTGCCGGGCCCGAGCGGCTTGGCGAGCTTGGCGATCAGGCGCGGCTGCTCGCCCGAGGTCGTGATTTCCAGCGAAGCCAGTGGCGCGGTACGCGCGTTCGTCACCTTGACTTGAGCCGGCGGCTTGGGAGATTGGGCGACCGCGGGAGCAGTCGCGAAGCAACCGAATAGACCGACGCCGAACAGGCGGACAGAGATAACGGGCTTAAATTTCATCGTTGTTTCGTTCCCCGAATAGCGAGCTTAAACGCTCTCGCACATCTCACAACGGCATTTTGGGGAAAACAAGCAAGCAAAAGAGGCTTGGAGTGCCGGTCGCAGGTTAGGCACGGCAGCCGAGTACCGTTCGAAGCATGGATGAGTGGAGCGGCCGGCAAGGACCCTACTCCGTCAGAAGCCACCCCACCTTCGGGAGTGGACCGTTTCGACGCAGATCAACAAGACTGACAAGGGCGATGATAATCCGAGGACGGTCGAGCCAGTCACGAAGGCGCTGCTTTAGAAAAAGCCTGGAGGCAAATCCGTCCAAACCGGTTAATCGTTTGATAACCAATAGCAGCCAGCTTGGACTTTCCCTTCGCGTGAAAGCAAAACCGATGGCGCAAATTTTCCATCCCGGCGAAAAGGTGATGCTGTTCTACGGGTACGGCGATCGAGGCGGTACCAGTATCTATGAGGTTGTGCGCGCTCTACCCGCCTCGGCAGAAGATGAGCGACAGTACCAAGTCCGTGGCCCGCAAGGATACCATCGCGTAATTGGTGAAGGGCAGATCCGCTTCCGGCTCCATGAGGCTGACGCTCTCGCGGCGGGAGCAGTTGGGAACCAAAGGCGGCGGGAGCCTGGCCCGGCCCAGGGGGGGGCTACGCGGACTGCGGCGGTAACTCTTGCCGGCGCCAAAGGCTTCGCCCCCCTGCGTACCGCTGGTTAAGGACGGCGTCTCTGATGTCGCCAGAGACGCCTTTAATACCGAGTCCCGGAGATTGTGACTCGGGCCGTCTTTTCAACTCAGCATCGGCCTGATTCAACATGGCGAACGAGGGAGGTTCGCCATGGCTATTCCGCTACGGACTGATTTCGATGCACAGATGACGAGGGGCGCGGCCAAGCGGTCGAGGGACGGGTCGCAGGCGCGCCGCCTTTTGGCTTTGGCGGCGATCTATGATGGGGCGACGCGGACGGATGAGGCCCGGATTGGCGGCGTGACGCTGCAGATCGTGCGCCGACTGGGTCATGAAGTTCAACGCGCTCGGGCCAGATGGCTTTATAGACCGCAAGGCGCCTGAACAGTCGCCCCGGCTCAAGGTCGTATAATCGGCAGCCCTGGCTGCGATGATAGAGAGCGGTCCGACGCCGGCGATCCACGGCTTCGTGCGGTGGCGGATCATCGACCTATGTCAGTGGCTGTACGAGGAGTTCAAGGTCACCGTTGCCAAGCAGACCCTGAGCCGGGAACTTCGGGCCATGGGCTATCGCAAGCTCTCGGCCCGCCCTCGTCATCATGGGCAGGTCGATGGTGGCAGTAGGTAAGGCCAGGACTTTCACCCGGTGGGGTAAATGGTGGGGTAACGACCGGCCGCTGAAAAATCTAGGCTGCATTTTCAATGGGTTAGATGGCGGGAGTGGCGGACAGGGAGGGATTTGAACCCCCGATACCCTTGCAGGTATGCCGCATTTCGAGTGCGGTGCATTCAACCACTCTGCCACCTGTCCGCGGTCGCCTTCGGTCAAAGCGGGGTGGTTACTACACAAGCCAAGGCCGGGGGGCAAGCCTTCGCCGCGGCAGAAATCCACCTTATCCCTTCCGCTTTCGCTTGACGTTCCGGGCGAGCGCGACTATCGAGCACCGTCCGGCGTGGGGAAACCCGCGCCTGATCTCTTTTGGCCTGCGCGATGCGTCGCAAGCCGGCAAGAGCAAACCTGACCACGCAATCGACTGCCAAAAAGCCGTCCCGCGTGCGCTTCCGGACCGGAGGCCATGACAGGGCGGGGCCGAACATGGAGGACAAAATGTTCGCAGTCATCAAGACCGGCGGGAAGCAGTTCCGCGTCGCCGCCAACGACAAGATCACCGTTGCCAAGATCGAGGGCAACCCGGGCGACACCGTCGCCTTCGGCTCCGTGCTGATGCTCACCGAAGGTGAGAAGACCACGCTCGACACCAAGGCCCTCTCCGAGATCACGGTCGCGGCCGAGATCGTCGAACAGGCCCGCGGCGAGAAGGTCATCGCCTTCAAGAAGCGCCGCCGCCAGAACTCCAAGCGCAAGCGCGGTTTCCGCGCCGAGCTGACCATCATCCGCATCACCGACATCCTCACCGGCGGCAAGAAGCCGGAGATGAAGAAGGGCGATGCTTCCGCCGTCGCGCTGAAGGCCGCTTCGCCCGCCACCAAGGGCAAGGCTGCGCCGAAGGCCGACAAGTCCGCGGCCAAGGGCGAGGCGCTCGACGCTTCGAACCTCTCGCTGATCTCGGGCGTCGGCCCGACCATCGAGAAGAAGCTGCGCGCCGCCGGCATCACCTCCTGGAACGACATCGCCGCCTGGACCGAGGCCGACGTCGCCAAGTGGGACGAGGAGCTGAAGCTGCGTGGCCGCGCCACCCGCGAGGAGTGGGTCGAGCAGGCCAAGGAGCTGCTCGCCGGCAAGCCCCCGCGGGCCAAGGCGGACCAGGAAGAACTCGCCTCGGGCGAGGACTACTGACGGTACACGTCAGCGCAGATTGATCGTCGCGCCCGAACCGGCTGGCTTTCGCCGCCGATTCGGGTTAGAGAGACAGCACAAGTTTTGAGGTAGGGCGTTATGGCTCACAAAAAGGCAGGCGGCTCGTCGCGTAACGGCCGTGATTCTGAAAGCAAGCGCCTCGGCGTGAAGAAGTTCGGCGACCAGGCGGTCGTTTCCGGCAACATCATTATTCGTCAGCGCGGCACCAAGTGGCATGCCGGCGCCAACGTTGGCATGGGCAAAGACCATACCCTCTTTGCGACGACGAATGGCCGCGTCCGATTCACGACGAAACTCGGCCGAGCTTTCGTGAACGTAGTCCCGGCCCAAGAGGCCGCAGAATAAACGGCGGATAGGGAATTTCCTCGATCCGCCGGTTCCATCGAACCGGATCGGATCAAGGGTCTAAACCCTCAGCGGGTTTCCCGAAGGTCAAGGAAAAGGGAGATGGGACCAAAATCCCAGCTCCCTTTTTCGTTTGCGCCGACGGAGAGACCGATGTTCCCCGAACTGACCCGCGACGATGTCTTCCGGCTCGAAACCCGGCGTCTCTGGCTGCGCTGGCCGCGCATGGCCGATGCCGCCGCCATCCTTCGCCAGGCCGGCGAGAAGGCTGTGGCGGAGATGACGGCTTCCATTCCCCACCCCTATCCGCCGGACGCGGTCGAGCCCTTCGTCTTTGCCATGCGCAAGGGCAACGCGCTTGGCGAGCACCTCGTGCTGGCGATCACGCCGCGTTCGAAGCCGAACGAGCTGATCGGCATGATCGGCGCCCACAGGCAGGCTTCGGGCGTGCCCTTCATCGGCTACTGGCTCGGCACCCAGCACTGGAACAAGGGCTATGCCACCGAGGCCGTGCAGGGGCTGATCGACACGATGTTCTCGCTCGTCGACGTGCCGGCGATCGACGCCGATACCCGCGTCATCAACCCGGCCTCGCGGCGGGTGCTGGAGAAGTCCGGCTTCCGGGCGGAGGGCTCCTTCCTGAAGTCGCTGCCGGCCCGCGGCGGGCTGTTCCCTTGCGAGCAGTTCCGGCTCGACCGCTCGACCTGGGCGGCGCTGAAGAGCTGGAGCGCCAGCGGCTGGACGCCGCAGCATGAGCTAGACGATGCCGAGCCCGCGCTGCCGGAAACGGAGTCGTCGATCCGTGCCCAGCAGTCGCAGGGCGAGCCCTGCCCTGCCTGACTCGGTCCCGTCGGAGCCAGCTGGGTCTCGGACGGCGAATCATGATGCAGAATCCAATCGAAGGGGCGGCTTCCCCAAGTGCCGCCCCTTCTTTTTGGTGCAGGATAGAGTTGGTTGGTTGACGCGCGGAGGCTGGCGACTCGTTAAAAATCGAGGCAAATCGCTTACCGTCCATGAGAGCCGCGCCTGCTAGCCCTGACGCACTCTGAACGAGCGGAGTGTGTCTGTGAAAAGTAAGATTTCGAATATTAGAGCATATCTCAGGTCGTCTCTGCTGGCCCAGGCTTTTGCCGGCTGCTTTGTTGCCACGCATGTGCCGATCATTTCTATCGTTGCCTATGTCGCGTCCGGCGCGAACGTCAGCGCGCGGGCCATTCTGGCTATAACCCTGCTAGCAACGCTGGCCGGCACCGCCTTTGCCTTCGTTGTGATGCGCCATCTTCTGCTGCCTGTCGGCGAGATCGCCCGCAATCTGCGTTCCTATCGGCTCGAGGGCCGGATCCCGCGTCTGATCAAGGCGCGCGACGACGATGTCGGGCGGCTGACCGACGAGGTCCGGGCGCTGATCAACGCCCTCGAAGACAAGATGACCCGCCTGAAGCGACAGGCTTTCTCCGACATGCTCACCGGCCTCGGAAACCGCCGCTGGCTCGCGGAAGCCGTGAGCGTCGAGATCGCACGGGCCCGCCGCGAACAGCGCCCCCTGTCGGTCATCGTGTTCGATCTCGATCACTTCAAGCGCATCAACGACGATTTCGGCCATGATGTCGGCGATGAGGTTTTGCTCGCCGTGGCCGAGACCTCGAAACGCGTCCTCCGGCCCTATGATCTGGTCGCACGCCTCGGCGGTGAGGAGTTCTGCGCATTCCTGCCGGCCACCAGCCTCAAGGAGGCCCTTCCGATCGCGGAAAGGCTGCGCGAAGGCATTGCCTCGCTGCAGATCGACTCCCTGCAGGGCCGGCGGGTCACCGCGAGCTTCGGCGTTCACGAAGCGGATGTGGTGCGCGAACAGTTCAAGGACATGCTGCGCACGGCCGACCAGTATCTCTACCAGGCCAAGGGCGCCGGGCGAAACCAGGTCCAGGCCCTGGAAGCGCGCCGCGCAGTGGTGCAGACCGGAGCGGCCAACCAGGCCGAGCCCTGAAGCTCATAACCCGACGAGAACGCGGCGGCCGGGGGCGGAAGCCCCATGGCCGCCGCTCTGTTTCCGGCACTACTTGACGAAGGTGCCGTGCAACTCGTCGTCGATATGGACGCGGATGATTTCCTCGAAGCTCGACTCCGCCTTGAAGCCGAGCGCCGGCGCCCGCTGCGGGTTGAAGTTGCGCGGCCAGCCGGCGACGATTCCGTCGATCACCGGATCCTGTACCCGCTTGATCCGGGCGACGACATTTTCGCCCGCGACCTTGCGCAGCGCCTCGATCTGCTCGGCGACGGTGCAGGAATAGCCCGGCATGGTCAGCGCTCGGCGGGGGCCGATCGCGGCCGTTTCCATCGTCGCGGCGTGGATCAGGAAGCCGACGGCCGAGCGTGGCGAGGCATGCCAATGGCGAACCTGGTCCGAGACCGGCAGCACCGCCTCCTCGCCGTTCAGCGGCTCACGGATGATGTTGGAGAAGAAGCCCGACGCCGCCTTGTTCGGCTTGCCGGGCCGCACGCAGATCGTCGGCAGGCGAATGCCGACGCCGTCGAAGAAGCCGCGCCGCGTGTAGTCGCTGAGCAGCAACTCGCCGATCGCCTTCTGCGTGCCGTAGCTCGTCAGCGGGGTGGTGAAGAACTCGTCCTCGATCTTGTCGTGGAAGGGGGCGCCGAAGACCGCGATCGAGGAGGTGAAGATCAGGCGCGGCTTGTACCCGTCGCCGGTCTTGCGGATCGCATCGAAGAGATAACGCGTGCCGTCGAGATTGATCCGGTAGCCCTTGTCGAAATCGGCCTCGGCCTCGCCCGAGACTATCGCCGCGAGATGGACGATCAACTCGGGGCGGGTCGCGATCAGCTTCTCCGCCTCGCCCTCGATCGAAAGGTCGGACACGACAGCCTCGAAATCGAAGGGTGCGGCCGGCGGCGCCGCTGCGACCACCACGTCCTGCGCCGTCACGCGCGTCACCGGCTTGCCGCCGAGGCCGCCATCGCCAGCCAGGCGCTCGATGAATTTGCGCCCGACCATGCCGGCGCCGCCGAGAACGAGGATATGCATCGGTTCTGTCCTGAAGGTTTGCTGAAATTTGGCTTCTGTCAGTGCGGAAGATGGCCGCCGAGATCGTCCTCGATATGGACGCGGATGATCTCGTCGAAATCACGTTCGGCCTTGAAGCCGAGCGCCAACGCGCGCTTCGCGTCGAAGCGGGTCGGCCAGCCGGCGACGATGGCCGCGGAGGCCTCGTCGGGAGCGCGCTTGATCAGCTTCACCGCCTTGTCGCCGGCGATCCGGCGCAACGCCTCGATCTGTTCGCCGACGGTGACACAGACGCCCGGCATCGTCAGGTTGACGCGCGGGCCCAGCGCCTCGCGCGACAGCCCGGCGGCATGGATCAGGAAGCCGACGGCCGAGCGCGGGCTGGCGTGGGTGAAGAGCACCTCGTCGCCGACCGGCAGCAACGCCTCCTGCCCTTGCAGCGGCTCGCGGATGATGCCGGAGAAGAAACCGCCGGCCGAGGCATTGGGCTTGCCCGGCCGGACCACGATCGAAGGAAAGCGGATGCCGACGCCGTCAATCAGCCCGCGCCTGGAGTAGTCGGCCAGCAGCAACTCGCCGATCGCCTTCTGCGTGCCGTAGCTGGTCAGCGGCGTGACATGGAACTCGTCGGAGATCGCGGGTGGGAACGGCGCGCCGAAGATCCCACTCGAGCTGGTGAAGATGAGCTTGGGCACGTAAGCCGCGCCGCCCTCATGCCGGATCGCTTCCAGCAGGTGGCGCATGCCGTCGAGATTGATGCGGTAGCCCTTGTCGAAATCGCGCTCGGCCTCGCCCGAGATGATCGCGGCAAGGTGGAAGATCAGGTCCGGCCGCAGCGCGGCGAGTTCCCTGGCGACGGCCGCATCGGTCGCATCCTCGACGCGGATCGTCGCCCGGTCCGCAAGCTCGGCCGGCAGCGAAGCCGCCACGACATCGGTCAGGGTCAGCGTGCTGATCGCCTTGCCGGCGCAGCGCCCTTCGCGCGCCAGACGCTCCGCCAGCCTGCTGCCGACCATGCCGGCCGCGCCCGTGATCAGGACATGCATGGGCTCTCCCTATCCGTTTTGTGCCGGGCCGCTTCTTGGTTCGCGACCTTTCGGAAGAACGGCGAGCAGCAGGGCCGCTCGCCATCCGCGTCTGCGCTCAGAGCGCGAAGCCGCCATCCGCCAGATGGATCTGGCCGGTGGTGTAGCTCGACTCGTCGGCGGCGAGATAAACCGCAAGCCAGGCGATCTCCTCGGCAGTGCCGAGCCGGCCCATCGGCTGGCGGTCGACGAAGGCCTGGCGAGCCGCGGCTTCGGTCGTGCCGGTCGAGGCGGCGAGGTCCTTGATGCGCTGGTCGAGCGACGGGGACTGGATCGTGCCCGGGCAGATCGCGTTGGAGCGAACGCCCTTCTTGATGTAGTCGGCCGCGACGGCCTTGGTCAGGCCGATCACCGCCGCCTTGGTCGCTCCATAGGCGTAGCGGTTCGGCAGGCCGCGCACCGAGCCTGCGCCCGAGGCGATGTTGATGATCGAGCCCGAGCTCTTCTCCAGCATCCCCGGCACGAAGGCCTGGATCGTGCGGTGCATCGACTTGACGTTGAGGTCGAAGGAGAAGTCCCAGGCCTTGTCGTCGGTCGTCAGCACCGTGCCGTGATGGACGAAGCCGGCGGCGTTCACGAGGATGTCGATCGGCCCGACCTTCTCGGCGAAGGCATTGACCGCCTTGCTCGAGAGCACGTCGAGTTTGCGCTTCTTCGCCTTAGGAATGCCTTCCAGCAGCGCGACATCCTTGTCGGTCGCCCAGACGGTGGCTCCCTCAGCCACGAAGGCCTCGGCGATGGCCCGGCCGATCCCCTGCCCTGCGGCGGTGACGACCGCGACCTTGCCCTTCAAACGTCCTGCCATGCTCGATTCCTTTTATTAGCCGGCTTTTGCAAAGGTCTTGCGCATATGGGTCAGCCGCCGGTCGGCCATGTCCTCATGATGCGTGATGGCGAAGCCGAGGCGCTCGTACCAGCCGATACGTTCGGTCAATTTCGCATGGGTGTAGAGATGGACGGATCCGTAGCCGAGCGCCCGCGCCCGCTCGTCCGCGAAGGACATCAAGCTGGCGCCCAGCTTGCGGCCGCCCGCCTCCGGCGCGACCGCGACGCTCCAGATCGTGAAATCCTGCGGCTCGATATCGAGCACCAGCGCGGCTTCGAGACCGCTTTCGCCATCGACCAGCCAGACCTCGTGCTCGGCGACGACCTGCGTGTAGTCCGCGATGCGCGGCAGCGAGGGCACGCCGATGATGCTCTCGTTCGGCGTATAGGCAGCGTTCTTGAGCGAGAGGATCGCCGGGATGTCGGCAAACCCCGCCCGACGCAGCGTCACCTTGCCGGCTTCGCCCTGAATCTGGTTGAAAGCGCCTAGCGAGAGCTTCTGGACGCCCTGCGCGTCGAAATTCTCCGGAGCCAGCCAGCGGCGGAAGGCCTGCGCGCGCACCGGCCACTCGCCGTCGAGGATCGAGAACCAGGCAGTGTCGCGGTTGGCGCCCTTGACCACCATGTGCTGGCGGAACAACCCTTCATACTGGAAGCCGAAGCGCAGGGCCGCGCGCTTGGAGGGTTCGTTGAGATTGTTGCACTTCCACTCGTAGCGGCGATAGCCGAGCGAGAAGCCGTAATCGCCGACGAGATAGATCGCCTCGGTCGCCGCCCGCGTGCGCTGCAGCGCCGGTGCATAGGTGATCCAACCGACCTCGAAGACCCCGTGCTCGGGCCTGATCTCCATGATCCAGAGATGGCCCTTGGCCTTGCCGTCAGCCTTGTCGATCACCGCGAGCGGGACGATGCCTGCCTTGGCCACCATGGAATCGAGCAGGGCGCGGTATTCGCCCTTGCTTTGCGGCGGTGCAGCCGGAAGCCAGTCCCAGACATGGGTCTGGCCGGCATTCCCCGCCCAGATGTCGTCGAGATGGCGATCGACGTCGAGCGGCTCGAGCCGGCAATACTGGCCTTCCAGCACCTTCGCGGGCGGGAATGGCGACGCCTTCCAGTCGAACGTCATGACTTCGTTTTCCCCCGCCAGCCCGTGAAATCGTACCGGATCTCCCAGCCCGCGCCGAGTTCGGCCGCGATGGCATGGGCAAGCGCATGGCCCTCGGCCTCCCAGGCCAGGCGCTCGACCTCGTCGGTGAAATCCGAAGCGGCCTCGTCGTCCTCGTCATAGATCGCGTCGAAGGCATCGACCCAGGCTTCGAGCCGGTCGCCGATTTCATCGGAAAGCCCGATATCCTCGGCATCGACCGCCCGGCGCTTGCCCTTGGCGTCGACCTGCCAGAGACCGCTCTGCCCGAGCCATTCCGGCGCGATCAGGAGCGTGCCGCTCATGAACGCGCCTCGAGATCCTCATGGAAGAACGGGTTGAGCGGCGAGGACGGGCCGTTGCCGGCAAAGCCCTTGAAGCTGCCCTCTTCCGCGATCAACCGCGTCGCCTCGATGAAGGCGGCCCAGGCGGCACGCGCCAAAGCCCCGCCGATGGAGATGCGCCGCGCGCCCGCTGCCGCGATCTCGTCGACGCTCAACCCGAAATCGCCATAGACCAGGGCGTTGACCGGCTTGCCGCCCGCCGCCGACACGATGGTGGCGATATCGTCGGCCGTCTTCGGGCCGGGCGCGTAGAGCACATCCGCCCCGGCGGCCGCATAGGCCTCGATCCGGCGCGCCGCTTCCTTCAGCGGCTCGGCATGTCCGGTCAGGAAGCATTCCGCCCGCGCGGTCAGCACGACGCCCGAGCCGGTCTCGTCGATCGCCTTGCGCGCCGCCTTGATGCGGTCGACGGCCAGATCGAACGCATAAAGCGGCTCGCTCTCGCGCCCGGTCGCATCCTCGATCGAGAGGCCGGCGACGCCGGTCGCAATGCAGAGCTTGACGTTGGCCGCGACACCATCGGGCGTATCGGCATAGCCGTTCTCGAAATCGGCGTTCACCGGCAGGTCAGGCACCGCCTTCACCATGTCGGCGATATGCGCGAGCATCATGTCGCGCGGCACGTCCTGGTCGGCGCGCGCCTGCGTGAAGGCGAAGCCCGCGCTCGTCGTCGCCAGCGCCTTGAAGCCCTGCCCGCGCAGCCAGCGGGCCGAGCCGAGATCCCATGGATTGGGCATCACGAAGCAGCCGGCCTCATGCAGCTTGCGGAACGCTTCGACTTGCGGGCTGCGGGCCATTTTTCAATCGTTTCAAATGGGAGCGGAAAGAACGGCTGCCATAGTGTCGAGGGTCAGGTCGTTTGTCAGCCCCGAAGCCGCGCGTCGCGCAGCGAGCGCCGATGCGCGGACGGAATGGCGTGGGCATCCCGCACGCGCTGCGGCACGAAGTCCTGCTGCGCAGATGCAGGACCGCGTGAAGAAAGGGCGCGCTCATCGGGTGACGGTCCCGTGTCTGCGCCGCGACATTCACATGCCGCAGCGCGCACGGGATGACGTCAGTCCCGCTCAGTGATTGTCGCGCGGAACGCCGAACTTCTTGTGGATCTTCTGGTACTTGACCGCCGGCTTGAGAACCATGCCTTCCGACAATTCGTCGACGATCTTGCGCTGGATCTCCTGCCAGGGCGTCTGGCTCTTCGGGTACTTGTAGCCACCCGCCGCCTTGAACGCGGCCCTGCGCTCGGCCAGCTCATCGTCCGAGATCAGGATGTTGGCAGTGCGCTTCTTGAGGTCGATGCGGACCTTGTCGCCGGTCTTGAGCAGCGCGAGCCCGCCGCCGGTCGCCGCTTCCGGCGAGGCGTTGAGGATCGACGGCGATCCCGAGGTGCCGGACTGGCGCCCGTCGCCGACGCAGGCGAGCGCGGTGACGCCCTTCTTGATCAGGTAATCCGGCGGCCGCATGTTCACGACTTCCGCCGCGCCGGGATAGCCGATCGGGCCGACGCCGCGGATGAACAGGATGCAGTGCTCGTCGATGGCGAGCGCGGGGTCGTCGATGCGGTGGTGGTAATCTTCCGGTCCGTCGAAGACGATGGCACGGCCCTCGAAGGCCATCGGATCCCCAGGGTTCTCCAGATAGCGCTGGCGGAACTCCGGCGTGATCACGCTGGTCTTCATGATCGCGGAATCGAACAGGTTGCCCGACAGATTGAGGAAGCCGGACTGCGCCTTCATCGGCTCGTCATAGGTCTTGATGACCTCGCGGGCGATGGAGAAGGCCCCCTTGCAGTTCTCTTCCAGCGTCTGGCCGTTGGCGGTGATGGCAGGCTTGATCTTGCCCTTCTCGACCAGCTCCGCGATCACGGCGGGCAGGCCACCGGCCCGGTAATAATCCTCGCCGAGATACTCGCCGGCAGGCTGCATGTTGACCAGCAGCGGGATCTCGTAGCCGATCTTCGTCCAGTCCTCGTTGTCGAGCTTGACGCCGATATGCTTGGCGATGGCGTTGACGTGAACAGGCGCATTGGTCGAGCCGCCGATCGCCGAATTGATGACGATGGTATTCTCGAAGGCTTCGCGCGTCAGGATCTTCGACGGGACCAGGTCCTCCCAAACCATCTCGACGATGCGGCGACCGGTCAGATACGCCATCTCGTAGCGATCGCGATAGGGCGCGGGGATCGCGGCGGCGCCGGGCAGCGTCATGCCCATCGCTTCCGCCAGCGAGTTCATCGTCGAGGCCGTGCCCATCGTGTTGCAGTGGCCGGCCGAAGGCGCCGAGGAAGCGACGAGGTCGACGAAGCCTTTGTAGTCGATCTCGCCGGCCGCCATCATCTGGCGCGCCTTCCAGACGATGGTGCCCGAGCCGGTGCGCTCGCCGCGGAAGGAGCCGTTCAGCATCGGGCCGCCGGGCAGCGCGATCGCCGGGATGTCGACCGTCGCGGCCGCCATGATCTGCGCCGGAGTGGTCTTGTCGCAGCCCGTCGTCAGCACGACGCCGTCGAGCGGATAGCCGTAGAGAATCTCGACCAGCGAGAGATACTGCAGGTTGCGGTCGAGCGAGGCGGTCGGCCGCTTGCAGGTTTCCTGGATCGGATGGATCGGGAACTCGAAGGGCACGCCGCCCATCTCGCGGATGCCGTCGCGGATGCGCGGCGCCAGCTCGAGGTGGTGGCGGTTGCAGGGCGCGATATCAGAGCCCGTCTGCGCGATGCCGATGATCGGCCGGCCCGACTGCAGCTCTTCCCGCGAAAGACCGAAGTTCATCGTGCGCTCGATATAGAGCGCGGTCATGTCGGCATTAGCCGGATTGTCGAACCAGGCCTTCGAGCGCAGCTGCGCCGGCTTGATGCGGCGTGGAGCCTTCTTGCGTGTCAGCGCGACCGGTCGGTCCTCGCGCGGAACATTGCTTTCGGGAGCTTTGGCCATCCTCGTTTCCTCTCGCTCGGCACGGCGCTGACGGCCGTTTGCCGATCTCACATTCGAACGATTTGAGACAAGCCATCATGCCCATAGCCCGCGGCTGGGCAAGGCCCAATCTGGCTGATAGTCATACTATTTATTCATGCTGTATGCAGCATGCAACAAGGCGCGATGCGTGGCAGGCGCTTGCCAGCCCCGCCTCTTTGGCGCCAGAAAAGGCTGCTCCGACAGGAACTGTTCTTCAACCCTTCGAAACCCGGCCGAGAAACGCGTCATGACCCTTCACGTCGTCCCGTCCTTCGCCCGCATCGGCGAGGAGAACGCCTTTGCCGTGCTGGCGCGCGCGACCGAGCTGCAGCGGCAGGGCAAGGACATCGTCAATCTCGGCATCGGCCAGCCCGATTTCGCCACGCCCGAGCACATCGTCGAAGCCGCCGTGAAGGCGCTGCGCGACGGCCATCACGGCTACACCCCTGCGAACGGCATCCTGCCGCTGCGCGAGGCGGTCGCCGCCGATCTGCACAAGCGGTTCAAGGTCGAGGTTTCGCCGGAGAACGTGATGATCGTGCCCGGCGGCAAGGTCACCATGTTCATGGCGATCCTGATGTTCGGCGAACCCGGCGCCGAAATCCTCTACCCGGACCCCGGGTTCCCGATCTACCGCTCGATGATCGAATATACCGGTGCAACGCCGGTGCCCGTGCCGATCCGCGAGGAGAACGGCTTCGCCTTCTCGGCCGAGGAGACGCTCTCGCTGATCACGCCGAAGACGCGGCTGCTGATCATCAACTCGCCGGCCAACCCGACCGGCGGCGTCACGCCGAAGGCGGAGATCGACAAGCTCGTCGCGGGGCTGGCTGATTTCCCCGACGTCGCGCTGATGTCGGACGAGATCTACGACCAGATGGTCTATGACGGCGAGGAGCATGTCTGCCTGCTGAGCTATCCCGAGATCCGCGACCGGCTGATCTTGCTCAACGGCTGGTCCAAGACCTATGCGATGACCGGCTGGCGCATGGGCTGGTCGGTCTGGCCGAAGCCGCTCTACGACAACGCCCGCAAGCTCGCGGTGAACTCGCATTCCTGCGTCAACGCTCCCGCGCAATGGGCGGGGCTCGCCGCGCTCACCGGCCCGCAGGACGCGGTGCACGCCATGGTCGCGGAGTTCGACAGGCGCCGGAAGGCGGTGGTCGCGGGGCTGAACGGGCTGCCGAACGTCTCCTGCATTACGCCGAAAGGCGCCTTCTACGCCTTCCCCAACGTCTCGCAGACCGGCTGGAAGGCGAAGAAGCTCGCTTCCGCTCTGCTGGAGGAAGCCGGCGTCGCGACGATCGGCGGGCCCGATTTCGGTGTCCATGGCGAGGGCTATATTCGCCTCTCCTATGCCAACTCGCTTGAGAACATCGAGAAGGCGCTGGAGCGCATGAAGACCTTCCTCACCAACGCAAGGGCTGCCTGACCATGGTCACCTGCTATCTGCGCTATGTCGTCGACCCTCACAAGCTCGACGCCTTCGAGGCCTATGGCAGGCTCTGGATCCGGCTCGTCGAGAAGTTCGGCGGCAAGCACCACGGCTATTTCATGCCCTCCGAGGGCACGTCCAACGTAGCGCTCGCCTTCTTCAGCTTCCCGTCGCTGGCGGCCTATGAGGAGTACCGCACGCGCTCGTTCGACGATCCCGAATGCCGGGCGGCGATCGCGATGAACGAGAAGGATCGTTTCATCGTCAGCTATGAGCGGTCCTTCTTCCGGCCCGTCTTCGAGGATGATCAGGGCGTCAAGCGCGCACCGTGATTCATGGCGTCGCCGGCCTGCTGATGCACGACGTGAAAGCTGGGTCATCCCGGGCTTGACCCGGGATCCATGCCAGAGCGCGGCCGATCAAGCTTCAGGCATGGATCCCGGCTCTCCGCTTCGCTGCGGCCGGGATGACCCGTGCTTCCATGAAAGGCAGTGCTACCCGGCCTCTTTTAGCGCGAAGCGCTCGCGGTCACGCCCGGATCGACCTTGAAGCTCGAAGCTTCGATCACGGCCGTACCGATCATCGTCTTCACGGAGATGCGGACCGGCACCATCATGTCGGTGCCGGCGACCGGCGCGAGCCAGGCCGTGATGTCGCGATTCTCGGCCATGAACTTCGTGCTGGGCCTGAGCGCGCGGTGGCCGGCGATCGGCACATAGCGCGCCTGGCAGATCGAGACCGGGCCGCTATAGCCCTCCAGCTTGACGGTGCGGGTGCCGGCGCTGCTCAGCTTGATGTCATAGCGCGCCGCGCCGTCGAAGATCGGCAGCGTGCGGTTGCAGGCGCCATCCCTGCCCTTGCCGTTGACCGGCATCAGGAAGGCGCTGAGCGGATCCAAGACGTTGCGCTTATGGCTCTCGTTGAGCGGCACGCGGTCAGGCTTCTCGTCGATCGGCGGCTCGATATCCACTCCGGCGACGCTGCCTTCCGCCAGCGCCATGCGCACGGTGCGGCTCTCGTTGGAGTTGGCCGAGCTGACGGCGAAGGTCTTCGGCGCCAGCCGGCCGCCCGCGAGCGCGCCGGTCGCGGCACCTGAACCGCGCCCGCCCGTGACACCACCCACGATGCCCGTCAGCTTGGCCGCCATGTCGAGCTTGTAGCTCGATGCGTCGATACCGCCGGTCAGGCTCGCCGTGCCCAGCGTGATGCCGAGGAGCGATACGTCGTAGCGCGCGTCGAGCGAGGCCGCGCCCGCAGCCTCGGCCAGACAGGCTGCGAGAACCAGCCCTGCGATGGTCGATGCGACGGCGGATTTCATCCATTGCCTCCGGAACGGCGCGATCCTGCGCGGCATGCACTCTGAATCGGTCCGAATCGTGACCGGTTTCCCTCGCGGCGAAGCGACGGCCGTCCGAAGCATCGGACCCTGATCTTTACACCCCGTTAACGCTGAAGGCCATGTGAACAAGCTGCGGGAGTTTTCCTTGACGCGGCCGGCGGCCTTGGCTATGGAACCCCGACTTCAATTTGACTTCCGGTGCTCGCCGGCACGTCGCGTGTCGGTTTTTTTGTTTGAGCGATCCGGGGATGCAAGGAACGATTGCCATGGCCCGCCGTTGCGAACTGACCGGGAAAGCCACCCAGACCGGCCACCTCGTCAGCCACTCGAACCGCAAGACGAAGACGGTCTTCCGTCCGAATCTCGTCAACGTCACGCTGCAGTCGGACGCGCTCGGCCGTTCGGTGCGCCTGCGCGTTTCGGCCAACGCCCTGCGTTCGGTCGAGCATCGCGGCGGCCTCGACGCTTTCCTGCTCAAGGCTGCGGCCGGCGACCTCTCGGTCGGCGCGCTCGGCCTGAAGCGCGACCTCGAGAAGAAGCTCGCCGCCAACTGAGCGGGTTTTCCTTTCGGGTTTGAACGAAGCGGCCGAAAGGCCGCTTTTTTCGTTTGGGCATACGACACGTCATTCTCGGGCGAAGCGAAGCGCAGACCCGAGAATCTCAGGCCGAGGGAGGCTCCAGCATCCATTGGGCATGAGATGCTCGGGTCAAGCCCGGGCATAACGCTCTCTATGGAAGCAGCTCGAACTCCAGCAGCAGCGTCCGCTGCAGGAACGAGAAATTGTCGTCCGAGATCAGCGTCAGCACCGTGCGCCCGCTCTCCAGATGGACCGACAGCCCCTCCATATTGTCGATCTCGTAGCCGAGATCGGCCTCGATCAGGCGGGGGTCGTCGAGGAGCGCGCCGGGCCGGATGTCCCGCCCGGCGATTCGGCGGATGCGCATGCCGACACCACGCAAGGGCTGATACCAGCGTTCCAGCAGCAGCATGTCGCCGGACGGCAGGAAGGCGAGATCGGTGATGTCGTAGCCGTCATGCCGGGCGACCTGGAACAGACCCGGCTGGGGGCCGCCGAGAAGGACGCCGAGCGTCGGCTCGTCCTCCTTGCCAGATCGCTCGGCAATCGCGACGAGCGCGCCCTTGAGCGGTCCATACGGCACGACGCCGATCGCCTCCAGCCCGCGATTGCGCGGCAGGCGCTTGACCTCGGGCGGCACCGGCACCGAACGCGCGCGGGCCTCGACACCCTGCCCGGCCCAGTCGAAACGCACGATCTCATGCCGGCGCTCGATGCCGACATAGGCGACGCCGTCGGCAATGCACAGGCTTTCCGTATCGTAGAGACCCGAGCGCGAGAGCGGCCGCCCGGATGCGCCGAGGATGGCCGCCATTTCGGCATCGTCCAGCCCGGCGAGCTTGCCTGCCTGCGAGGTGATTCTCGCCGTCAGCCAGTAGCCGCGATCGCTCACTGCGACGAGATCGCGCCCGTCGTTGAGCCGCGCCAGGCCCGAGAAACCGCCGAAGCGCGGATGGCCGGATGACAGGACGAGCCCGCTGCGGAACTGCAGCGCACCGAACCGGCGCCGATCCGGATTGCGTGGCTCGAAGGCCGTGATGGCCCGCACGGAGACCCCGACCGGAAAGCGTGTCTGCTCGACGCCCTCAACGGCGCCCGGCACTGCGCACGCGCCGAGGCCTGCGAGCGCGGCACGACGCGTGAGGCGCATCAGTGCAGGCGGCGCGAGGTGGAACCGGAGCCCGTGGGCCCGTCCTCTTCGAACAGCTCAGCGAGCTTCTCGGTCATCACGCCACCCAGTTCCTCGGCATCGACGATGGTGACGGCGCGGCGATAATAGCGCGTCACGTCGTGGCCGATGCCGATGGCGATGAGCTCGACCGGCGAGCGTGTCTCGATCTCGGCGATGATGTGCCGCAGATGCCGCTCCAGATAATTGCCGGCATTCACAGACAGCGTCGAATCGTCGACCGGCGCGCCGTCCGAGATCACCATCAGGATCTTGCGCTGCTCGGGCCGCCCGAGCAGGCGCTTATGCGCCCAATCCAGCGCCTCGCCGTCGATGTTTTCCTTGAGCAGCCCCTCGCGCATCATCAGCCCGAGATTCTTGCGCGCGCGCCGCCAGGGCGCGTCGGCGGCCTTGTAGATGATGTGTCGGAGGTCGTTCAGGCGGCCGGGATTGGCCGGCTTGCCCGATTGCAGCCAGGCCTCGCGCGAGAGCCCGCCCTTCCAGGCGCGGGTGGTGAAGCCGAGCAGCTCGACCTTGACGCCGCAGCGCTCCAGCGTCCGGGCCAGAATGTCGGCGCAGGTCGCGGCCACCGTGATCGGCCGGCCGCGCATCGAGCCGGAATTGTCGATCAGCAGCGTCACAACCGTATCGCGGAAATTGACGTCGGATTCCTGTCGGAAGGAGAGCGGCTGGAACGGGTCGATGATAATGCGCGGCAGGCGGGCCGGATCGAGCGCGCCCTCCTCCAGGTCGAACTGCCAGGAGCGGTTCTGCTGCGCCATCAGGCGGCGCTGCAGCCGGTTGGCGAGGCGCGCGACGACGCCCTGCAGATGCGCGAGCTGCTTGTCGAGATAGGCACGTAAGCGCGTCAGTTCCTCGGCGTCGCAGAGTTCCTCGGCCGTGACGATCTCGTCGAACTTGACCGTATAGGCCTTGTAGTCGGTCTGCGGACGCTCGTTGCCGCGGCTCTCGCGCGGGCGCGGTGCCTCCCCGGCCTCCTCGGATTCGGAGCTGTCATCCTCCTCGTCCCAGTCGCCGGCCGGCGCATCGCTCGCCTCGGAAGCGCCCTCCTGCAATTCCTCGGTCGCATCCTCGCTGACCTCGACCTCGGAGCGATCAGCGCCGCTCTCCTGCTCGGATTCGCCTTCCTGCTGCTGCTGGTCCTCGGAGGACTGGTCCTGATTGTCCTCGTCCTCCTCGGACTCGTCGCCCTGCGCGGTCTGGTCGGCCATGTCGAGCGCCGCCAGCATGTCGCGCACCGTGCGGGCGAAGCCGCGCTGATCCTCGACCGTCTTCGCGAGCCGGTCGAGATCGCTGCCGGCCTTGGCCTCGATCTGCTCGCGCCAGAGCTCGACGATCTTCTCCGCCGCCTTCGGCGGCTTCAGTCCGGTCAGGCGCTCGCGCACCATCAGTGCCAGCGCGTCCTCGAGCGGCGCATCGGCCCGGTCAGTGATCTCCTCGTAGCGCCCGCCGCGATGATAGCGGTCCTCCAGCATCGCGGTGATGTTACCGGCCATGCCGGACATCCGCCGCGCACCGATCGATTCGACGCGCGCCTGCTCGACGGCATCGAAGACCGCGCGGGCAGCATCGCCCTCGGGCGCGGCGCGCCGGTGGATCGCGACGTCATGGCAGGCGAGGCGGAGCGCCATCGAATCGGCATGGCCGCGCAGGATCGAGACGTCGGCTGGCGTGAGCTTGCGCGGCGGCTCGGGCAGGCGCGCCCGCTCGCCGACCAGCGACGGCTTGTCGGCAGCGAAGACGATTTCCATCTCCGGCTTGCGTGCGATCGCCTTCATGGCGCCCGAGATCGCCCGCTTCAGCGGCTCGGCCGGGGCTTCCTTCGGCGTTCCGGGCTTGCGGTTCGAGATGCTCATAGCGCCTTCGTGAAGTGATGCAGCGTTTGACCCGCCACCGGATAGTTCTCCATCCGGCCGCATTCGCGATAGCCGAGCCTCGGATAGAATCCCGGGGCCTGGATGCTCATCGTCCCGAGAAAGACACCTTTGGCGCCGTGCTCGCGAGCCTCGTCTTCAGCCCGCGCGACCAGCGCCTCGCCCAATCCCGCGCCGCGATGGGCCTCGTCGATCCAGAGCAGATCGACATAGAGCCATTCCCATTTAAGCTCCCCGACAAGGCCACCGACGATATCGCCGTTCTCGTCGCGCAGGCTGATGGCCAGCGGCCTGGTGTTTCGGGGACCGACCTTCGACTGGTTATGCGCGCTCAACCCGCGCACGACGGCGGCGCGCGTCTCGGCTTGCTCGGGCTCGACCGTAACCGCGACCATCGCTCCCCCTAGCGCGAGCGCCCGTCGTACTGCGTCGGCGAGAGATCGCCCGGCTCGACGCCAACGAGGCAGCGCACATTGACCGCGACCATCGGCGTGCCGTCGGGTCCGGTCGCCTTGGCGAAGGATTCGATGCCGCAGGTCTCGCAGAACAGGTGCTGGATCTTCTGCGTGTTGAAGCGGTACTCGGTCAGCGCATCCTCGCCCTTGGTGAGGGTGAAGACGCTGGCCGGCGAGAAGGCGAGAATCGAGCCGCGGCGCTGGCAGTAGGAACAGTTGCAGGTGATCGTCTGCCCGAGATCGGCCTCGACCTCATAGGCAACACGTCCGCAATGGCAGCTGCCCTGATACTGCGCCATGGCTCGTTTCCTCCGTTAGCTCAGCACCACGTTCGCGGCGCTCTCCGGCAGTTCCTTGCCGAAGGAGCGCTGGTAGAACTCGGCCACCAGTGTGCGCTCCATCTCGTCGCATTTGTTGAGGAACGTCACCCGGAAGGCGAAGCCGATATCGCCGAAGATGGCGGCATTCTCGGCCCAGGTGATGACCGTACGCGGGCTCATCACGGTCGAGAGATCGCCGTTCATGAAGGCGTTGCGGGTGAGATCGGCGACGCGGACCATCTTGTTGACGATGTCCTTGCCATCAGGCGTCTTCTGGTAGTGCTTCGACTTCGCCAGGACGATCGCGACCTCGTTGTCATGCGGCAGATAGTTCAGCGTCGTCACGATCGACCAGCGGTCCATCTGGCCCTGGTTGATCTGCTGCGTGCCGTGATAGAGGCCCGAGGTGTCGCCGAGGCCGACCGTATTGGCGGTGGCGAACATGCGGAAGGCGGGGTGCGGGCGAATGACGCGCTTCTGGTCGAGCAGCGTCAGCTTGCCGGACTGCTCCAGCACGCGCTGGATCACGAACATCACGTCCGGACGGCCCGCGTCGTATTCGTCGAAGACAAGCGCGATGTTGTTCTGCAGGGCCCAGGGCAGGATGCCATCCTGGAATTCCGTGACCTGCTTGCCTTCCTTCAGCACGATCGCGTCCTTGCCGACGAGGTCGAGCCGCGAGACGTGGCTGTCGAGGTTGACGCGCACGCAGGGCCAGTTCAGCCGCGCGGCGACCTGCTCGATATGGGTCGACTTGCCGGTGCCGTGATAGCCCGAGATCATGACGCGTCGGTTATGCGCGAAGCCGGCGAGGATCGCGATCGTGGTGTCGCGGTCGAAACGGTAATCCGGGTCGAAATCGGGGACATGCGGATCGGCTGCCGAATAGGCGGGCACCTCGAGGTCCGTGTCGATCCCGAAAGTCTGCCGAACCGACAGCTTCATGTCGGGCAATCCGGGCGCGGTCGTCGTCGTCATCATCTTGTCTCCGGGCGCAGGGCCGTGGCCGGTTTATCGCCGGTTACCCAGTGCCGACCGAGGAGGGAGGCGGATCATCCCTCATTAGAGCGAAAGACTGGAAGCGGCAATTCGCAAAGCTGCATCCCGGCCCTCGCAAAGGGCATGCCGGCTCACTGCCCCGCTGCTTCAAACGCGCTGCGCCAGAAGCTGTTTCACGATTGCGGCCGCATTGCGCGCTCCATCCAGTGCAAGGCCGATTGCCGGCGGCACGGCGCCGATGCCGGCTTCGACCGCCACCGCCAGATCATCCGGCGTCAGGGCCCCTTCCCCCGAAAGGCGCAGACGGCGTGCAAGCCCGGCCTTTTCCATTGCCGCGGCCCGGATGGCCTGCTCCGTCTCCCCGCCGGCATCGAACGGCACCACGATCGCAGGGCGACGCGCGGCGACGAGATCAAGCACCGTATTGTAGCCAGCCTGACTGATCGAAATCGCACAGCCGGCGAGAAGAGCCGGAAAATCGGGCCTCACCCGCTCGATCACGACATGGGCCGGCGCCTCCGCCCGAAGCCGGCCGAAGACATCCTCACTCACCGCTCGTCCGACCAGGATTCGCCAGCGCCGCTGCGGCGAACCGAGCCTGGCCGCCGCGATGGCCAGTTCGAACAAGGGCACGGCCGCCGCGGAGCCCCCGCCCGATACCAGCACTTCGCCGTTCCCGATCGGCGCGGCGACGGCCGGCGCCTCCGCCATGTAGCCGGTGTAGAGCAGTTTGGCCGCCAGCCTTGCATCGACCGGCCATGACCGATCGAGCGGCAGGAAATCCGCATCGCCATGGATCAGCACGGCATCGAACAGCGCGGCGAGCCGCTGCTGCGCCTCCGCGATACGGTCGGGGCGCGGCGTCACCAGCACATCCCGGACGGAGGACAGCACGAGCGCCTTCGGATTGGCCGCTCGCGCCGCGGCGATCAGGGCGAGGAACTCTGCGGCCAATTGTCGGCGGCCGAACGGAAAATGCTCGGTGATCACGACATCGGGCCGCAGCCCGGCCGCCACCGCCTTCAGAAGCGCGATGCGTTCCGCCCCACGCTCCGGTGCGACCGGCTGACCCGCCTCGTCGAGCAGCGTGCGGAAGTCGACACCCTCCGTCCGCACCGGAGGCAACTGCACGAAAGCGAAGGGCTCCCGCTCCATCGCCCGCAGCGGCATGCCGCCACTGGCGAGCGTGACCGCGAACCCCTCTCCGGCCAGCGCCCGCGCCAGATTGGCCGCGCGCACCAGATGGCCCGAGCCGAGCAGATGCGTCACCGCGATGAGAATTGTAGCGCTCACCGCGATTCGCCAGCCGAAGCGCGCAGCCGGGCGGCGATCCTGTCGAGGCCCGCCGCCGCAGAGAAGGAGCCGGTCAGGCGCGCAAAGGCCCCGTTCCCCAGCACCGCGCGCCGCTGCGGCGAGCCGGCCAGCTCCATAAGCGCTCCGGCCAGCCCGTCGATATCGCCGGGCGGCACCAGAAGCCCCTCGATACCCGGCCGGACGAACTCCGGGATGCCGGCGAAATCGGTCGCGATTATCGGCAAGCCCTGGCTCGCCGCCTCCATCACGACATTGGGCAGGCCGTCGCGATCGCCATCCCCCGCCTGCTTCGAGGGCAGGACGAAGAGATCGGCGTCGCGCAGCGCGGCGATGACCTCGTCCTGCGCCTTGGCACCTGCCCAGACGATCCTGTCGGCGACGCCGAGCGAGCGCGCCCTTTCCTGCAGCGCCTTCAGCATCTCGCCACCGCCGATATGGGTCAGCCGCCAGTGCAGCGGGCCGGGAAGCCGCGACAGCGCCTCGAGCAGATCGTCGAAGCCCTTCTTCGCCACGGCCCGCCCTATCGTAACGAAGCGCACCGGATCGGCCGGATCGGAACCATCGCGCGGGGATCGCGGTCCCGGCGCCGGAAAGCGCGCGATGTCGAGGCCGTGATAGACGAGCGCGACCTTGTCCGGCTGGTCGGAGAGCCGCTTCAGCTCGCGGAAGCCGTCTTGCGTGCAGGTCACGCCCCAGGCGGCGTTCGCGATCTTCTCGCGCTTCTCCCAGTCCGGCGTCGTCCAGATATCCTTGGCATGGGCGGAGAAGGACCAGCCCAGACCGCGCAGCAGCGCGGCATAGCGGATCACCGAGGCCGGCGTGTGCAGATAATGCACATGCAGATGCCGGATATCCGGTGGTAGCTCGCGCGCCATCACGCAGGCTTGGCCGAAGCGGCGCAGGCGATTGCGCGTCCTGTCGCGCGCGAGATCGCGCAGGAAGGCCGGCAACAACCGCAGGAAGCCAGGACGCGAGACGGCATTGAGAATGCCGCGCGCCACGCGCCCCGGCTCTTCATGCAGATACTCCGGCAGATAGCGCACCGGAGCGGCGATCTGGCCGTGCATCAGATGCTTGGCGGCGTCTGTCGGATGCCGCAGCGACCAGATCTCGAAGGCGAGGCCGCGCTGCTGCAGCCCGAGCAATTCCTGCGCGATGAACGTTTCGGAGAGCCGGGGATAGCCCTTCATCGCCACCGCGACACGCGGTACAGCGCCCGTGCTCATCGCCGGCCGATCAGCATGAAACGCGTGTAGTTCTTCGTCGGCCGCGCCCCGGCGAACCAGATCTCCGCAAGCCCCGCCTGCTCGCGAAAGGCATCGAGCGAGGGCACGCAGCTACGGTGATCGGGCTCGCGATAATAGTCATTCGATTGCAGTACGAGCGGCAACCCGGCCGGCAGCGTCGCGACCCAGCCAGGCACATCCGCGAGATGCTCGCAGCTCGTATTGACGACGAGCCCCGGCGCCGGGGACTGCGCCCCGAAATCCATCGTCATCATGTCGGCCGTCACGGCCCGGAAGCGTCCGGAACCGACGTGCCGATGGTTCAGGGTCTTCGCCACCTCGGCACAGCTCGGATCGACATCGAGGCTCACCACCTGATCGATGGCGAGCCTGGGATCGTCGAGCAGCATCGCGCCGAGCACGCCATACCAGGCCCCGAGCACCCAGATCGGGCCGGCAGGCTTCGGATAATGCTCGGCCAGTGCTTCGACCAGCCATTGCTTCGACGCGATCTGCTTGTGATTGCAAGCGATCGAAAGATCGGGCGGCGCACCCTTGCCGTACAGGCGCGCGATATCGGCGACGATGCGGTTGCCGGACAGCGCAGCCATACCGCGCAGCAGGTCGTGGAAGGCCTCGCAAGGCGGTTCGGGCTTCATGGTTCCGTCGTTGTCGGCAAAGCTCGGCGGGACCATAGGCAGCAGCTTCGGCAAAGGCCAGCCTCGCATACCCGCTCAATCGCGCGGAGTTGCCTCCGGCTCGGTCGCCACTTCCGCCACCTCCACGGCCTCGGTCGCCTCATCCGCGGGCTTCGCAGCGGCCAGCATCGGCATCGCGGCGTTCGCAGCGTCATCGCGCTTGCGGCGCGCGACTTCAGGCGCGCTGGCGAAGCCATAGGCGGTGAGCGATTTCTCGCGTCCCTTGATCGCGATCTTGAGCGGCACCGTGCCGGCATAGCTGCGCCCGGTGGTCCGGATCGTATCCTCCGAGACCACGACATCCGCCAGCACCCGCCGCGTGGCCGATTCGAGCTGGCTCGCGATCATCACCGTCTCGCCGACCGTGATCTCGCGCCGGCCGAGATTGTCGTTCTCGACCGCGCCTGTGATGGCATCGCCGGTGTGGATGCCGATGCCGATCCTGAGCGGCAGGGGCAGCGCCGCCCCGAACTCGCGGTTGAGCGCCTCAACAGCCCGCACGATGTCCGCCGCGGCATTGATCGCCGCCTGTGCGCCGCGCGCCTGCGATCCTTCCAGCCCGAACACCGCCATGAAGCCGTCGCCATAGAAAGCGTCGATGCGTCCGTCATGGGCTGTGATGGCCTGGCTCATCTCGTCGAAGAACCGGTTCAGCAGGCCGATGAGCTCGCGCGGCAATTGCCGCTCCGAGAGCGCCGAGAAGGCCCTGAGATCGGCGACCACGACCGTCAGGCCGCGCTTGTTGATGGCGTCGTCGGGCTGCAGCGGCCGCGCCCCGGTGGCGTTCAGCCGAGATGCGAGCAGGATCTGCACCTGCAGATCGTCATGCGGCCTGATCTGGCAGGCGAGCCTGACGCCTTCAGGCGCAGAGATGCGCCGCAGCAGCCGGGCCTCGTTCATCCCCGGCGCAGGCAGCCTTTCGTTGCCGTCCATCACCAGCACGCGGCAGGTGGCGCAACGCGCCCGTCCGCCACAGAGCGCCGCATGCGGAATGCCGAAACGGCGGAACATCTCGAGCACCGTCGGCCCCGGCGCCAGCCGGCGCGTGCCATGGCCGACGAAGCGCACGGTGATCTGGCGCGTCGTCCGCACCCGGATCTCACGAATGCCGACGAACAGCACGAAGGCGCAGACCAGCCCGTAGAAGCCCCCCTTGCCCCACATCACGTCACGGTCGAACATCATCCGCTGCGCGTCCGTGACGAATTCCGGCGGCAGCGCCATCCGCTCGGCCTCTCGCGCCGCGACCATGAATCCGATCAATGCGAGGATCGGTATCAGGATCGAGACCAGCAGAAACGGATCACGCCAGTGGTGGTAGGCGTCGCGCGAGCGCAGCATGAAGTGGATGCCGATCATGCCGTGCGTCCAGACCAGCAGCAGCAGCAGCGACTGCAGCACGGCACGATCGGGCCAGAGCCGGCGCAGCACGGCGTGGTAGGTCTCATCGACACCGAAATAGATGCCCATCACGCGCGTGCTGATGATGTGGTCGACGAGCAGGAGCGGGATGGCGAGGCCGAGCGCGATCTGCAGCATCTCGCGCACCGGCATCTTGAAGGTGCGGCGCTGGACCACGCGCAGCAGCGCGAAGAGCGGGTGGACCACGAGCGCACCGTAGAGCAGGACCGAGCCCAGCCACGAGTGCCACAGGCCGTAGCGCCAGTCCTGCACGCGCTCCATGGCCCCGACCCCGAGGATGCCCACGGCATGGTTCAGGAAATGCGTCGTCGCGAAGGCGAGCAGGATCAGGCCCGAAATCAGCCGGATGTCCCGGCTCCAGGACGAGACCTGGTCCATGCTTGCGCCCATGCCGCTCCGGGCCGTGCCCGTGCGCTGCGTACCGGCGGCTGTTGGCCGATTCATGCGACGCCCGACCTCATCAAACGGTTTCGTGCTCGCGGAGCAGCACGCTGGCGAGGCGATGGACGCGCTCGGCCAGGTCGCGACAGACCGCGAGGCTGAATTCCGGCACGGTGTGGAGCAGTTCGAAGAACAGATCCTTCGGAATCCTCAGCGCCAGAACCGGCGTCCGCGCACTGACCGTGCCGATGAAGGGCTGGCCGCTGAGCAGCGACACGTCGCCGGTGATGCTGCCGGCGTCCTTCTGGAACCGCCGCCCCTCGCCATCCTCGCGCGGCTGCGAGAATTCGACCTCGCCCTCGAGAATGACGTAGACGCCGTCCAGCCGATCCTTCTGGCTGATCAGCGTCGCGCCCGCCTCGAAATGCAGTCTTTCGCCCATCAGCGCGACGAGCTTGAGCCGCGAAGCGGGCATGTCGCGAAACAGCGGCAGGCCGCGCAGGCAGCTGAGATCGGTTTCCAGACTCATGATCGCGCCTCCATTCGCCGGGCATCCGCGAAGCGCGATGCCAGGTCGTCGGCATCGTTGGCAGCCTCGGGCGCCCCACCCGCTTCGACCGTGCCGGTCGCGCCGTGGAACACGACCTGCATCGGAACATCCTCGACGAGAGTAGCATCTCCCAACAGAAGAAACAGCGTCATTCCAGCGCAATAGCTCCGCAGCCGGGCGACGATCTTCTCCGGCTCGTCGGAGATCGCCAGCAGGGCCGAGATGTCGAGAACGGCGATCTGCGGCGCCTTGACCAGGGCCTGAACCAGGGGAATGGCGTGCAGCAGCCGCGTCGGCAGATAACGCCCGCGGATGCCGCTCTCGGTATCCAGCCCGAGACGATAGAGCGCCTCCCCGAGCCCCGAGCGCTCCAGCGCCTGCAGCACGATCTCCGCCACCTTGCGGCCGGCATCGGGAATGCCGTAGCCGATGCGGCCGAACATCAGGTTGTCGCGGACGCTCGCGCCGAGCATGACCTTGTCCGGAGCATAGAAATCCACATCGGCAGCGGCATCCGCCGGCAGATGCTTGCGGAAGCTTTCGCGCGCCCTGAGGATGCGGCGCTCGAGCCGTTCGTCGATCTGGTTCAACCGGTGCTTCGGCTCGATATAGCCGAGCGCCAGCGCCACCAGGTCACGCTCCGTCTCCTGGTCAAGCGGGCTCCGCATATCGTGCTTGGCCAGGATATCCGCCAATTCGTTCAGGCGCTCGAAATCGAAGTTCTCCCCAAAGGAATAGCGTTCGAACAGCGCATGGCCCTGGGGCAGGCCGGCAAAGATCTCGACGACCGTGGCGACGATCCGCCCGCCCATTTCGGCCAACGGCTCGACGAGGGCCTCCGCCTTGAGGATCGAGTGGGCATAGGGTTCGAAAAGCAGCGTCGCATTGTCGAACCGGGCGCTGGTCCGCGTTCCGAAGATCAGGTTCTCGGCGATCGAGGCGTTCCGGTTGTAGCGATCGAGCACGAAGGGCTCGATCAGCCCGCCGAGCTTGATGCGCTCCAGCTCCGCCGCGACGACGCGCCGGGCGGTGATGATGCGCTCGGTCGCCTGCTCGCTCACCGGCGGCATCACCTTGCCTCCCAGGCCGAGCTCGAACACGTCCCGTGTGCAGCCGAACACGTCGAGCAGCTCGCGCACCCGCGCCGCGAGCTCGGCTGCATCGGCGACCCCGACGCCCTCATAATCCGTCCAGTCCGCCTCGAACGGAAACGGCGAGTTGCCCGAGCGAACCGCCTCGACGAAACGGCGATGCTCCTCGGTCGAGACGGGCCCTTCGGATTTGAGGTTCGGCCGGCGCCGCCTCAACGGCAACAGGATGTTGTCGCGCATCGTCCCGGCGATGACCTCGGCCTCGTCGCCCGAATAGCCGATGAGATGGCTGGCCCGCTCGACCGACATGTCGGCGAGCAATTCGCCGTCTATGACGACGCGACCGGTATAGTTCGTCGCCTGCCGTCCGAGGATACGGCCGAGCATGTCCCGGCCGCCGCCATGCGGCCCGATGACCGCGACGATGCCCGGGCGCTGCAGGCTGAACGAAAGCGGCGTGAGCAGCGGCTGGCTGCGATTGTCCAGCATCTGCACGGCTTCCAGCCGGATCTCGCCCTTGGGCGGCAGGGGCGAGCAGCCATTTGCCTCGTCGAGGACGAGCGTGTCGTCACTGTTGAACTGGGAGATGACCTGATCGTACTTGATCGTCACGTCGTTGCGCTGCTGGTCCCAGTCGATCAGCTCCTTGATCGGCGGCGGCAGGTCCCGATAGGCCGCGATCACCGCCACGAGCTGGCCGATGTCGAGGCGCCCCTGCAGCGCGAAATAGCCGCCGATCGCATAGAAGAAGAACGGCGTGACCTGAGCCAGCAGATTGTTCAGGAACTTGACCGCGAATTTGCGCTTGTAGAGCGCGTAGCGGATGTCGAAGAGGCGCCCAAGCCGCCCCGCGATGTCGGACTGGACATAGGCTGTCGCGCCATGCCCCTGGATCATCGGCCCGGCATCGACGATCTCGCCGATCCTGCCTGCGAGCTGGCGCGAGGCGATCTGGCGCTCGCGGCCCAGCCGTAGCTGCTCCCGGCGCAGAATCGGGATGATGATCGCCTGCGCCAGCACGATCAGCAGCGCGATCGACCCCAGCCAGAAGCTCTGCGCCATGATGAAGGCAAGGGCGGTCAAGGCCTGGCTGAGCAGGAAGACCGGCTGGATGAAGGCGTCGCCGACGAAGCCGCCAATCGGCTCGACCTCGTCCTTGATCATGCTGGCGATCTCGGCCGGCTTGACGGCCCGGATCTCCTCAGGGCGGAAGCGCATCAGCTGGCTGAACAGGTCGTAGCGCATGCGCCGCAGCATGCGTTCGCCGAGGATGCCCTTGCGGACGTTGACGATGTATTTGAAGGCGCCGTTGATCAGGACCAGCAGCAGGAAATAGCTGGAGAGCCCCATGAGAAGCCCGACCTGACCGACCTGGAAGCCCTCGGATATCTTGTAGCTCGCGCCGCCCAGCCACGATGGCAGATGGAGGGTGAACTCCATGAAGGTGGCCGTCGTCTTGCCGTTCCTGAAAGCCCCGCCCTGGATGGCGTCGTTGACGATCCGCTTGGGGACGTCGAACGAGGCCCAGTTGAAGGGGATCGAGACAACGATGATCAGCAGGACGATGATCTGCTCGCCGCGACTCTTCTGCCAGATATAACGGAAGAGGTTGGATTCCAAAGGGCAATCCTGTCGCGAACGCCGGTGGCGTTGTCATGCCGGGGCCGAACCCCTGAAAGCGACCATATGTGGTGAGGTTGCGGCAGAGTGCAATGCGGGCCACCTTGGGTGGCCGCCCGGTCCGGGCGGCATCCGGGGGGAGAAGTGAGCCGTCTATCGTTCCGCGCGGCCCGTGGCTGCGCCGCCGTCATCTGCGCCGTCGCCGCGATCCTTGCCGCGCCCGCCGGCTCTGCACAGCCGGAGACCACGCCCGACAACGCCTCCATCCTGCTGCATGACGGCTTCGACCAAACCGGTTTCGCGCCCGAAGGCGGGCTTTTCTACAAGCAGAACTTCGAGCAGCGCGCGGGCCGGGTCGTTTTCGGAGATTCCGCGCCCCTTCGCGGCACGGGCGCCTTGAGTCTCACGGCGACGGGGGCTTGCCTGCCCCAGACCATTGGTTGCAGCGAGCGGGCCGAGGTCTGGGAACGCCCCGAGGTTCTGGTCCCCTATCGCAGCACGGTCTGGTACGGACTTGCGCTACGCCTCGACGACCCGCTGCCGCAGGATGATCGCAGATATGTGATCGCGCAGTGGAAGCGCGAGATCGTTCCGATGGCAGAGGGCGATTATTCGCCGTTCCTTGCGATCAGGCTCTACCGGGAGAGCCTCGGCATCACCGTCGAGACGGACCGCGTGCCCTCTTATCCGATCGGAGGCCCGGAAAGACGGGATGGCTGCCGCCACGGCGAAGCGCTCGTGCTGGACCGCCCGCAGGCCCGTCAGACACGCGCTCTGGTGGCGATAGAAGCCGGCGCGGTGCGGGAGAATTATCCCAGCTATTTCAACGCCTGCGCGCCGGACATCCAGGTCACGCACCATGCCGATCTACCTCCCGCGCAGAAGGGTTGGATCGATTTCGTCATCCGCTCGCAGCCTGGCCCTCGAGGGAATGGACATGTCGACGTCATGGCGGACGGCGTGCGGATCGTGACGATACGCGGACATATCGGCCATAGCGGCCCCGGCCTCGATACGAACCAGTACTTCAAGTTCGGTCCCTATCGTGCGCCGGCACACTTGCCTTGGAGCGTCAGCTACGACGACTTCCGTCGCGGACCCCGTTGCAGCGATGTCATCCGCCTCGGGCAATGCCCGCTCGAATGACCGGATTTGTCGAAACTCGTTGGCAAGGCGGAACTTTCGACGTCTAGTGACGTCACGTAAAAAGCGGACGGTTCCGGGGCGTCGTCAGTTCGATCATGGATATTCTGCGCATCAGTGATCTGCGTATCGGCTTCACCGTTCATGGCCTCGACCGCGAGGTGGTGAAGGGGGCGAGCCTGCGCGTGCCGGCCGGCAAGACGGTCGCGCTGGTGGGCGAGTCCGGCTCCGGCAAATCGGTGATTTCGCAGGCCATCATGGGCCTGCTGCCCCGCGCCGGCGCTGTGACTGGTGGCGAGATCCTGTTCCGCGACCCGCTGGCGCCCGAGACGGTGATCGACATCGCCGCCCTGCCCTCCGAAGGGCCGGAGATCCGGGCGCTGCGCGGTGGACGCATCGGCATGATCTTCCAGGAGCCGATGTCCTCGCTCTCGCCGGTCCACACCATCGGCAACCAGATCGAGGAGGCCCTGCAGCTGCATCGGCCGATGCCGAAGGCCGAGGCGCGCGGGCTGATCGAGGCCATGCTGAAGCGCGTCGGCTTCAAGAATCCGCACCGCGCCTACGGGCTTTATTCCTTCGAGCTGTCGGGCGGCCTGCGCCAGCGCGCCATGCTGGCCATGGCGCTGATCTGCCAGCCGGCGCTGCTGATCGCCGACGAGCCGACCACGGCGCTCGACGTCACCATCCAGGCCCAGGTGCTCGATCTGATGCGCGATCTCCAGGCCGAGATGGGCATGGCGATCCTGCTCATCACCCACGATCTCGGCGTCGTCGCCAACATGGCCGACGAGGTGGTGGTGATCTTCCACGGCGAGATCATGGAGCGCGGCCCGGTCGAGGACATCTTCCGCCGCCCGCGCCACCCCTATCTCAAGGCGCTGCTCAACGCCTCGCCGCATTTTGACATGCAGGAGGGCGAGCGCCTCGTCGCACTGCGCGAGGCCAGGGCCCGGCCCGTGGCGGCCCCTCGCCCGGAGGCTCGGCCGGCTTCCGACAGCCCCCCGCTGCTGCGCGTCCGCAATCTCCACAAGACCTATGTCACCGGCTCGCGCAGTTTCTTCGGCAAGGGCACGCTGAGCACGGTGAAGGCAGTCGACAATGTCGGCTTCGACATCCGCCGCGGCGAGTGTCTCGGGCTGGTAGGGGAAAGCGGCTGCGGCAAGACGACGGTCAGCAAGATCATCATGCGCGCGGTCACCGCCGATTCCGGCGAGGTGATCTTCGACGACGGCCAGGAAAGAGTCGACGTGCTCGGGCTCCGGGGCGAGGCGCTGCGCGACTTCCGCCCGCGCATCCAGATGATCTTCCAGGACCCGGTCTCGTCGCTTTCGCCGCGCATGACGGTGATGAACATCCTGCGCGAACCGCTGGCCATCCACGACCGGGGCGACTCGGCGGCGCAGGACGAGCGCGTCAAGTCGCTGATGCAGGATGTCGGGCTCGATGTCCGCTTCCTGAACCGCTATCCGCATTCCTTCTCCGGCGGCCAGCGCCAGCGCATCGGCATCGCCCGCGCCCTCGCGCTCGATCCGGAACTGATCATCTGCGACGAGCCCGTCTCGGCGCTCGACGTCTCCGTCCAGGCCCAGATCCTCAACCTGCTCAAGGACCTTCAGGCCGAGCGGGGGCTGACCTTCCTGTTCATCTCCCACAATCTCGCTGTGGTGAACTACATGGCGGACCGTATCGCGGTGATGGCCAATGGCCACATCGTCGAGTTGGCGCCGCGCCACACGCTTTTCACCCGCCCCGTCCACCCCTACACCAAGGCGCTGCTGCGCTCGGTGCCCTTCGCCGATCTCGACCGCAAGCTCGACTTCAAGCTCGCCGCCCCGGGCGGTGCCTCCGACGACAGCCATTGGGGCGACGCCTTCCGGGTCGGCTCCGATGCCTCTGCCTTGACACATCTGCCGCTCGGCGAGGGTCATTACGTCCTCGCGCGGCCCAATGCCGATGTCCGGGAGATGGTCCCATGACCTCGCGCCATCCGAAGACGACGCGCCGCGGCGCCTTGCTCCTGGGTACGGCCGCCCTGGCCGCGACCGCGCTGCCGCGCCGCCCGCTCGCCCAGCAGAACCCGCCCGCGCCGATCGACAGCCGCTTCTTCGCCGACAAGGTCGCGGCCGGCTCGCTGCCGCCGGTGGCGCAGCGCCTGCCCGCCCCTCCCCGCATCATCGAGCTTGAAAAGCTCGGGCGCACCCCGGGCCGCCACGGCGGCAACATCCGCATGCTGATGGGCGACCAGCGCGACGTCCGGATGATGACGCTCTACGGCTATACGCGCCTGATGGTCTACGACGACAATCTCGAGCTGGTGCCGGACGTGCTCGAGAGCTGCGAAGTCCAGGACGGCCGTATCTTCACGCTGCGCCTGCGCGCCGGGCACCGCTGGTCCGACGGCTCGCCCTTCACCACCGAGGATTTCCGCTATTGGTGGGAAGATATCGCCAACAACCAGCGCCTCTCGCCCGGCGGCCCGCCGCAGGCATTGCTCGCGGGCGGCAACGCGCCTCTCTTCGAGGTGCTGAGCCCCACCGAAGTCCGCTACAGCTGGGATGCGCCCAACCCGATCTTTCTGCCGGCCCTGGCAGGGGCACAGCCTACCTACATCTTCATGCCCTCGGCCTATCTCAAGCAGTTCCATGAGCGCCATGCGGCCAAGCACGAGCTGGCCCAGCGGATCAAGGAGAACCGCGTCCGCGACTGGGGCGCGCTGCACGAACGCCTGTCGCGCATGTATCGGCCGGAGAACCCAAAGCTGCCGACGCTGGAGCCCTGGCGCAACACCACGCCGCTGCCGGCCGAGCAGTTCGTCTTCGAGCGCAACGCCTTCTTCCATCGCGTCGACGAGAAGGGACGGCAACTGCCCTATGCCGATCAGGTCACGCTGACGATTGGGACGAGTTCGCTGATCCCGGCCAAGGCCGCCGCCGGAGAGGCCGATTTGCAGGCCCGCTATCTCCGCTTCGACAACTACACCTTCCTGAAGGAGGCCTCGAAACGGATGAACTTCGAGGTCAAGCTCTGGAAGCGGGCAGAGGGCGCCTATTTCTCCCTGATGCCGAACCTGAACGCCATCGACCCGGTCTGGCGCGACCTCAACCGCGATGTCCGCTATCGCCGCGCCATCTCGGTCGCGATCAACCGGGCGGACGTCAACAAGGTCATCTTCTTCGGGCTTGCGAGGGAGAGCGGCAACACGGCCCTGCCCGAGAGCCCGCTCTACGACGCCACTCTCGCCTCGCTCTGGACCCAGCACGATCCGGCGCTGGCAAACCGGCTTCTCGACGAGATCGGCCTGACGAAGCGCGACGACGACGGCGTGCGCCTGCTCTCGGACGGCCGCAGGCTCGAATTCACCATCGAGACGGCAGGCGAGAACACCGAGGAGACCGACATCCTCGATCTGCTCAAGCAGGACTTCTTCAATGTCGGCATGAAGATCTATCCGCGCTCCACCCAGCGCGACGTCTTCCGCCGCCGCATCGTCGCCGGCCAGACCGTGATGTCGGCCTGGGCCGGCATGGACAACGCCCTCGTCACCTCGGACATGGAGCCCGACGCGCTGGCTCCGACATCCTCGGCGCAGTTCCAGTGGCCGCGCTGGGGGCAGTTCATCGAGAGCAGCGGCCGCGAGGGCGAACGGCCGGCCGTGCCCGAAGCGAACGAGCTGGTGCGGCTCTACGAGGAATGGCGCATGAGCTCGACGCGCGACCAGCGCCGCGCGATCTGGCGCAAGATGCTGGTGATCAACGCCGAGCAGGTGTTTACCATCGGCGTCATCAACAGCACGCTGCAGCCGATCGTCGTCTCCCGCGACCTGCGCAACGTGCCGGACAAAGGTCTCTACAGCTTCGAGCCCGGCGCCTTCATCGGCCGCTACATGCCGGACACCTTCTGGTTCGACCGGCCAGAGACCGATCGGCAAGCGACCAAGGGCTGATCCGTGCTGTTTCGCTACATCCTCAAGCGCATCCTGATCATGATCCCGACGCTGCTGGTCACCAGCGCGCTGATCTTCACTGTGATCAACCTGCCCGAGGGCGACTATTTCGAGACCCTCGCGGCCGAGATGCAGGCCCAGGGCGAAAAGGCCGATATGAGCCGCATCGAGTTCCTGAAACAGGAATACGGCTTCGACCGGCCCCCCGTCGAACGCTATTTCCGCTGGGTCACGGGCCTGCTCCAGGGCGATATGGGTTATTCCTTCGAGTATCAGCGGCCGGTCAGGGAGATCGTCGGCGATCGCCTGCTGCTGACGATGCTGGTCTCCTTCGCCACGATCATCTTCACCTGGGTCGTGGCATTCCCGATCGGCATCTACTCGGCCACGCATCAATATAGCTGGGGCGATTACGGGCTGACCTTCATCGGGCTCATCGGCCTCGCGGTGCCGCATTTCCTGCTGGCGCTGGTCTTCATGTATTTCGCCAATGTCTGGTTCGGCACCTCGATCGGCGGGCTCGTCGACCCCCACTACCTCAACCAGCCGATGAGCTGGGCCAAGCTCAGATCCGTGCTGGAGCACCTCTGGATCCCGGTCATCATCATCGGCGCCGGCGGCACCGCCGGCATGATCCGGGCGCTGCGCGCCAACCTGCTCGACGAGTTGCAGAAGCAGTACTACGTCACCGCCCGCGCCAAGGGCCTGCCGCCCGGCAAGGCGCTGCGGAAATATCCGCTGCGCATGTCGCTCAACTTCTTCATCTCGGACATCGGCGACATCCTGCCCTCGATCGTCTCTGGCGCCGAGGTCGTCGCCATCGTGCTGTCACTGCAGACCACCGGCCCGCTGCTGATCAGGGCGCTGCAAAGCCAGGACATGTATCTCGCCGGCTCCTTCCTGATGTTCCTGTCCTTCCTGACCGTGATCGGCGTGCTGATCTCAGATATCGCGCTCGCCATCCTCGATCCGCGAATCCGCCTGCAGGGGACTGCGACCAAGTGACGGCGAACTCGCTCAGTACGCTCCCCCCGGACGGCGCGCCCTTGCCGCACGCGGCCTCGACCGCGCCGTTCGAGCCCTATGCCACCGAGCACATGACGCCGGAGCAGGAGCGGGTCTACCTCGCCTCGCAATGGCAGCTGATGTGGTGGAAGTTCCGCAAGCACAAGCTCGCGGTCATCTCCGCCTTTGTCATCCTGGTGATCTACGCGATGGCGGCCTTCGCCGAATTCCTCGCGCCCTATCACTACACGACGCGCAATACCGACTTCATCCGCGCGCCCAGCCAGAGCGTGCATCTCTTCCATGAAGGCAGCTTCATCGGGCCGTTCGTCTACCCGTACAAGATGCAGCTCAACATGGAGAACCTGAAGCGCGAATACGAAGTCGACGACACGCGCCCGCAGAAGCTGCGCTTCTTCTGCCGCGGCGACGACAGCTACATGTTCTGGGGCATGATCCCGGGCAATCTGCGCCTGGTCTGCCCGCCGAAGGACGGCACCTTCTTCTTCCTCGGCTCCGACCGGCTGGGCCGCGACATGCTCTCGCGCATCCTCTATGGCGGGCGGATCTCGCTCTCCATCGGCCTGCTCGGCGTTTCCGTCTCCTTCGTCCTCGGCGTCATCATCGGCGGCATCGCCGGCTATTACGGCGGCCGTGTCGATCTCGTCGTCCAGCGCATCATAGAGATCGTGCAGTCGCTGCCGCATATCCCGCTCTGGCTGGCGCTCGCCTCGATCATGCCGCCGTCATGGAGCCCGCTGGTGGTCTATTTCGGCATCACCATCATCCTCGGCCTGATGGACTGGACGGGACTCGCGCGCTCGGTCCGTTCCAAGCTGCTGTCGCTGCGCGAAGAGGATTATGTCGTCGCCGCCCAGCTGATGGGCGCGAAGCCCGCCCGCATCATCGGCCTGCATCTCGTTCCGGGCTTCATGAGCCATCTCATCGCCTCGGCGACGATCACCATCCCGAAGACCATTCTCGGCGAAACCGCGCTCTCCTTCCTCGGCCTCGGACTCAGGCCCCCGATCACCAGCTGGGGCGTGATGCTCAATGAGGCGCAGAACATCAACGTGGTGGCGCTTTATCCCTGGCTGCTCTATCCGGTCGTGCCCGTGATCGTGATCATCCTCGCCTTCAACTTCCTCGGCGACGGCCTGCGCGATGCAGCCGATCCCTATCGCTGATCGATCGCCTTTCGCAGAACCATCTTGCGCATCGCATTCCACACCCCGCTCAACCTGTTCGACGATGGCGGCGTCTCCGGCGACCGGCGCATGGCGCGCCAGCTCGTCGCCGCACTGGAGATGCTGGGTCACGCCGTCGAGCCCGTCCGGACGAGGCGAGGCTATATGCGCAGCGCGGAGCGGAGCTGCTTCGATCATCATTGCGACGAGGCGCAACGGCTGCGCGAAGGCCTGCTGGCAGGCTACCGCGCCGGCGCGCCACGCCCCGATCTCTGGTTCACCTATCACAACTACTACCGCGCGCCGGACCTGCTCGGCCCCGAGATCGCGGCCGCCCTCGACATCCCCTATGTCACGGCGGAGGCGAGCGACTCCGAACGGCGTGCCTTCGACGAGTGGAGCGCCCAGACCGAGATCGTCCGTCGCGGCCTCTCGGCAGGTGATGTCCATTTCTACTTCACCGACCGCGATCGCCAGGGCCTCGAGCCCTGGCGCCAGCCCGGCACCGCCCTGCTTGAGCTCCCGCCCTTCATCGCGTTCGAGAACGAGCCTCCGCGGCCGCGCGACCATGCCGGCCCGTCGCGCCTGATCACCATCGCCATGATGCGGGAGGGCACGAAGCAGGCCAGCTATCTGGCGCTCGCCCGCATTCTCCACCGCATCCCCGGCGAGGATTGGCGGCTGAGCATCGTTGGCGATGGCCGCCAGAGAGCCGAGATCGAGCAGGCCTTCGCCGACCTGCCGCCGGGTCGCATCGACTGGCTCGGCCTGATTCCGCGCGAGCAGGCCCTCGACGAGCTGGCAAGGCACGACATCTTCGTCTGGCCGGGCATGCGTGAGGCCTATGGCCTGGTCTATCTCGAGGCGCAGGCGGTGGGGCTGCCCGTCGTCGCCTTCGACAGCGGCGGCGTATCCGCGACCGTCATGGCGGGGCAGACGGCGCTCCTGGCTCCAGAAGGCGATGAGGCGGCCTTCGCCGACGCCCTCACCGCGCTGCTGCGCGACAAGGGCCGGCGCGAGCGGATGGGAACGGCCGCGCGGCGCTTCGTGCTGGAGGAGCGCACGACGGCGCGCGCCGCCGGGACGCTCGCCGAGGGTCTAGACCTTGCCTGTCGTCACCGCCTCGACAAGCTCAAAGCCGTCAGGCCTGCGGCATCATGAGCGAAACGCACTGGCAGGCACTCTCGCAGGAGCTCGACAACTGGCAGTTTGCCGGCCGGCAGCTCCGAATCTGGCTCCGCGACGACGACGCGATCGCCCCGAGCCGGGCGCTGACGCGGCTCTCGGGTTTGGCCGAGCGCCATGGCGCCCCCGTGCTGCTGGCCGTCATTCCGATGCTGGCCGAACCGGCCCTCGCTTCGGCCTTGCGCGCAATGCCCCTGCTGCGCCCCTGCCAGCACGGCGTCTGGCATCGCAATCATGCCCCTGGAGGCGCCAAGAAGTCGGAATTCGGCATCGAGCGCGAGGCGCAGATCGTCGACGGCGAGATCGCGCGGGGGCGCGACCGTCTCCACGACCTGATCCGCAGCGATACCCTGCCGATCTTCGTGCCGCCATGGAATCGTATCGACCCCGGCCACGCCGCCCGCCTCGGCAGCCTGGGCTTTTCCGGATTGTCCTGCTTTCGCGGCTATCGCCACGGCCCGGCGGGCGGCCCCCGGCTGCTCAATACGCATGTCGATGTGATGGACTGGCATGGCGGCCGCATCGGGCGCCGTCCGGACGAGCTCCTGCCTGAAATCGCCGCGCTGCTCACGGGGATGCGGGAAAGCGGCTCGGAGCGGACGGCCACGCTCGGCCTGCTTCTCCATCACCGCGATCACGACGAAAACGCCTGGGCCGTCCTCGACGATGTCCTGCGTCTTGCCGCCGCTCATCCCGCCATCCGCCTGGCCGATCCGGCCACGCTCCTTTCCCCCGTCGCAGTCGCTTCGCATCAGCCGATGTAATCACTGCGCGAAGCGGCAGGCCGGGCTTGGTAGACAGAGATCGCCGCGCTATAAGCCCCTTAGAATTGTCTGCAGCTGCGTTCGTCCTCGCCAAGAGGTCGTCTGGCCTTTGTGGGGGGCGGCGTCCGATGTCTTCCAACGTCGTCGATCTGGCCGGAGCCGAAAGGGCCCCGCGCAGTTCGCATGCTCCGCGCGTGCTGATCTACAGCCACGATACCTTCGGGCTCGGCCATATCCGCCGCTGCCGCGCCATCGCCAATGCGCTGATCGCGAGCTTCCCGCACATCTCGGTCATCATTGTTTCCGGCTCCTCGGTGGTCTCGAGCTTCCAGTTCGGCGACGGCATCGACTATGTCCGTATTCCCGGCATCGAGAAGCAGAGCGACGGCCGCTACGAGCCGCACCACCTCAATCTCGATCTGAGCGACACGCTCCGCCTCCGCTCCGACATCATCAAGCAGACCGTACTGTCCTTCGACCCCGATGTGGTCATCGTCGACAAGGAACCCGTCGGCCTGCGCGGCGAACTGAAGCCGTCGCTCGACATCCTGCGCCGCCGCGGCGCGCGCATCGTTCTGGGTCTCCGCGATGTCCTCGACGATCCCGCGACGCTGCTGGAAGAGTGGCGTCACAGCGGCGCCCTCGAAGCGCTCGACACCATCTATGACGACATTTTCGTCTACGGGCTCGAGGATATCTATCAGCCGCTCGCCGGCCTGCCGCATCAGGATCGCTTCGCCGAGAAGACCCGCTATCTGGGTTATCTGAAGCGCGCCGTCCCAAGTCCGATGCCGCCCAACCGCTACCCGCGGATCACCAAGCAGCCCTTCATCCTCGTCACGCCCGGCGGCGGCGGCGACGGTGCCGGCGTGATCGACTGGGTGATCTCGGCCTATGAGGCCGACCCGACCATCGCGCTTCCGGCGCTGATCGTCTTCGGGCCGTTCATGTCCCGCGAGAAGCGCAAGGATTTCGCCGAGCGGATCGCCCGGAACCCGAAGCTGGAAGGGCTCGGCTTCGAGCCCCGTCTCGAATTGCTGATGAATCGCGCGCACTGCGTCGTGGCGATGGGCGGCTACAACACCTTCTGCGAGATCCTCTCCTTCGACAAACCGGCCCTGATCGTGCCGCGCGTGAAGCCGCGCCTCGAACAGGCGATCCGCGCGCAGCGCGCCGATGAGCTCAGCCTGATCGAAATGCTCTGCGACCCCTCCCAGACCGGCGAAGGCGAGCGCGATCCGCTCGTCATGGCCGCCGCCCTCCATGCCCTGCCGAAGCGGCAGCCGCCCTCCCAGGCCTTCGTTCCCGATCTGCTCGAAGGGCTGCCGGCACTCAGCCGGGCGCTCGCCGACGACCTGTCGCAGCAGGTGCGCGGCCGCGCCCTCGCGCAAAGCGCTGCGACGAGCTGATCCAGCCGCTCGATCCGCCTCGCGACGTCACGCCGCTGGCCAATGCTCAAGCGCCGTTCTAGAGGCTGTCTCCCATGACGTTTTCGAACACTCTCGTTTCCGTGGCTGTCGGCGCCGTCGCCATCGTGCTGCTGCTCGGCCTCGTCAACATGCTGCGGGGCGGCAGCGCCAACACCTCGCAGAGGCTGATGCGGCTGCGCGTCGTGCTGCAGTTCGTCGCCATCATTCTCATCGTCATCGTGCTCTGGTGGCGCAACGGCTGACGCGACTGCGACCTTTCGCATAACAGACTGATATTATTTGAATTTCCAGCACGTGAAGGTGTGGACGAGACCTCGGATCGAGCGGCTCCGCCACATTCCGGACACGAGTGTGTGTGCTTCACTAACGCCTGCCTGCCCTCTCATCGCCGAAGGCCCATGGTTCGCGTCGCGTTGCTGCTTCTTGCGGTTTGCCTGCCCGTCTTGTCCGCTGCCGCGCAGACCCGCTCCCTGTCCGGCAGCGTCTCCAGCTACGCTCCGGCGACCGAAGCGCCCGCCCCGGCCTGGGAAGCGCGCATCGGCGCCGGCCTCGCCAATCCCAAGGGGCGCGAGAGCGGACTGCTGAACATGGGGGCGGAACTGCTCACGCCCCGTCTGATCCCGCTGCAGGACCGCATCGCCGCAGCCTTCATCCCGCGCTTCAACCTGGGCACCAGCCTGAACGTGAACGGCACGCGCTACGCCTATGCCGGCGCGACCTGGACATTCGACGTCACGCGGGATGTCTTCGTCGAGGCCAGCCTCGGCGCTGCCCTGAACGACGGCAAGACCGGCGCGGTCGTCCCCGAGAATCGCCTCAACCTCGGCTGCAACACCGGAACGCGCGAGGCCGCGGCTCTCGGCGTAAGGCTGTCCGACCGCTGGAGTCTCGTCACCACGCTCGAGCATTACAGCACGGCCGGCTGTTCCGACCGGACCGGCTCCTCCACGCGCGGGCCGGCCAATATCGGCGCCCGGCTCGGCTATACTTTTTAGCGGCCGGACCGCGCGGAAACCGCGCTTCCGTCCCGGCCGCGCCGCGCTATAAGCGTGGCATGGTCAAGCTCAACCGCATCTACACCCGCACCGGCGACGACGGCACGACAGGGCTGACGGCCGGTCCGCGCCGCCCGAAATACGACCTGCGGGTCGCGGCCTACGGCACGGTCGACGAGACCAATGCCTGCATCGGCCTGGCGCGGCTTCACGCTGCGGCGGAGGACGCCGAGGTCGATGCCATGCTCGGCCGCGTCAGCAACGATCTTTTCGACCTCGGCGCGGACCTCTCCACGCCGGAGACCGGCAAGCCCCTCGCCTTCGAGCCGCTGCGGATCGTCCAGGCACAGGTCGACCGTATCGAAACCGAGATCGACCGGATGAACGAGAGCCTCAGCCCCCTGCGCTCCTTCGTGCTGCCCGGGGGAACGCCCGCGGCGACGCATCTGCATCTCGCCCGCACCGTCAGCCGCAGGGCCGAGCGGCTGATGACCGAACTCGCCGCGACGGAAGACGAAGCAGTCGGCGCGCCCGCGCTCAAATACATCAATCGCCTCTCGGACTTTCTGTTCGTCGCCTCCCGCTTTCTCAATGCGAAGGCCGGCGGGGACGTTCTCTGGGTGCCCGGCCAGAACCGCTGAGGCGCACATGTTCGTCCCCCTGCATGACGGCGTGCCGCTGCGCTTCATGCGAACGCCCTACATCACCTACGGACTGATCTGCGCCTGCATCGGCGCCCAGATCGCGCTGCGCTTCTGGCCCGGGGAGGCGCGCGATCTCGCGATCATGGCGGGCTTCGGGATGATCCCCTCGGTCCTGTTCGGCACGGCGCAGTTGCCGGAAGGCCTCGCCCATCTGCCGCCCTGGCTGACGCTGTTCAGCAATGTGCTGCTTCACGCCAATCTGGCGCACCTGATCGGCAACATGCTGTTCCTCTGGGTCTTCGGCGACAATGTCGAGGACGCTATGGGTCATGCCCGCTTCCTCCTGTTCTTCTTCCTCTGCGGCCTCGGCGGCTCGGTCATCCATGCAGGGATGTATCCGGATTCGGAGCAGCCGCTGATCGGCGCCTCCGGTGCGATTTCCGGCGTCATCGCCTCCTATCTGATGCTCTATCCCCAGGTCCGCATCTGGGGCGTCGCCTTCAACTGGATCCCGATCCACGTCCCGGCGATGTACGCGCTCGGCGGCTGGATCCTGCTGCAGGCAGGTTCCGCCTGGTTCGAAACCCAGGGCAATGTCGGCTGGTGGGCGCATCTCGGCGGTCTCGCCACCGGAGCAGTGCTGACGCCGCTGTTCATCCACCGCAGCGTGCCCCTGTTCGGCCGGCGCCCCATCGGTGGGTGAAGCCGCGCGCTTTTGCCCCTCGGCCCCGGCATTGGATGGCGTTGACAAGCGCAAACGGGCGTCGTTACGGTCCGTCCGCATTCCAGCCGAGGGCCGCGATGCCGCCATCAAGCCGTCTCCGGCGGCGCGGCGCGCGGCGCATCTCTTCTGAACGGTGATCTGACGATGAAGATCTTGGTGCCCGTCAAGCGGGTGGTTGATTACAACGTGAAGATCCGCGTTAAGGCGGACGGTTCGGGCGTCGAGCTTGCGAATGTGAAGATGTCGATGAACCCGTTCGACGAGATCGCGGTGGAAGAGGCGTTGCGCCTGAAGGAAGCCGGCAAGGCGACCGAGGTGGTGGTGGTCTCGATCGGTCCGGCGCAAGCAGCCGAGACGATCCGCACCGGTCTGGCGATGGGCGCCGATCGCGGCATCCTGGTGAAGGTCGACGGCATCGTCGAGCCGCTTGCCGTGGCCAAGCTGCTGCAGAAGCTGGTCGAGCAGGAAGGCCCCGGCCTCGTCATCCTCGGCAAGCAGGCGATCGACGACGACGCCAACCAGACCGGCCAGATGCTGGCGGCGCTGCTCGGCTGGCCGCAGGGCACGTTCGCCTCGAAGGTCGAGCTTGGCGCGGACAATGTCGACGTCACCCGCGAGGTCGATGGCGGCCTGCAGACGGTCAGCTTGAAGCTGCCGGCGATCGTCACCACCGATCTGCGCCTGAACGAGCCGCGCTATGCCTCGCTGCCCAACATCATGAAGGCGAAGAAGAAGCCGCTCGACGAGACCACGGCCGAGACGCTCGGTGTCGATGTGAGCCCCCGCCTGAAGGTTCTGAAGACGGTCGAGCCGGCCGGCCGCTCCGCCGGCATCAAGGTGACCTCGGCCGCCGAACTCGTCTCCAAGCTCAAGACCGCCGGGGTGATCTGATGACCACGCTGCTGATCGCCGATCACGACAACGTCTCGATCAAGGACGCCACCGCCAAGGCGCTGAGCGCGGCTTCCCAGCTCGGCGGCCCTGTCCATATCCTCGTCGCCGGTGAAGGCGCCAAGGCAGCCGCCGATGCGGCTGCCAGGCTCGCCGGCGTCGAGAAGGTGCTGCTCGCCGATGACGCGGCTTACGGCCATGCGCTGGCCGAGCCGCTCGCTGCGCTGATCGTCAAGCTGGCCGATAGCTACGACGCGATCGTCGCGCCCTCGACCACCACCGGCAAGAACGTGCTGCCGCGCGTCGCCGCCCTGCTCGACGTGATGCAGGTCTCGGACGTCACCAAGGTCGTCTCCCCCGACACCTTCGAGCGCCCGGTCTATGCCGGCAACGCCATCCAGACGGTGCAGTCCACGGACGCCAAGAAGCTGCTGACCATCCGCACGGCCTCCTTCCAGGCGGCCGGCGAAGGCGGCGCGGCCGCGGTCGAGACCGTCTCGGGCGCAGAGAACCCCGGCAACTCGTCCTTCAAGGGCGAGGAGGTCGCCAAGTCCGACCGTCCGGAGCTGGCTTCCGCCAAGATCATCATCTCGGGCGGGCGCGCACTCGCCTCCTCGGAGAACTTCACCAATGTGATCGAGCCGGTCGCCGACCGGCTGGGCGCCGCGATGGGCGCCTCGCGCGCCGCGGTCGATGCCGGTTATGCCCCCAACGACTGGCAGGTCGGCCAGACCGGCAAGGTCGTGGCGCCCGAGCTCTACATCGCGGTCGGCATCTCCGGCGCGATCCAGCACCTCGCCGGCATGAAGGATAGCAAGGTCATCGTCGCCATCAACAAGGACGAGGAGGCCCCGATCTTCCAGATCGCCGATTACGGCCTCGTCGGCGACCTCTTCACTATCCTGCCCGAACTCGACGCAGAGCTCGCCAAGGCCGGCAAGTAAGCCAAGGCTATCAATTCCGGGCCGCTTCGGCGCGGCCCGTTCCGCTCCCACGGGAGCACAAGAAGACTATCCGGGATCAAACCATGTCGGACCATGCGATCAAGACGATCGGCATCATCGGTGCAGGCCAGATGGGCAACGGCATCGCCCATGTCGCGGCGGTGGCTGGTTTCGACATCAAGCTGCACGATGTCGCCGAGGATCGGATCAAGGCGGCCCTCGCCACCATCGACGGCAACATGGCCCGGCAGGTTTCGAAGGGCGCGCTCCCGGATGAGGACCGCCGCGCGGCCATGTCCAGGATCGAGGCGGCCGTTGGGCTCGCCGATCTCGGCAGCTGCGATCTCGTCATCGAGGCCGCGACCGAGAACGAGGAGGTCAAGCGCAAGATCTTCACTGCTGTCTGCCCGCATCTGAGGCCCGACGCGATCCTCGCTTCCAATACCTCCTCGATCTCGATCACCCGGCTTGCGGCCGCGACCGACCGCCCCGAGCACTTCATCGGCATCCACTTCATGAATCCGGTGCCGCTGATGCAGCTCGTCGAGCTGATTCGCGGTATCGCCACCGACGACGGCACGTTCGAGCGCGCCAAGAATCTCGTCAGCCAGCTGCACAAGACCGTCTCGGTCTCTGAGGACTTCCCGGCCTTCATCGTCAACCGCATCCTGCTGCCGATGATCAACGAGGCCGTCTACACGCTCTATGAAGGTGTCGGCTCGGTCGACGCGATCGACACCGCCATGCGGCTTGGCGCCAATCATCCGATGGGCCCGCTCCAGCTCGCCGACTTCATCGGCCTCGATACCTGCCTCTCGGTGATGCAGGTGCTCCATGACGGGCTGGCTGATTCGAAGTATCGCCCCTGCCCGCTGCTGGTGAAATATGTCGAGGCCGGCTGGCTCGGCCGCAAGACCAAGCGCGGCTTCTACGACTATCGCGGCGAGAAGCCCGTCCCGACTCGCTGACGGCTGGTCGGTCACGACGCGGGTCGCGCCCGTGAATCGGGCCGAGAATAGATCTCCATTGCGCTGTCGGCCGCTACGAGCGAGGAAACACCTCGCCCGTGCGAAGAACGCTGTCGCAAGCGCAACAAAGTTCCTTCACATTCCTGTCGTCTCGCGCTTACATTGATCTCCGGGCGGGATTCGTCCCGCTTGATGAAGCGGAGGTGCGGCGGGTTTGACGGCGCATGTGATGCATCCAATGGCGTCGCCGGACGGCTGTCCGGCCCTCGTCCTGAACGCCGATTTCCGGCCGCTCAGTTACTATCCCTTGTCTCTCTGGAGCTGGCAGGACGCGATCAAGGCGGTCTTCATGGACCGCGTGAACATCGTCTCCGAATACGACACGGTCGTCCGCAGCCCCAGCTTCGACATGCGGCTGCCCTCGGTCGTCTCGCTGAAGAGCTACATCAAGCCCTCGCGGACACCGGCCTTCACCCGCTTCAACGTCTTCCTGCGCGACCGCTTCGCCTGCCAGTATTGCGGCCACCGCGAGGAACTGACCTTCGACCATGTCGTGCCGCGCTCGAAGGGCGGCCTGACTACCTGGGAGAACGTCGTCGCGGCCTGCTCGCCCTGCAATCTCCGCAAGGGCGACAAGATGCCGGCCTCCGTCGAGATGTTCCCGGCGCAGAAGCCCTACGCGCCCACGGTCAACGACCTCCACCGCAACGGCAAGCTCTTCCCGCCGAACTACCTGCACGAGAGCTGGCTCGACTATCTCTACTGGGACTCCGAGCTGGAGCCGTGAGGCTCAGGCCGATGCCGGCCTTTTCAACAAACCGAAGGCGGCCAGCAGGAAAAGCCCGGCCGAAACGACGGCGTTCCACCCGGCAAGCGACAATCCGAGAAAGCGCCAGGCCGCTTCCGAGCAGGCAACGATGCGCGTCGTCTGCAGCTGCTTCATGAAATCCTGCATGCCGGCGGCCGCTGGAGCCGCCCCGCCGCAATCGTTCGGCCCGACGAACCAGCCCCACTCGACGCCGGCGTGGTAGACGCCGAGCCACGTGCTCCAAGCCATTAGTCCCGCAAGCCCGAGCAGGACGAGCCATTGCAGCAGCGGCGAGCGCGCCAGCACCAGCCCGGCCAGCGCCAGCCCGATCGCGGTATAATGCGGCACACGCTGCTCGAGGCAGAGCTTGCAGGGCTGCAGATGCATGACCAGCTCGAAATACCAGGCACCGGCGATCAGCGCGAAGCTCGCCAGGCCGATCAGGCCGATCAGACGCCGCGGTTTCAACAGGCGGGTCGGGCTGCTCTGGGCATCAGCGGGAAACGCGGTCATGGCACGGCTCAGCAGGAGAGAAGCTGGCCGGACCCTGCGACGAGCTTGAGGCCGAAATAAAGCAGGATCAGCGCGGCCGCGCCCACGACGGCGATCACTTTCAGGCGACGTTCGATGAAGTGGCGGATGGTGACGCCGTAACGCCGCAGCAGGAAGGCGAGCGCGAAGAAGCGCGCCCCGCGCGCCAGCACGCAGGAGACGATGAAGAAGGTCAGGCCGATATGCACCGCGCCGGCCAGGATCGTCACCACCTTGATCGGCGGCAGATGCGCCAGCCCCGAGGTCGTCAGCAGGATCAGCGTCGTGTCCGGACCGGTACAGGCACGCAACGTCTCGAAGGCATCGAGCTTGCCGTAGAAGGCCAGCACCGGCTTCGCCAACGCCTCGAAGGCGTAATAGCCCAGCGCGTAGCCGGCGATCCCGCCCAACACAGAGAAGAGCGTCGCGACGAAGGCCAGCCGATAGGCCCGCTGCGGCCGCGCCAGCGCCATCGGCACGAACAACACGTCGGCCGGGATCAGGAAGAACGAACTCTCGACGAAGGCGACGACCGCCAGCCAGAGCTCGGCGCGCGGGCGAGCCGCGAGCGACATGGTCCATTCGTAGAGGCGCTTGAGCATGGCGCGCTCTAAGCATGCGGCGATGGGTGACGCAACGGCCATGAGCACCTGGAACGCCGTCGACGGCGCCCTGTGCTCTCATTGCATCCGCTCGGACGGGAGCGGCTTCGTAGCAACGAGAACACACCGTCGCCGAAACCTGTCACCGACACCGTTCCACCGATTGACCGGCATCGACCGATCGCTATAGTCCGCCCGCCCGTAGGGGCCCCTGTGGCGGAATTGGTAGACGCGCTCGACTCAAAATCGAGTTCCGCAAGGAGTGCTGGTTCGATCCCGGCCAGGGGCACCACTACCTTCTTCACTGACCGACCCGATGCCCGCCCCCTGAAACCGCGAGTTTCCGGGGTGTTTTGCTCTATTTGCGTATGTTGACCGTCGTGTGAGCCGCAAAAATCGTTGGCCTCCCGCAGCGGCAGGCCAAAACATGCAGCCGAGCATCGCCATCGGGAATGCCAAAGCCCCGAGAGAGGTTTCGGGATCGGCATAAAACTCGTTGGAGAAGCTCCAACCTGGAATTGAAATCAATATAAAGTATTGATTTCGCAGTGTTTTCCCTTGTTACCGAGCCGGTTCGTCCAGCATAAGCGCGGCAATTGCCGAGAACCGCACGGGCATGAACGACAAGACGACCGGGATTGCTGCGATTTATGCAGCCGAGCGGCAGAATCTGCGGCTGCGGCTGATTCAACGCGGCCTCGATGCGCAGCAGGCCTCCGACGCCGTGCAGGATATCTTCCTGCGCCTGCTACGGTCTCCTCCCGCCGATCTTCGTGACCCCGGTGCCTACCTGCGTCGCTCGGCCGATACCATGGCCATTGACCACTGGCGGCGCCAACACCGCCATTTCGCTTTGTTCGCGCCCCTCCCGGCCGAGGAACTCGCGGTTTCCGACGAGGCGGCATCCATCGAAGGACAATTCGTGGCACGCGAACGCGACCAGCGTTTGCGACGCGCAATCGCGGAGCTCCCCCCGCGTAGCCGCGAGGTCCTGCTCCTCCACAAATACGAGGGCTTGAGCTACGCCGAGATCGCTCTCCGGCTCGGCATCGCGCGCAACACCGTCATGGTCCATCTCGCCAATGCGATGCGCAGCTTGCGCGCTGCGATGCGCGCCTCCGACTAATGCTTTCGCGCCTGCGCATCGTCTATTGAGAAGGGGCTATTCCGGGTGCCAAAGGTCAGGCCGTCGGCCGCAATGGTAAGTCCGGCCCAGGACATTGCTATGGAAGATCACGCTGAAGAAACGCCCGACGAGCAGGCGCTGCAATGGTTCGTCCGGCTGCGCGACGGCCAGGTGCGCCCCGCCGAGCAAAAGGCGTTCGACACGTGGTTGGCGACGAACCCTGATCATGCGCGCGCCTGGGCAGAGCTCGAGACCATCTGGCAGGACCTCGATCAAGTCGCACCCGCTGAACGGCCAGCCATCGCCGCGTCGTCGGTCGCGCCCGTGGCCAGACCGCGGCGGTGGCGGCAGGGCATTCTCGCGGTTGCGGCATCGCTTGTGCTGGCCGCGGGCCTGGCGAGCCTGCTCGCGCAGTCCGATTGGCTTGCCGATTACAGAACCGCAGCTGGAGAGCGCAGGATCGTCACCCTCACCGATGGCTCGCAGGTCGAACTGGCCCCTGCCTCCGCTATCGATGTCGATCTGACAACGACCCGGCGCACGGTCAGGCTGCTATCGGGCCAAGCTTTCTTCACGGTCGCGAGCGATCCGAACCGGCCCTTCTCCGTGACCGCGCGCGGGGGAACCCTGACCGCTCTCGGCACGGCCTTCGATGTCAAGCTGGGTCTTGGGGCAGCGGTTTCGGTTGCAGTCGATGAGAGCCGCGTCGAGGTTCGGGTGCCGGGAGCTCCCGGCGTCGTCGTCGGCACTGGTCAGGGCGTCGGCTACGAAGGCACCGCGATCTCGCGGCCGGGCCCGCTCGACCCGGGCGAGATCGGCGACTGGCGCCGGGGCAGGCTGGTTTTCCATGATGTTCGGTTGGCCGAAGCTATTGCCGATCTTAAACGCTATAGCGGCGGCCATATCCAGATCCTGTCTGGCGCAGCGGCGCAGCGGCGCGTGACGGCCGTGCTCGACGCGCGCAGCCCTGCAGCCGGCATAGACATGCTCGCCAGCGGCCTCGGATTGCGGGTCGTACGCCCCTTCGAGTGGTTGACCTTGCTGCTGCCCTTCTGAAGATATTTTTCGCAACGCAATAATGACTCCGCCCGCCGCCGGCGTCTTACCCCTGCGAGGGCCCCGATAGTCACGGCCCTCGTATCGATGGGGATCGACGATGGGTATTCGGGTTGGGGCGCGGCTTGTCCGCCGGGCAGGACTGGCTGCGGCGCTGTGCGGGACCGCTCTCGCGGCGGGAATTGTCGCCGTCCCGGCGATGGCGCAAGGCGTCCGAACGGTCGATATCCCCGCTCAATCCGTTTCCTCCGCGCTGATCGCCTTTTCGCGGCAACCGGCGTCGCCGTCGTCGCCCCGGCCTCGGCGACCGCAGGAAAGCGGTCCACTGCGGTCTCGGGCCCCCTATCGTCCGAGGCGGCCCTTGCTCGTCTTCTGGCCGGCACCGGGCTCAACTTCCGCTTCACCGGCGCGACAAGCGTGACCATCAGCGCAGCGGTGCCTGTTGCAACTGCCGGCGCAGCCATTCCCGAAGGCGTGATCGCGCTCGATACGATCGACGTGGCCGGCAACCCGCTCGCACGCGGAGGCGTCAGCGAGATCCTCATCGGACCACGCGAGCTGGAGCGCAAGAACCCCTCGGATATCCGCGATGTCTTTGCCAGCGAACCGCGCGTGAAGGTCGGCGGCTCCACCCCGATGTCGCAGAAGGTCTATGTCAACGGCGTGGAGGAGACCAATCTGGCCGTCACCATCGACGGCAGCCGGCAGAACAACAAGGTCTTCCACCACAACGGCACGACGCTGATCGATCCGTCGTTCCTGAGGGCGGCACGTGTCGATGCCGGCGTGGCGCCGGCCGATGCCGGCCCCGGAGCGCTCGCCGGCGCGATCGCCTACGAGACGAAGGACGCGCGCGACTTCCTGACGGGCAACGGCGTCGGCGCTTTCGCGAAGACGCAGTTCAGCAGCAACGGCCCCGTCTTCACCAACAACCTGGCAGGCTATGCCCGGTATGAAGGTTTCGACATCCTCGCCTACGGAACGCTCGGCAAAGGCGACAACTACAAGGCCGGCAACGGCCAGGAAGTCCTCGGCACCAAGACCGATCTGTTGAGCGGCCTGTTCAAGATGGGCTGGGAAGCTCCTTCAGGCGACCGCTTCCAGATCAGCCATGAGCGCGTCCGCGACGATGCCCTCAGGCCTTTCCGCGGCAATATCGGCTTCATCACAGGCCGCCCCGTCTGGGAGCCGCGGGTTCGCCGCTACGAGATCGACCGGCAGAACACGGTCTTCACCTATAGCCGCACCTCCGCGCTCGGCTGGTGGGACCCCAAGGCGGTCCTCGCCTACAGCCGAACGGATGTCGACACGCCGATCTTCGAGCGGCCGGTCGGCGCCAGCCCCCTCCCCGTGACGTATCCGGGCACCGGCGTCACCGACAGCTTCAACGGCAAGGTCGAGAACCGCTTCGGCTTCGGCGATTTCGGCAGCGTCACCGCCGGCGTCGACTTCTACAAGGACAAGGCACTCTACAAGGACCGCAACATGCGGGTGAACGAAAAGGCCAGCAATCTCGGCGTCTACGCGCAAGCGCGGCTGAAGCCGTTCGAGCGCGCGCGCCTCTCCTTCGGCCTGCGCGGCGACCAGCAGTGGTTCACCGGAACAACCGGGCAAGAGTTCGACAATGCCGGCCTGTCGCGCAACATCTCGGGCGAGTTCGACCTCATTCCCGAGCACCTGACGGTCAGGGCCGGCTATTCCCATGTCTGGGGCGGCGTCCAGCTCGCCGAGAATTTCATCATGAATCCGGCCTGGCGCTACGGCAACGGCATGCGACCGGCGACCTCGGACAATGTGATGGCCGGCCTCGTCGCGCGCTGGCACGGCTTCACCCTGGAGGGCTCGGTCTTCCGCACCGAAGTGGAGAATGCCCGCGCCGCGCGCTTTGCCGTCGCCAGCGCCACCTTGCTGCGCGACATCGAATCCCATGGCTACGAGATCGGCCTCGGCTATGCCTGGGAGGACGGTTTCATCCGCGGCAAATATGCGAGCGTGAACGTCATGATCGACGGGCAGCGCGCGGATTCAGACACCGGGACCTATCTTGCCACACCGATCGGAGACGTCTTCACGCTGACGGCCGCCCATACCTTCCGGCAATGGGGCGTGACCGTCGGCGGCGATATCGAGATCGTGCGCGACTACAAGAAGGTCGCCCCCGGCAACCTGCCGCTCAAGGGCTACGAGGTCGTCAATCTCTTTGCCGAGTACAAGCCGCTGCAGCTGCAGAACCTGATACTGCGTGCCGAGGTCAAGAACCTGCTCGACCAGACCTATGCCGATCGCGCCACCTACGGGCAGGAGTTCGGCACGGTGACACCGCTCTACCAGCCCGGCCGGGCGTTCGTCCTCAGCGCATCGGCGCGCTTCTGATGCGCCTGCTCGGCATCCTGGCCTTCCTGATCCTGCTCCTTCCGTCCGCGGGGACAGGCCGGGAGGTCGTCGATCTCGCAGGGCGCAAGGTCAGCGTGCCGGACAAGGTCGAGCGCATCATCATCGGCGAAGGCCGCTACCTGCCGGCCCTCGCGATCCTCGACCGGGGTGATCCCGTGGCCCGGCTTGTGGGAATGATGGGGGATTACGAGGCCGTCGATCCCGTCAGCTATGCCCGATATCGCGAACGCTTCCCGGCCCTCGACAAGGTCAAGCGGATCGGTCGCAACACGCGCGACAGCTTCAGCATCGAGCAGGCCATTACGGCCTCCCCCCAGGTCGCGATCTTCAGCCTTTACGGCCACGGCCCGGACACGCGCTCCGGCGAGGTCATCCGCGCGCTCGAAGCGGCGGGTGTCGCCATCGTCTTCATCGATTTCCGCAACGATCCGCTGGTCAACACGCCCCGGTCACTGGAACTTCTCGGAACGCTCCTCGGCCGCGAGGCGGAAGCGGCGGAGTTCATCTCGGTATGGCGGGCGGCATTGGCGGCCGTGACGGAGCGACTGGCATCGGCGCGGCCGAAACCGACGCGCGTCTTCGTCGAGAGCCGCGTCGGGCTCGGGATGGGGTGCTGCGAAACCATGACCCGGGGCATGATGGGGCGCTTCGTCACCGCGGCCGGCGGCGTCAATATCGCGGAGGACATCCTGCCGGGCGAGGCCGGCGTCGTCAGCCTGGAATGGCTCATCTCCAACCCGCCCGAGGTCTACATCGGCACAGCGATCGGCAGCGGCCTGCAGCACGACGAGGCTCCGTGGCTGGCTCTGGGGCCGGGTGTGGAGGCGGCCGCGTCACGCGAGCGTCTCGCTCGCTCGATGGCGCGCACAGGCATAGCCGGGCTCGATGCGGTACGCGACGGCCGTGCCCATGCCGTCTGGCACCACTTCTACAACTCGCCTTTCAACGTCGTCGCCGTGCAGGCTTTCGCGCAATGGCTCCATCCGCAGCTCTTCGCCGATCTTGACCCGAAAGCGCTGCTGGCAACGATGCAGCAGCGCTTCCAGCCCGTATCGCTCGACGGCACCTATTGGACGAGCCTTCGCTGAAATGGACGAGATGAACGACGGCGCCAATCCGCGACACAGCCGAGCAGATATCGCGACCGGCAATGCCTCCCTTTATCTCCAGCAGCTCTGCAAACACTTCGCCCACAAACTAGACGTCGAATTCGACAAGCAGGTGGGAAGCGTCCGTTTTTCAATCGGGCATTGTAAGCTCCTGGCACAGGATGGCTGGCTTCGGTTGTGCCTGGATGCGCCAGATTCCGATGCTCTCCAGCAACTGCAAGAGGTCGTCGAACGTCACCTCGTCCGCTTCGCGTTTCGCGAGCACCTGTCCATCGAATGGCGACGGGACTTCCCGGTCAGGGATAGCCGATAGCGCGACACCTCATGCTGCGGCGACGTTCGTCCGCATCCAGCCGGATGCCGGGCGTCAGTTCCACGGTGGGATCTCGGCTATCTCTCGCGCGCGACGCGGAAACCGTTCGTATAGAAGCGCACATCGGCTTCGTATTTGAAGCGGGCGGCCGAGCGCAGGTAGCGCGGATCATTGTTGAAGGAGCCGCCCCGCAGCACACGTTCGCGGCATCCCGGAACCGTGTAGGCGCTGCCGTCGCGGGGCGCGCTGCGATAGGTTTCGCTCCAGCAGTCGGCAACCCATTCGGCGGCGTTGCCGGCCATGTCGTAGAGGCCGAAGGCATTCGGCGGAAACTGGCCGACCGGCACGGCGCTGCGGCGCGTCTGGTCGTTGCAGCCGAGGCAGTTCGCCCGGTCTTTCGTCATGGACTGGCCCCAAGGGTAGACTGTCGTCGTGCCCGCGCGCGCGGCATATTCCCATTCGCTTTCGGTCGGGAGGCGATATCGCTTGCCTGTCCGCGTCGAAAGCCAGGCGACATAGGCGCCCGCATCGTTCCAGTGAATGTCGGTGACCGGGCGTCTGCCGCGTCCCAGCCCGCGGTCATCCGGCCGATAGCTGCAGCCGCCCTGATCGACGCAGAGATCCCACTCCTCGAACGTCACTTCCCGCGTCCCGAGATAGAAACCCCGGACGGTCACGGGATGGACCGGCTTCTCGAACTCGTAGAGGTCGTTGGAGCCCATCTGGAAGGTGCCGGCCGGGATCTCGACCAGTTCCGGGCAGCCCGCACAGTCGCGTAGCGGTGCACCCGCGGGCTGGGATGACGACGAGGGACTCGAGGCCGCGGTCGGCGCAGCTGCAGCCGCCTTGCCGCGGTAGAGCTGCTCGCGGGTGCGGGCCAGTGCGGTGAAGCGCCCGTTCGGATAGGCGTCGAGATAAGCGCGGTACTCCGTCGCGTTCTCGCTGTTCCGGATCGATTCCCAGAAGGCGAGTTCATAGGCGTCCTGGGGTGCGCCCGCTGTTTCAGGAGGTGGAATCACCGCGCGGTTGGTCTGCGCCACCGCAACCGGGCGGGCGATGGGCGTGACCACGAGGCCTTTTGGCGGCTCGGAGGACAGCCAGGCCTGCTGGCTGCGCCGGCTTTCGCGCGCGATGGCGTCCCGCGTTTGCTTCAGCGCCGCGGTCATGTCGAGCCCGGGGGTTCGGATCGCCTTCAGCCAGGCTTCGACGGCGCGATTGCCGGCATCGGCAACGGTCCTGCCCGGTGCGGCCGGGAACAGCACGGCGATGCTTTCCATCGGCTCCAGCGGCAGCAGGCCCTTCCCCTTTCCCTGCCAGGGATTGTCCCGGCTGGCGTCGATGAAAAGCAGGGCGCTCGCCGGCCTGGCGACGATCAGCGGGTCGATGATCTCGTCGAGATCGACCGCGTCCTGGGCGCCGTTCTGCGGTGGCAGCAAAAAATTGCGGTTCCGCTGCTGGATCGCATGGCCGCTGTAGAAGACCACGGCCTGCGCCCCTCGCGTGAGCTTGCCCGTAAAGGCGGCTATGGCCTGCCGCAGCTCGGTGCGGCCGGCATTGTCGACGGCGACGACATCGAAGCCACCCGCGCGAAGGGTGTCGGCGACGGCGCGGCCTTGCGGGACCGCGTTGCCGATCGCCGCCTCCGGATAGAAGCCGTTGGCGACGACGAGCGCCACGCGCGCGGCCTCGCCCGTCTGCTGGGCGTGGCCGGGCACGGACGACAGCGCCTGCAGCACGACAGCCATGGCGAGGAAGCGCAACCAGCCCATCTGCAGATCGAATCCTTTCCGGCTAGCGCACATAAACCGTGATCTTCTGCGACATCACGGGCGGATCATGCGGCGTATGCGTATGGTCGCCCAGCAGCAATTGCAGCGTATGCCGCCCCTTGGGCAGCGTGACGACGACCTCGGTCTGGCCGTTGCCGAGGTGGATGTTGTTGTAGTCGGACGGGATGGGCTGGTCCGGCGGGCCGGGCTCGGTATCGATCAGCAGGTGATGATGCCCGGTCCTGGCATGGGCGACACCGGCCGGGGCAACGCCCATGCCGCGCAGGCCGATCCGCACTGTGAACCGTTCGGGGACGCTCAATCCGTCGAGCGGATAGTGGAAATAGACCTGGGCGCCGGCCGGAGCCTGCTGGCGTGCGGGCGTCTGTGCGGCGGCATCGGACGGCCATCCTTGCCAGGCGGCCAGCGCGATGAGAAGGGCGGCTGTGGCGGCTGAGCGGATCATCGACGCCTCGTCGCTCTGGGGCCGCCCGGCGCCACGGTCACCGTGATGCGCTCCGACATGACCGGCGGATCATGCGGCACATGGTTTTCATCGGCGAGCAGAAGCTGGAACGTGTGCCGGCCGGTTGGCAGCGTCAGGCGGTATTCGGTCTGGCCGCCGCCGAGATGGATATGGTTGAGGTCGGCCGGGATCGGATCGCCGAACGACGGCGGCTGCGTATCGACCAGCAGGTGATGGTGGCCGGTATTCGGCTTGGCGACACCGGCGGGGGCGACCCCCATGTTGCGCAGGCCGAAGCGGATCGTCGAGGTCGGGAAGATCGTGTCGCCGTCCTTCGGATAGATGAAGTAGACCGCGGCGTCGTTGGGCGATGCTGTCCGCGCGCGGCCGGCTGCGCCCGCCGGATTGGACGCGGCAGCCGCCTGCGCATCGGCGACCACGCGGACGCGGATGCGCTCGGACACCACAGGAGGATCGTGCGGCACATGCTCGTGATCGCCCATCAGCAGTTGCAGCGTGTGTTCGCCGGGCGGCAGGGAGAGCTCGACCTCGGTCTGGCCACGCCCGAAATGCAGATGGTTGAAGTCGCTCGGGATCTCGCGGTCGAGCGCCGGCAGCTCGGTATCGACCAGCAGATGGTGATGGCCGCCATTGTGGCTGGTCGTGCCGGCCGGCGTCACCGTGATGCCCGCCGCTCCGAAGCGTATTTTGGCCCGGCTGGAGATCGTCGCTCCGTCCTGGAGATCGATGAAGAAGACGCGGGCGCCGGGCTCGGCCGCCGAGCGCGGCTTCTCCGCCGCCGCCGAGACGTCCACCGTGATGCGCTCCGACACCACCGGAGGATCGTGCGGCACGTGGTTGTGGTCGGCGAAGAGAAGCTGGAGCGTGTGTTTGCCCGGCGTCAGGGCGATCTCGGCCTCGGTCTGGCCGCCGCCGAAATGGATGTGGTTGAAATCGCTCGGGATCGGCTGATCGAGCGGCGGCAGCTCGGTGTCGATCAGCAAATGATGATGCCCGGCATCGCGTTTCGCTTCGCCGGCCGGAGCGACGTCCATGCCGGAGATGGCGAACCTCACGGTGAATTTGCCCGGCACCTGCGCCTTGTCGGCGAGGCCGACGAAGGAGAGCCGGGCAGCAGCCGGGGCCGGGCTGCGCTGCCGGGCGCGCTCCTGGGCCGGCGCGGCGACGATCGGGATCGCCAGCGCCGCTGCCAGACTGAACCAGAGAACCGCCGGCGCAAGGCGAAGCATGAGCGTCTTCCTTCCCCGGGACGATGTGTCGAAGGCTATCAGCGGCGACTGGAGCCTTCAAGCAAAACGCCGTCACGTTTCGCCGAGGACTATGCTTTGTTCTGGAGGCGGCCAAGATCATGCATTAGCATGACGCAAGGAAGGCACCCATGATCTTCGTTGCCAGACTCTGCGGGCTCATCCTGCTCATCTTGTCCGGCTTGGCCATCGCCCAGCCGCTACCGGAGCGCCGCGTCGCGCTCGTGATCGGCAACTCCAGCTATCGAAACGCGCCCGTGCTGCCCAATACGGTGAACGACGCGCGCGACATGGTGGTGGCGTTGCGCAAGGTCGGCTTCGAGGTGGTCGACGGCATCGATCTGGACAAGCGCGGCATGGATGCGGCGCTCACGCGTTTCGCAAGGCTCGTGCAGGATGCCGACACCGCGATGTTCTACTTCGCCGGCCATGGCTTCCAGTTCAACGGCGAAAATTATCTGGTGCCTGTGGAGGCAAAGATCGAGGACGAGGTCGGCGTCCAGTACGAGACGACCCGGCTCAACGACGTCGTCACCGCCTTGAACTACGCCAAGGGCGTCAAGATCATGGTGCTCGATGCCTGCCGCAACAATCCTTTCGTTGGCCTCCTCGCCAAGCGGCAGGCAACGCGCGGCTTCTCCGTCGGCTCGGGCCTCGCCCCGGTCCAACGGGCGCAGGGAATGGTCATCGCCTATGCGACGCAGGCCAACGATGTCGCCGCCGACGGCATCGGCCGCAACAGCCCCTTCACGGCGGCGCTGGTGCGCGAGATCGATCACCCCGGGCTGGAGGTGGCGACCCTGTTCCGCCGCGTTCAGAAAAGCGTCTACGACGCGACGGCGGGCAAGCAGACGCCGGAACTGTCGCTTTCCCTGCTCGGTGATTTCTATCTCAACCGCGAGGAGACGGATGCCGATGTCTGGCGCCGTATCCGCGCCAGCGACGAGCCCGCCGCGCTGCAGGCGTTCATCCAGCGCTATCCCGCGAGCTTTTTCGCCATCGACGCCCGCACGCGGCTGGACCTGATCGAGCGCCGATCCTCCGCGTCGAGCGAGCGCGACAAGCTTGCGCGCGAGTTCGCCGAACGCGAACGCGCTCTGCTTCAACGTCTCGAACGGGCGGAACAGGGCCGGCGCCAGGCCGCCGACGATCTCGCCCGCAAGGATCTCGGCGAAGCGGTCGTCGCCGCGCCGCCTGCGAAACCCACGGACTCCCCGCCGCCCGCTACCGCTGCCCCCGCCGCCCCCGCGCCCCGCGCCCAGGACAAGGCCGAGAGGGCACGCCTCGCCGACGAACTGGCCCGTCGCGAAACCGAGCTCGCGGCGATCGAAGTGGAGAAGCGGCGGCTGTCGGAGGAGCGTCAGGCCGTCGAGCAGGCGATGGCGGCGCGGCTCGGCGCTGCACCGCTGTCGCAGGATCGATCGACCCAGCCGGTCGCGCTGCCCGGCAGCGCCTCGCGCCTCCCGGAGACCGCACCCGGAGCGATGCCGAGGGGACGGGCGTCGGCGGGCTGCGCCGAACTCCTGCTGCGGGCCCAGCTCGGCGATCTGACACCGGCCGGGCGCGAGCAATTGCAGCACTGCCGCTGAGACAACGGGGCGGGGCTCGGCCACCGTCCTGAACCGGAAAGGTTAGGCATGACAGGCTTGTTCCGCTTCAAGGGTCTCCTGATCGGCTTGGCCCTGCTGGCCGGTGGCACGTCGGCCTTGGCCCAGACGACCCCGCCCACGCCCGTTCCGTTCCCGGATGCGCTCCGGAAAGCGGCCGACGATCTGTTCGGCAAGGCAGCGGCTTCCGGCCAGCAGGTCGAACTGGTCATCGACCCGCTCATCGACGCAGCCTCGGGCGCGCAGTCGACGGCGACGCGTTCGATGCAGCAGAGCTTGATGGAGATCGTTCGCTCGGCCTATCCGCGCTTCACCGTCCTGCCTTTCGACAGCGAGGCCCTGGCGCGCAAGCCGGTGGTTCTGGTCGGCACCTTCACAGCCATCAACAACCAGGGCGTACCGGACGGGCCGCGCGACGCCTATCGGATCTGCCTGACGCTTGCCGACCTGAAATCCAACAGCGTCGTTTCCAAAGGAGTATCGCGCGCGCGTGTGGACGGCGTCGACGCCACCCCGACGCCGTATTACCGCGACGCGCCGCTCTGGTCCAAGGATCAGGCCACGGAGGCCTACATCAAGACCTGCCAGGGCACGAAGCTCGGGGACCCGATCGACCCGTCCTATGTCGAGAAGCTCACGGCGAATGCGCTGATCAACGACGGCATCCTCGCCTATGAGACGCAGCATTTCCGCGAGGCACTCGCCTTCTACAGGACGGCGCGCAAGCTGCCGGGCGGCGAGCAGCATCGCGTCAGGATCGGCACCTATCTCGCGGCCACCAGGCTCGCGCGACGGGACGACATGGTCGATGCCTTCGGCGATCTCGTCGATTACGGGCTGGGGGCTGACCAGCTCATGGTCAAGCTGCTGTTCAAGCCGGGCACCACGCAGTTCATCGACAACTCGCAGGTCACGGAGCCCTATCCGATGTGGCTGAGCCAGATCGCGACGCGGGCGCGCCAGAAGGGCGCCTGTCTCGAGATCGTCGGCCATACCTCGCATACCGGCCTGCCGCAGGTGAACGAGCGGCTTTCCGTCTTGCGGGCGCAATTCGTCATGGACCTCCTGCTGACCGGCGCGCCCGACAACCGCGGCCGCATGATCGCGACCGGCCGCGGCTTCAAGGAGAACCTCGTCGGAACCGGCAAGGACGACGCCAGCGACGCGCTCGACCGCCGGGTCGAGTTCAAGGTGATCGGCTGCTAGCAATAACCCTTCACCGGGCAACGATGGCGACGGGCGTCCCGACAATCGGGCAGTTGAGCGCTGCATCCACGGGCGCAGTCCCAACTGTGCGCCGGATTCCATAATCTCGCCTGCCAGGTTCAATCCTCGATCGTTAAGCTCTGAATTGCGCCCGGTTCTCGCAAGAACCGCGAGGCGGGCGATCCCGCCGGCAGGCGCAGCACGTCTATGGGATCCTCCATCGAGCTCGGGCCGGCACCGGGAGTTCCACCGGGCTCCCCGCCGGCAGCGGCATAGGAATTGGCCCACGAATACGCCGCATCATCTGCCGTCTCGAACTATTCCGATTTGAGGGAACAGTTCGCCTGCGGGCGCCGTTGTCATCGCTATCAGGCCGCCGGCTCCCAAGCCTGGCCGCAGCCTCCAGACTTTCACCGCCCCTCGCCTATCGCATAGGAGTTCGACCGTGACGCTCCGAACGCTGGCTCCCGATGACAAGATCGAGATCACGCTCAACCTGAACGGCCGTCCGGTTCGAACCGAGGTTGGGCCTTCGACGACACTGCTCGACCTGCTGCGCAATCAGCTCGGGCTGACCGGTACGAAGAAGGGCTGCGACCACGGCCAGTGCGGCGCCTGCACGGTCTTGATCGAAGGCCAGCGCATCAACGCCTGCCTGAAGCTCGCAGTGATGATGGATGGACGGGAGATTACGACGATCGAGGGGCTGGCGCAGGGCGACGATCTGCATCCCCTGCAGCGTGCCTTCATCGAACGCGATGCGTTCCAGTGCGGGTACTGCACACCGGGCCAGATCTGCTCCGCGGTCGCGCTCCTGGCCGAGGGGCACGCTCACGACCGCGAAGAGATCCGCGAGCTGATGAGCGGGAACATCTGCCGTTGCGGCGCCTATCCGAACATCGTCGATGCGATCGAGGATGTGATGGGGCAACGGCAAGGCTATATCCGGGAGGCGGCAGAATGAACCGCTTCTCTTACCTCAGGGCCGAAAGCGTCGAAGGGGCCCTGGCCGCCCTGGCCGCCGATCCCGCCGCGAAGATCGTGGCTGGCGGGACAAACCTCCTCGACCTGATGAAATACGATGTCGAGCAGCCGAGCCGCCTGATCGACATAACCCGCATCGAAGGCCTCGACGAGATCACTCAAAGCGAGCGCGGCATCATGATCGGCGCGCTCGTCTCGAACACGACGATCGCCTATCATCCGGCGGTTGCCGAGAATTTCCCGCTGCTGTCGAGCGCCATCCTGGCGGGCGCCACGCCGCAGCTGCGAAACGCCGCGACCGCGGGCGGCAACATCAACCAGCGGACGCGCTGCTATTACTTTTACGATGCCGCGCTGCCCTGCAACAAGCGCGAACCAGGCAGTGGCTGCCCGGCTTTGGAGGGCGTCAACCGCAACCACGCCATTCTGGGTGCGAGCGACGACTGCATCGCCACGCACCCATCCGACATGTGCGTCGCCCTCGCCGCGCTCGATGCCCTCATCCATATCGCCGGCCCGCAAGGGCAGCGGACGATTCCGATCGCGCAATATCATCGTCTGCCCGATGGCTCGCCGGAACGCGACACGACGCTCGGCGCCGATGAACTGGTGATCGGCATCGAAATCCCCGCCGAGGCCCGACGCTTCATGGGCAACCATACCTATCTGAAACTTCGTGACCGGCTGTCCTATGCATTCGCGCTGGTCTCGGTCGCCGCGGGCCTGCAGATGGAAGGAGATACCATCGCCGACGCGCGCATCGCGCTTGGCGGAGTCGCTCACAAACCCTGGCGCCGCCCGCAAGCCGAGGAGGTGTTGATCGGGCGCGCTGCCGACGAGACCAGCTTTGCCGCGGCCGCCGACGTGCTGCTGGAAGGCGCCCAGGGCCGCAAGCACAACGCCTTCAAGATCGAGCTGGCCCGTCGCGCCATCATTCGCGCTCTCGGCCAGGCTGCGGCCGGCACGCCGCAATCCCAGTCCGACAAGCGCATCGCCTGAAGGAGCCGGCATCATGCTCAGGAACGATCCCCATGTCGGCTCGCCGCGCAGCCGCATCGACGGTGTCGCCAAGGTCGCCGGCCGTGCCACCTACGCCGCCGAATTCGACGCGCCCGGCCTGGTGCATGGCTACATTGTCGACAGTGCCATTCCACGCGGCCGCATCGTAGCGCTCGATCTGAATGCGGCTCTTGCGATTCCTGGCGTCATCAAGATCTTCACACATGAAGACCGTCCCAAGACCGCATGGTTCGACAGGAGCTACCGCGACCAGGTCGCACCGCCCGGCAAGCCGTTGCGGCCTCTCTATGATGATCGGATCCACCACAGCGATCAGCCGATCGCGCTGGTGGTCGCGGAGACCCTGGAGGCGGCGCGCGAAGCGGCCTCGCTGATCGGCGTAACCTATGAGCGCGCGCCTCACGAGACCGATCTTGAACGCGCCCGCCATGACAGCTATGTGCCGCCCAAGAAGCGTTCCGGCATCGCCCCGCCGCCCGATCCCAAGGGCGATGCGGCCGGCGCCTTCTCAGAATCTCCGATCAAGGTCAGCGCCGAATACGAACTCGCGATCGAGCATCACAATCCGATGGAGCTCCACGGCACGACGGTGGTCTGGGAGGGCGGCGGCAAGATAACCGTCCATGACAAGACCCAGGGCACCCTGAACACGCATGGCTATATCTCCTCGGTTTTCGGCCTTGCGAGCGACGATGTCAGGGTTGTCTCGCCGTTCGTGGGCGGCGCCTTCGGCTCGGCGCTCAGGCCGCACCACCAGCTCTTTCTCGCCGTGATGGCTTCGCTGGCGCTCGAACGCTCCGTTCGCGTGGAGATGACGCGAGCCCAGATGTTCAGCCATGTCCATCGCCCGCAGGCGATCAACACGGTGGCGATCGGTGCGGACGCCGACGGACATATCCGCTCGCTGCAGCATAATGCAGTCGCGGCGACATCGCGCTACGAGGACTACCAGGAGAACGTCGTCAACTGGTCGGGCATGCTCTATCACAGCGACGCGACGCAGCTGGGCTACGAACTCGCCAAGCTCGACATTCCCACTCCCGGCGACATGCGCGCTCCGGGTGCGCCGACAGGGCTTTTCGCTCTCGAGAGCGCGATGGACGAGTTGGCCTATGCGACCGGCATCGACCCGATCGAGTTGCGCTTGCGGAACTATACCGATCGCGACGAGAACGACGACAAGCCGCTGACCTCGAAGGAACTGCGCGCCTGCTATGCCGAAGGGGCCGCCCGCTTCGGCTGGAGCAAGCGCAATCCAGCGCCACGTGCGACGCGCGCCGGCAAGGAACTCGTCGGCTGGGGCATGGCCAGCGGTGTCTGGGAAGCGATGATGATGAAATCATCGGCCCGGGCCAGATTGGGCCGCGACGGCCGCCTCGAAATCGGCTGTGCGACGTCGGATATCGGAACGGGCACCTACACGATCCTGGCGCAGATCGGGGCCGACGCGCTGGGGCTGGATCTCGATGCGGTGAGCGTGAAGCTCGGCGATTCATCGCTCGCGATGGCTCCCATCCAGGGCGGCTCCTGGACCGCCGCTTCCTCCGGCAGCGCGGTCATGCTGACCTGCAGGAAGCTTTGCGAAACCCTGCTCAAATACGCTGGGGCCGTTGAAGGATCGCCGCTCGCAGGCGCTGCGATAGAGGACATCGCCTTCGGCGGGGGCTACATCCGCTTGTGCACCGCGCCCGACCGAACTGTGTCCATCGCGGACGCGCTGACGGCCGCCGGCGTCGACCATGTCGAGGCGGAAGAGACTGCAAGCCCCGGCCTTATCGGCCCGCTGCGGCACGCCTCCTATACGCATTCCGCCGTCTTCGCCGAGGTTCATGTCGATGAGGAACTCGACATCGTGCGCGTGACGCGTGTGGTCAGCGCGGTCGCCGCCGGGCGCATTCTCAATCCGAAGACCGCACGCAGCCAGATCATGGGCGGCGTGGTCTGGGGCATCGGCATGGCCCTCCACGAGGAGACGATGACCGACCATCGCTTCGGCCGGTTCATGAACCGCAACCTCGGCGAATATCATGTGCCTGTTAATGCCGACATCGACGGGATCGAGGTGATCTTCGTCGAGGAGCACGACAAGAAAGTCAGCCCTATCGGCGTGAAGGGGCTCGGCGAGATCGGCGTCGTCGGGACCGCTGCCGCTATCGCCAACGCGATCTTCCATGCGACCGGCAAACGGGTCAGGAGCCTGCCGATCACTGTCGACAAGCTGATGGCCGCCTGACGGCGCATGCTTGCTACTCCGGTCGCTCGGTTCCCTGCCGCCGGCTGGGAACATCGTCCAGCCGTTCCCGTTGTCCGCAGGCTGAAAGAGGGGTGATCGATGCGGCTGCGGACCAAGGCTGAACTGAAATATTCCTTTGCCGAGCCGACCCAGATCATCGGGCTGTTGCACGCGGCGAAATCGCCCGACCAACTGCTTTTGTCGGAGGTGCTCGAAGTCAGCCCGGACACACCGGTTTCCGTGGACGAAGGCCTTTCGGGAGATCGCCGTTTCCGTGCCTGCCTTTCGGGCGAAGTCTCGGTTGCCTATCAGGCCGAAGTCGAGAACAACGCCCGGCAACTGTTGCCCGTAGCGGGACGCCAACATGTCTGGGGCGAGTTACCCGTCGAGGTTCTCCCCTACCTGCTGCCGAGCAGATTCTGTCCCAGCGATCAGTTCCAGCGGTTTTCGCAGCGGGAATTCGGAGCGGCCGGCGATGGCGTCGCGCGCGTCATGGCGATCCTCGACTGGATCAATCGCCACGTCGACTATGTCCACGGCGTCAGCACGGCCGAGTCGACGGCAGCTCATACATTCACGGTCCGCGCGGGCGTCTGCCGCGACTTCACCCATCTCGGCATCACGCTCTGCCGGGCACTTTCCATCCCGGCACGGGCTGTGAGCGCCTATGCGTTCGAGCTTGATCCACCCGACTTTCATGCCGTCATGGAGGTCTATCTGGAAAACGACTGGTGGTTGATCGACACGACACGGCTGGCGCCCGTCGAAGGTCTCGTGCGCATCGCTCATGGCCGAGACGCGGCAGACATCGCTTTCCTGACCACCGACAAGCCCTGCCAGTTGATCAATCAGACCGTCCAGGTCGAACGGCTGTGAAGGAGAGTGCGCCGTGAACCAGGCAACCGTCACCGCGCTTCATCTCGAAGAACGGGATGGCGTACCGAACAATCCCCGGCTCCCGGTGCTGGTCTATGAGGCGGCCTTTTCGCCCGAGACACCCGATCTGGCTGCGGCGATGGAAAAGCGCTTTGCCGAGAACGGCTGGCCGCCACAATGGCGAAACGGCATCTACGATTTCCACCACTACCACTCGCAGGGACATGAAGTGCTCGGCATCGCCGCAGGATCGGCCGACATCACGCTGGGAGGCCCGTGCGGCCGAGACCTGACGATCCGGGCCGGCGATGTCTTGCTGCTTTCCCGCCGGCACCGGTCATTGTCGCGTCGAAGCATCGGACGATTTCCTCGTGATCGGGGCCTATCCGCCCGGCCAGAGCGCCGACATCCTGCGCGATGCGCCGACTGCGGCGATCCGGGCTGCGATCGCACGTCTCTCGTTCCCTCCGACCGATCCGGTTCGCGGCGAAGACGGCCCACTCAGCCGGTAATGGGGCGAAATGCTCTGAGGCTCGGCGCTCGTTCTGAACGAATTGCGCCGTTCCGGAACCGTATCCAGCCATCTCTCCTCGTGCAGCGCCGACCAGCAGCACACCGGCACCTGCCGACGCCGGCAGGTGCCTGGGCCTCAGGCGCCTAGCTCTGCGTCGCGTCCGAATTGCAGCGCTGCAGCATGCGCGAGGCGGCCGTGACACCCGTCAGCGAGAACGTATAGGTCGTCGCGTTGCCGCGGGCGGAGCGTGCTTCCAGCACCATGTCATTGCCGGCCCGCATCGCGGCGAGCAGCGCCGGCTCGCGTTCGAGGCGTTCGATCCAGGCATTGCTACCTTCGGTCAACATGCGGAAGCTGTTGTCGCCGATGGTGACGGTCACGATGGAATCCTTGGCGAAATCGTAGCCCGCCTGGAAACTCGATTCCGTGTCGCTGCCGCGCGCACCCGTCTGCACAAAGAAGAGAACCTCGCCATGGCGCAGCTCCGATGGTTCTTCCATCTGCGGCTTGCTCATGATGAAGCAACGCTGCGTATCACCGTTTTCATAGGCAGCCGCATTCCAGGCGTTGAACTGCCCAAGCAGTTTTGGGGTGGCGGCTTCAGCTGCCGAGGCTCCCAGAACGACGAGGAATATCGCCGAGAGTGCATTTTTGATCATCGTCTCATCTCCTTTGCCCGATCAAGGTGGAAAGAAGAGCCTTACCGAGGCGTTAACATGGCCTCGATAATGTGTGCGTCGATGCAGCGCAGGTTTCCGATCGCGACGTGCTCACCCTCAGTGACAGCGCCTCTGCGGCTGATGTGAGAGAGGAAGTTCTGCGCCGTTTTCGAGGCCGGAGGAGGCGGCTAGACCGGCCATATCGTCGAGCCGGCCAAGGGCAGTGACCTTGCTGTGTGAAAGCCGGAATGCGAAAAGGGCTCGTCGTCGGCGTCCCGTCGGCTCGGCGCTGAATACTGCCTGGTCGGCAGCGTTTGCGCCCTGCGGGATCGGGCCGGCGCTCAGGATCGGATCGATCGTAGCGGCTGGACCAAACCTTGCGCATCCTCGTCATCAATCCCAACACCATGCCGGAAATGACGGCCCTGGTCGGGCGCGTGATCGAGCCCTATCTGCCGCCACAGGCGACGCTCGTGCCGGTGACAGGGCGTTTCGGTGCGCATTACATCGCCAGCCGCAGCGCCAGCGTCGTGGCCGCCCACGCCGCGCTGGAGGCCTTCGCCGAGCATGGGCAAGGCTGCGACGGTGTCTATCTCGCCTGCTTCGGCGATCCCGGCCTGCTCGCGCTCAAGGAAATGGCGCGCATCCCGGTCGTCGGCATGGCGGAAGCGAGCAGCCGTCTTGCCGCTGAACAGGCGGAGCGCTTCGCCATCGTCACCGGTGGCGAGCGCTGGGGGCCGATGCTGCACGAATTCGTCGGCTCGATCGGCCTCGGCGACCGCCTCGCCGCCGTCGAGACGGTCGCTCCCACCGGGGCCGACATCGCCCGCGATCCCGATGGCTCCATCGCGATGCTGGCGGAAGCCTGCCGCCGTGTGGCGCGGCGCGACGGCGCCGGCGCGGTCATTCTCGGTGGCGCCGGCCTGGCCGGACTTGCCGCCCGGGTCCAGCCTCATGTCGACATTCCCGTGATCTGCTCGGCCGAAGCCGGCATCCGGATGCTGCTCGGCGCGCTCGACCAGCCCTTGCGCAAGCCCCTGAGCGGCGATCTCGCCCTGCCGCCCCCCGTCACCAGCACGGGGCTTTCCGACGGGCTGGCCCGCCTGCTGGCGCACCCCTGAAAGAGCCGGCGTCATTCTCGGGCGGCGCGAAACGCAGACCCGAGAATCCCGATCAGGAGATGCTCGGGTCGAGCCCGAGCATGACGGCGCCAACCTATTTGCCGGCCAGTGATGTGCCGTTGAGCCCGGCGATCCAGTCCGACAACATCGGCACGTAGTCGTCGCCATGGCCGCTCGCCACCGCCGCGGCGTAGCTGTTCTTCACCGCGTTGCCGATCGGATTGGCGACGCCGGCCTTGTTGGCCACGCTCTCGAGATAGCGCACATCCTTCAGCGCGTTGCTGAGCGTGAACTTGTGGGCGTCCCTGTCGCGCTCCAGCACGTATTTCATGAAGGTCTGGTAGAAGCCGCAATCCATGCGGCTGCCGCGCAGCACGCTGTCGAAGGTCTGGGGCGAGATCCCGATCTTCTGGCCGAGCGTCAGCGCCTCCGCATAGATCGCGGCATAGCCCAGCGACAGGAAGTTGTTGATCAGCTTCATCTTGTGGCCGTCGCCGACCGGGCCGAGATGCACGATCTTCTGCGCCCACGCCTCGCAGGCCGGCTTGATGCGCGCGAAGATTTCGGGCGAGGCGCCGATCATCGCGGAGAGCTGCCCTTGCGCCGCCTGGGCCGGCGTGCCGCCGAGCGGCGCGTCGGCGAGATGCAGGCCCTTCGCCTCCAGCTCCGCGGCAAGCCTGACCGTCACCGTCGGGTCGGAGGTCGAGCAGTCGACGATCACCGTGCCCGGCTTTGCGCCGGCGATGATGCCGTTCTCGCCCGTCACCACGGCCTCGACCTGGGCCGAGCCGGTGACGCACAGGAAGATGATGGTCGAACGTGCCGCCAGTTCCCTTGGCGTCTTCGCCTCGACCGCGCCGGCCGCGACCAGCTCCTCGACCGGCTTGCGGTTGCGATGTCCCATCACGGTGAGCGGAAAGCCCTTGTCGACGAGATTGCGGGCCATGCCCTGCCCCATCAGGCCGACGCCGATGAAGCCCACGGACTCTTTGGTTGCAGTCATCTTCAAATTCTCCCGCTGATATGGTTGAGATGAAACGTGACGTGGAGAAAACGACCCGACTCGCCGGCTATCGCGAGGTCAGCGCTCACAATGGACGAGACATGACTGCCGACGGCCCGCCCGAGACCAGCCGGACCAGAAGCCCGACCGCGGTGGGTCCTTCCGGCCGCAACCGTGTGACCCTGCAGATCATCGCCGACCATCTTTCCGTCTCGACCGCGACGGTGTCGCTCGCTTTGCGCGGCTCGCCGCTCGTCGCCGAGGCGACGCGCGAGCGCGTGCGGGAGATCGCCCGCTCGATGGGCTACAGCTACAACCGCAGCGCCGCCTCGCTGCGGACCGACCGGACCAACATCATCGGTGTCGGCTTTCACGACATCACCAATCCCTATTTTGCCGAGCTTCTAGCTGCGATCGAGGAAACCGCCGGCCGGCACGGCCGTTCGATCCTGCTCGGCACCTATGCCGAGAATCGCGACAAGCAGGCCCGCGTGCTCGGCATCCTCTCCGAGTATCGCCCGGACGGCATGATCCTCTGCTCGGCTGGCGGCAGCACCGTGGAGAGCCTGGCTCCGCTGATCGATGCCGGCGTGCCGATCGTCCAGCTCTCGCGCGAGATCGCCGGGGCCGACCTCGATTTCGTCGGCTCCGACGACCGCCACGGCACGACCCAGGCCATGGAACACCTGATCGGGATCGGCCATCGCCGGATCGCCTTCCTCTGCGCCAATGAGAGCATCTCGACCGGGCGCAACCGCTACGCCGGCTATCGTGCGGCGCTCGTACGCTTCGGCCTGCCGTTCGACCCGGCTCTCGTGCATTTCGACTATGGCACCCGCGAAACCGGCCTGAAAGGCATCCAGAACGTGCTCGATGCTGCCAACCCGCCGACCGCGGCCGTCTGCATGAACGATCTCGCCGCCTTCGGCGCCGTGCTCGGCCTGCGCCATCGCGGGCTCGAGGCCGGCCGCGATTTCTCGATCGTCGGCTGCGACGACGTGAAGGAGGCCGCCCAGTGGTTTCCCGCCCTCACCACCGTCCACAACTTCCAGAACGAGATGGGCGCGAAGTCGGCCGAGTTCCTGCTGAACCGGATCGCCAACCCGGCCGCGCCGACCCAGCGCCTGCTGCTGACGCCCGCGCTGATCATCCGCGGGACGACCTGCCCGCCGCGCTGAGCCGAGCTCAGGCATCGTTGGCGGGCTTCGCGTTGAGCGCCCGGTAGGCCCTGACCACCTGCGAATCGTCGCGCCCACCATGGCCGAGGCCGGACGAGGCGAGGAACATCTGATGGGCGGCCGCCGCCAGCGGCAGCGCCGTCTTCGCCGCGCGCCCGGCGTCGAGCACGATGCCGAGATCCTTGACGAAGATGTCGACCGCGCTCGCCACGGCCGGATCGGGCTCATGCATGCGCGGCCCGCGATCCCTGAGCATCCAGGACGAGGCGGCCGAGCCGCCCATGATCTCGAACAGCAGGCGCCCGTCGATGCCGGCCTTCTCGGCCAGCGACAGCGCCTCCGCGGCGACGGCGATATGGACGCCGCAGAGCAGCTGGTTGACGGTCTTCACCGTCGCGCCCTGCCCCGCCTTCTCGCCGACATGGAAGACCTTGTCGCCGAGCGCGTCGAGCACAGGCTTCGCCCGCGCGAAGCTCTCGCTCGGCGCCCCGACCATGATCGTCAGCGTCGCGTTGCGCGCGCCGTTGACGCCCCCCGAGACCGGGGCATCGATGAAATGCCGGCCTGTCTTCACGACCTCCGCCGCGATCGCCTCCGCCTCACCCGGCGGGCAGGTCGCCATCAGGATCACGGTCGCGCCAGGAGCAAGCGCTTCCAGCGCGCCGGCCTCGAACAGCACCGCGCGCGCCTGGGCGGCGTTGACCACCATTAGCACCAGCGCTTCGGCACCGTCCGCAGCGTCCCTGGCACTGATAGCGGCGTGCCCGCCGGCGGCGACCAGCGCCTCTCGCACGGCCTCGCGCATGTCGAAGCCGGTGACGCGGAACTGCTTCGTGACGAGGTTCTCGGCCATCGGCGCGCCCATGGCGCCAAGCCCGACGAAGGCGATGGTGGAGATCGATTTATCGGTCATGCGAACGGGTACTCTTTGAACGAAAGCGGGCACGGCTCACGCCATGCCCGCGATGGGGGAAGCCGGCCCGCGCCAGGCCGGCGCCGAAGCCGGTTACTCCTTCACCGCACCCGTCATCGAGGCAACGTAATAGTCGACGAAGAAGGAATAGAGGATCGCGACCGGGATCGAGCCCAAGAGCGCGCCGGCCATCAGCGAGCCCCAGTGATAGACGTCGCCCTCCACGAGCTGGGTCAGCACCGCGACCGGCACCGTCTTCTTCTCCGCCGACTGGATGAAGGCGAGCGCGTAGATGAACTCGTTCCAGGACAGGGTGAAGGCGAAGATGCCGGCCGAGATCAGGCCGGGCATGGCGAGCGGCAAGGTGATGCGCCACAGGGTTTGCAGCCGCGTCGCCCCGTCGATCATCGCGCATTCCTCGAGCTCATAGGGGATCGACTTGAAATAGCCGATCAGGAGCCAGGTGCAGAAGGGGATGAGGAAGGTCGGATAGGTCAGGATCAACGCCAGCGGCGAGTCGAACAGGCCGAACTGGAAGATCAGCGTCGCCAGCGGGATGAACAGAATCGAGGGCGGCACGAGATAAGCGAGATAGATCGCGAGTCCGACATATTGCGAGCCCTTGAACCGCAGCCGCTGAATCGCATAGGCGGCGAGCACGCTGGAAAACAGCGAGAGCGCAGTCGCCACCGCCGCGACCATCATCGTGGTCCAGAGCCATTGCGGATAATCGGTCTGGAACAGCAGCTTGTTGATGTTCTCGAGCGTCGGCGACTTCACCCAGAACGGGTTGTTGTTCTTGTAGTCGAGCAGCTCCGCGTTCGGTTTGATCGCGGTGATCGCCATCCAGTAGAACGGGAACAGCAGCACGAGCAGGAAGAGCGACAGCGGCAGGTACAGCATGATGAAGCGCCGCGGGCCGGACGACCAGTCGATGACGCCTTCACGCTCCTTGTCCTTGAGATGCGGACGCGCGCTGAGGGCCTGATCAGTCATTGTCTTCCCCCTGCTGCCACTTGCGCCGGGCAAGGCCGAAATAGCTGAACAGCGTCGCCATCACGAGGAACGGGATCATCGCCACCGCGATCGCCGCGCCCTCGCCGAGCTGACCGCCTGGAATGCCGCGCTGGAAGGCGAGCGTCGCCATCAGATGCGTCGCGTTCACCGGTCCGCCGCGGGTGATGGCGTAGACGAGCTGGAAATCGGTGAAGGTGAACAGCACCGAGAAGGTCAGCACGATCGCCAGGATCGGCATCAGCATCGGGAAGGTCACGTGCCGAAAGCGCTGCCAGGCATTGGCGCCATCGAGCATCGCTGCTTCGTACAGCGCCGGCGAGATGGTCTGCAGGCCGGCGAGAAGCGAGATCGCGACGAAGGGGATGCCGCGCCAGATATTCGCCGCGATCAGCGAGAAGCGCGCCGGCCAGGGCTGTCCGAGGAAGTCGATATAGGTGTCGCGCCAGCCGAGCACGTCGACCAGCACGTAGGAGATGATCGAGAACTGCGGATCGTAGATCCACCAGAAGGCGATGGCCGAGAGCACCGTCGGCACGATCCAGGGAATCAGGATGATCGCCCGCAGCAGCGACTTCATCGGCAGATGGTTGTTGAGCAGCAACGCCAGCCACAGGCCGAGGGCGAATTTCCCGATCGTCGCCACCCCCGTATAGAGCAGCGTGTTCCAGACTGCGGTGATGAAGACCCGGTCGTACCAGAGCGATTGGAAATTCTCGAACCCGATGAAATTACCGGCGCGGCCGATGCGCGTATCGGTGAAGGCGAGCCAGATGCCCAGGCCCAGCGGGTAGCTGAGAAAGACCAGCAGGAAGCCCGCCGCGGGCAGCAGGCAGAGGAAGATCAGGAACGGTTTATAGTCGAACAGACGCACCAGCCAGTTTTGCTGCAGGCTGTAGACGGTTCGCGATTCGACGGCAGCTATCGCCATGGCGCGCTCGCATTTTGGACCGGCATTCCCGGCCGCCGACCATGGACGGCGGCCGGGAAAAGCGGGTCAGGTCCGATAGTAGCGCTTGGCACGGCGCTCGGCTTCAGCAGCGGCTTCCTCCGGCGTCGCCTGACCGGCGCAGACCGAGGCGACCATCTGGACGACGACGTATTCGGCGTTGACCGTGCCGGCGGCCTCGTTGATCGAGCCCTTGTAGCCGCTCCAGAGCGCGCGCTCCCAGGTGTCGCGATAGACCAGGATCTTCGGGTCGCCCGACCACACCTTGCTCTCGGCTAAGCCCTTCAGCGGCTGGGTCCAGTAGCCGAAGCAGCCGGTCAGCCACTTGTCGTACTGCTCCTTCTCCATCATGAAGCGGAGATATTCCTTGGCCGCGTTCGGGAACTTGGTGTGTTTGAACGCCATGGCGTTGATCACCAGGGCAGGCTCGGACGGGCGTCCGAACGGGCCGACCGGCATGGTCGCGTGGTTCAGGTCCTTGGCGATCGCCGCGGTCTTCTCGTCCTTCGAGTTCTTGATCGAGAAGTAGAGTGAGACGCCGTTCTGGGTGACGCCGATTTCGCCGGCCGTCAGCGCCTTGTTGTTGCTGATGTCGAGCCAGGAGAGCGTGCCGGGAATGAAGGTCTCGTAGAGCGCCTTGGCGTATTTCAGTGCCGCGACCGTCTCCTTCGAATTGATCGCGACCTTGTTGTTCTCGTCGACCATGTAGCCGCCATGGGTCCAGACGAGCCAGTTGCAGAAGGCGTTGCCGTCGCCGACCGCGTTGCCGAGCGCGAAGCCGGCCGGATGGCCGTTGGCCTTGAGCTTGCGGCAGAGGTTGAGAAAGCCGTCGAGATCCTTCGGGAAGGTATCGAAGCCCGCTTCCTTGACCCAGGATTCGCGATACACCGCCGGCGCGCCGGAAGCGCCCATCGGGATCGAGATCCACTGGTTGGTCTTGTCCTTCTTGCCGTATTTCTCGGCGATCGGGTACCAGCCGCCATATTTCTTGCCGAGATCCTCGGCGATCGGCGTGAGGTCGATCAACTTGTCGGAGAAGATGTGCGGATCATCCGCCCAGCCGACGACGATATCGGGCCCGGCACCGGTATTGGCGGTGACCGCCGTCTGCGGCCGCAGGTCTTCCCAGCCGGCATAGTCGACCCGGACCGGCACGCCCGTCGCCTTGGTGAAGGCCTCGGTGTTCTCGTTGAAGATCGCCTGGTCGGGATCGACGAATTTGGTCGGGCGCAGGACACGCAGTGTCGCGCCCTTCTCGATATTGGCCTGTGCTATCGCAGGCGCCAGCGGCAGCGTGGCCCCTGCTGCAAGCCCCGCGCCGCCGATCAGCACGTCTCTTCTGGAAATGCTCATGAAACCGTCTCCTCCGTTGGCGCGGCGGAGGCCTGCATGGGACCTCCGTCCTGCATGGATTATGGGCATTGGACAGCCGTCATCCGCCGCCCGGCTCGCGGGCGGCGAATTCGTTAGAGCCGCTTGCCGGTCGCAGCGTCGAAGAGATGCGTCACGCTGGTGTCGGGCGTGATGCCGATGGTCTCGCCCGGCTTGGCGGTGATGCGCTCACGGAAGATGCAGGTCAGGTCCTGCCCGCCGCAGCGGACGACGACCTGCGTCTCCGAGCCCATCGGCTCGACGACCGCGACCTGGGCCTTCAGGCCATTCGGATCGAGCTGGAAGTGCTCGGGGCGGATGCCGAGCACGGCCGCGCGCCCTTCGGAATCCGCCGGATGCTGGCCGATCGGCCAGACGACGCCGCCTTCGGTCTCGAAGCCGTTGGCCGTGATCTTGCCCTTGAGCAGGTTCATCGACGGCGAGCCGATGAAGGCCGCGACGAACAGGTTCGCCGGATTGTCGTAGAGATCGAGCGGCGCGCCCATCTGCTCGACGATGCCGTCATGCATGACGACGATCTTGTCGGCCATGGTCATGGCCTCGATCTGGTCGTGCGTGACGTAGACCGTCGTGGTCTTCAGCCGCTGGTGCAATTCCTTGATCTCGGTGCGCATCTGAACGCGCAGCTTGGCATCGAGGTTCGAGAGCGGCTCGTCGAACAGGAAGACCTGCGGATCGCGGACGATGGCGCGACCCATGGCGACGCGCTGCCGCTGGCCGCCCGAGAGCTGGCGCGGAAAGCGCTCGAGCAGATTGTTCAGCCCGAGGATCTGCGCCGCCTTGTTGACGCGCTCGTCGATCTCGGCCTTCGGCGCCTTCCGGAGCTTCATCGAGAAGGCCATGTTGTCGGCGACCGTCATATGCGGATAGAGCGCATAGTTCTGGAACACCATGGCGATGTCGCGCTCCTTCGGAGGCACGTCGTTCACCACGCGCGGCCCGATCCGGATCTCGCCGCCCGAGATGTTCTCGAGCCCGGCGATCATCCGCAGCAGCGTCGACTTTCCGCAGCCCGAGGGGCCGACGAGGATGACGAATTCGCCGTCGTTGATGTCGATGTCGACGCCGTGGATGACCTGCGTAGACCCGTACGCCTTGCGTACATCGGCGATCTGGACTGAAGCCATGCCGTCTTCCCTGCTTTCCGTTCCCTGTCGCACCGCCCGTCGAGCAGGCAGTTAGCGACCACAATCGGTTTCTTGTGACCGAATGATGAAAGCGGACCTCGCCTGCTTCTGGCGATTGTGTCCGTTCCAGTCTGCGATAAAGTCATACGATAGAAGCGGGCGTGTCAAGCGCCGCCATGGCCTGCACCTCGCGCCCGATACGGGGCCGCGGCGAGGCGATCGAGGGAGGGGCTACCGATGCGCGTGCGCGACTTCTCGCGGCCGACGACTCTCAATCCGGACCGCCTCTTCGGCCAGGTCGCACAGAAGCTCGCGGTCGCGATCATCACCGGCCGCGTGAAGGCGGGCGAGGTCCTGCCCAACGAGGACGATCTGCGCTCGGACATCTCGGTTTCGCGCACCGCCTACCGCGAGGCGGTCAAGGTCCTGACGGCCAAGGGGCTGGTGGAGGCCCGCCCGAAGAGCGGCACCCGCGCCGCGTCGCGCGAACGCTGGAATCTGCTCGATCCGGACGTCCTCTCCTGGCATTTCGAGGCCGACCCGAACGAGCGATTCATTCGCGATCTCTTCGAGTTGCGCCGCTTCGTCGAGCCCAGCGCGGCCCGGCTCGCCGCCCAGCGCCGGACCTCCGCCGACATCGCCCGGATCGAGGCGGCCTATCGCGGCATGGTCGACAATCCGCCCTATGCCGAAGCGACGATCCGCGCCGATCTTGCTTTCCATGAAGCGATCTTCTCCGCGGCGCAGAATGCGGCGCTGCAATGCCTCGCCAGCGCCGTCATCGCCACGCTGCAATGGTCGCTGCTGCTCAAGACCGGCGACGAGGTCGCCTATGTCGAGTCCCTGCCCGATCACGAGCATGTGCTGCTCGCCATCATCGACCGCGACGGCGATCTGGCCTCGGCCCGCATGGCCGGGCTGGTGATCGATAGCCTGAACACGACCCTGGCCTCCATCGGCACGCACAACGCCACGGAGACCGGAAAAATCATGCGAATAAAGCATACTAAATAAGCGCCCGGCGCTCTGCTGCGGGGCGTCTTCGGGTATCGCTTATGCGAGGGCACGGCTAGATTGGCCTGCCAAGCTGCGTAGTTTCATTTTAATCGATTCATAAGCCACGAATCAACGTTCCTCCCAGACTGATGGACAGCGCGAGATGACAGCCTCCGACAAGCCCGAGATCATCCAGACCGGCCCGCTGATGGCCTATGCCGCCGATCAGCTGAAAAGCCGCTTCGTCGTGCATGAACTCTGGAATGCGCCGGACCACGCCGCCCTGCTGCGGCAGGTCTCGGGCCGCGTGCGCGGCGTCGCGGCCGGCGGCGGGCACAACCGGGTCGATGTCGCACTCTTCGACGCGCTTCCCAAGCTCGAGATCGCATCCAGCTTCGGCGTCGGCTACGATCACGTCGACGCGGCCGAAGCCGGCCGGCGTGGCGTTGTCGTGACGAACACGCCCGACGTGCTGACCGACGAGGTCGCCGATCTCGCGATCGGCCTCCTGCTCGCCACCGTCCGCCAGTTGCCGCAGGTCGACCGCTACCTGCGCGAGGGCAAGTGGCTGAAGGCCAACTATCCGCTGACGACCTCGCTGCGGAAGCGTTCGGTCGGCATCGTCGGCCTCGGCCGCATCGGCAAGGCCGTCGCGCATCGTCTCGAAGCCTTCGGGCTCTCGGTCGCCTATCACGGCCGCTCGCGCCAGGAGGACGTGGCCTATCGCTATTATCCGTCGCTCGTCGAGATGGCCGCGGATGTCGACACGTTGATCTCGGTCGCGCCGGGTGGGGCCTCGACGCACCACATCATCAACGCCGAGGTACTGAAGGCGCTCGGACCGAACGGTATCGTCGTCAATGTCGGCCGCGGCACCGTGATCGACGAGCAGGCGCTGATCAAGGCGCTGCAGGACAAGACTATCCTCTCCGCCGGCCTCGACGTCTTCGAGGACGAGCCGCGCGTGCCGGCCGAGCTGATCGCGATCGAGCATGCCGTGCTGCTGCCCCATGTCGGCTCGGCCTCGGTCCACACCCGCGAGGCGATGGGCCAGCTTCTGGTCGACAATCTGGTTTCATGGTTCGATGGCAAGGGCCCGCTGACGCCCGTGCCGGAGACCCCATGGAAAAAGGCCTGATTCGCCGGCTGCTGCCGCTCATCCTCCTCGGCGCCGGCAGCCTGCCGGCCATCGCCCAGACGGCGCCGCTTCCACGCGGCGCCGACAAGGCCCCGGAGGCGATCCGCCGCTGGCTCGGCGCCTGGGATCTCGAAATGGAGGGTGCGACGCGCAGTTGCACCGTCACTCTCGGGGCGGAAACCACCGGCAATGTACGCCAGCTCCGCTTCCCCGCTACCTGCCGGCGCGCTTTGCCGATCCTCGACACGGCTGCGGCGTGGACGCTGGCCGCGAACGGGCAACCACTGCTGCTTGACGCCGGCGGCAAGGAAGTGATCGGCTTTCAGAAAGGCTCTCCCGAAGCCGGCAGCGACGGCAAGGGGCGCGATGGAAAAGCCTATCGGCTGCTCTCGAAGGATCATCCGCGCGCCGCAGCGCCCCGGCCTTCGAACTCCGCAGCCGCCGCGGCGACGGCCGCCCAGCGTCCAACGATCGTCGACCCGGCGAAAGCGCCGGCGGCCGAGGCATTGCCCGGGCGCTATTCGGTGATGCGCCAGCAGAATCGCGAAGCCTGCCGCCTCGTCCTTTCCCCGCCATCGGCGAACGGGAGCGCGACGGCCGCCTTCGAGGGTTCCTGCCAGGATACCGGGCTCACGATCTTCGACCCTGCCGGCTGGCGCTATGCCGGCGGCAGGCTCACGCTGGTGGCGCGCCGCGGCCACGGCACCGATCTGGTCTTCGAGAACGGCCAGTGGCGCAAGGACCCTGCGGTCGGCGCGCCCCTGCTGATGCGCAAACTCAATCCGTAGCGCTTGCTCGTTTTGTACGGAAACACCGTCATTCCGGACAAGCCGCGTTAGCGGCGCCGACCGGAATCCATCTGAGGGCTCTGCGCTCTAAGATGGATTCCGGGCCAAGCCCGGAATGACGGCACATTTACGTCGAAAGACGGCGCGATCCAGCGCCTCCGGCCGAAGCCCTATTCCGCCGCTTCCGCAGGCTTCAGCACGCCCCGGCGGATCTGGTCTTCCTCGATCGACTCGAAGAGCGCGCGGAAATTGCCCTCGCCGAAGCCGTCGTCGCCCTTGCGCTGGATGAACTCGAAGAAGATCGGCCCGAGCACGGTTCCCGAGAATATCTGCAGGAGCACCTTGCTCATCCTGCCTGCCTTTTCGCCAAGTGCGACCGCGCCCTCCCCGTCGATCAGGATGCCGGTGGCCTTCAGCCGATCGACCGGCTCGCCATGGTTCGGCACGCGGCCGTTGACCTTCTCGTAATAGGTCTCGGGCGGCGCCGGCATGAAGGGCAGGCCGTTGCGGCGCAGTTGCTCGACGCTGGCATAGATATCCCGCGCGCCGAGGGCGACATGCTGGATGCCCTCGCCTTTGTACTGGCGCAGGTATTCCTCGATCTGGCTCTTGTCGTCGAGCGACTCGTTGATCGGGATGCGGATCTTGCCGCAGGGCGAGGTCAGCGCCCGCGAGATCAGGCCGGTCAACTTGCCCTCGATGTTGAAGAAGCGGATCTCGCGGAAGTTGAAGAGCTCGCCGTACCAATCGGCCCAATGATCCATGCGGCCGCGCATGACATTGTGGGTCAGGTGGTCGAGGTAATACATCCCGGCCTGTTCGGGATGCGGATCGCGCTCTCCCAGCCACTCGAAATCGACATCCCAGATCGAGCCCTTCTCGCCATAGCGATCGACGAAGTAGAGCAGCGATCCGCCGATGCCGCGCACGGCCGGAATCGCGAGTTCGCCGGGGCCGATCGCGCTTTCATAGGGTTCGGCACCGAGCGACACCGCCCGCTCGAAGGCATGCTGGGCGTCGACGACGCGAAACGCCATCGCGCAGGCACAGGGGCCGTGCTCCGCCGCAAAGGCCTGGGCGAAGGAATCCGGCTCGGCATTGACGACGAAATTGACGTCGCCCTGCCGGTAGAGCGTCACCTGCTTCGAGCGATGGCGGGCGACCGGCTGGAAACCCATCGTCTCGAACAGGGCGCCGAGCTTCTCAGGCTCGGGATGGGCGAACTCGACGAACTCGAAGCCATCCGTCCCCATCGGATTGGCATCGGAGATTTCGGGCGGAGCGGCATCATGCGGAAAGGGGCCCATGGACATTCCTCCTGTTCTGTTGATGGCCCATGGTCGCGCAGAAAAGGAGAATGAGGCGTGCAAATCTGTACGCAGACTCGCAAATGATGCATCATCCGCGCGTAGCAGATCGAAACAGCGCACGATATGACCACTCTCGACACACTCGACTGGCGCCTGCTCGATGCCTTGCAGCGCGACGCCTCGCTGACCAACGCCGCCCTTGCGGAGCAGATCGGGCTCTCCGCCAGCCAGGTCTCGCGCCGCCGCCAGCGCCTGGAGCAGGATGGCGTCATCCGCGGCTATCGCGCCGCGCTGGAACCCGCCGCCGTGGGCCTCGGCGTCATCGTGTTCATCCATGTCGCGCTCGATACCCATTCGCGCGACAACGCCCGGCGCTTCCGCGATCTCGTCCGGCTGACCCCGTCGATCCTCGAAGCCCACGCATTGACCGGCGAGGCGGATTACCTGCTGAAGGTCGCGGTCGGCGACCTCAAGGCGCTCGCCCGGCTCGTCAACGAAATCCTGATGCCGCATGAAAGCGTGGCGCGCGTTCGCTCCGAGATCGCGCTCGAGACGCTGAAGGAGCCGGGGCTACTGCCGCTGCCCATGACATAGCGCAAAGCCCATGCAGACTGCGCCATTGTCATGCCGCTTTCATAATGCTGATCGATCCCGACCGCTCCATATTGCACTGCGCCACGACAGGAGACTCCCATGTTCAATGCCAAATCGCTGCTCGACGCCCTGATCAGCGCCGGCAGCCAGGCAGGTGCGCAGGCGGGGCAGCAGGGTGGCCTTGGCGGGATGCTGGGCGGTCTGGCGGAGCAGGTGCAGCGTTCGGGCGGTCTCGGCGGTCTTGCCGGCCAGATCATGACCCAGGCTACGCAGGGCGTCGGCGACGCCGCGCGCCAGACCGGCGTGCAGCAGGGCGCCAACGACGCCCTCGGCAAGGTCACGGGCGGCCGGACGCCCGACCAGCTCATCGAGCAGGCGAAGGGCCTGTTCAGCAGCAACCCTGCGCTGGCGACGGCCGTGCTCGGCGGCCTCGGCGCGCTGGTGTTCGGCACCAGCACCGGGCGCTCCGTGGCAGGTCCGGCCGCAAAGCTCGGCGGTCTCGCGCTGATCGGCGGCCTCGCCTACAAGGCCTACCAGAACTACCAGGCCGGAAAGCCGCTGCTCGACAGCCGCCAGCAGGAGGTTCTGCCAGCCCCCGCCGGCACCGGCTTCGAGCCGCAGGCGGCGAGCGAAGCCACCGCCCTCGTCTTCATCCGCGCCATGATCGCCGCGGCTGCCGCCGATGGGCATATCGACACGGAAGAGCGCAGCACCATTCTCGGTGGGCTCAAGGAAGCCGGCCTCGACCAGGAGGCTCATGACTGGCTGGCCAAGGAAATGGCGAATCCTGCATCGATCGATGCCCTCGTCGAGGCCGCCGAAAGCCCGGAACTCGCTGCGCAGATCTATACGGCCGCGCGCATCGCCATCAACCCTGAAACCGCCCCCGAGAAGGACTTCCTGGCCGGTCTGGCCGGCTCTCTCGGGCTCGACGCAGAGCTGGTCGCCAATATCGACGCCGCCGCCAGCGCCGCGAAGGTCTGAACACGCCGCTTCAGGCAACGCCCGCCGGAAGCGATGCAGCCGGGGTTCGCCGCCTGCGGAAGCGGGCTGTTAAGCATGGATTTGAAATCAGTGCTCGTTTTTGACGCCATATGCACCCCCGTTTAGGAGTTTGGCGCCGATAACGCCCGCGCCGGGGTAACCGGCCGCCGGGCCTGCCATGCGCGCCGGCGCATGCGCAGGAGCGACGGGCCGGGCTATGTCTTTGACCGCAATGATCTGGGCGATGCGGCCGCTTCACTGGCTGAAGAACGGCCTGGTCTTCATTCCGATCCTGCTGAACCATGACGTTTTCGACATCGAGGCGCTCTGGCATGGCCTGATCGCCTTCGTCGCCTTCAGCCTGATCGCCTCGGCGATCTATCTCCTGAACGACATCATGGATGTCGAGGCCGATCGACACCATCCGACGAAGTGCAAGCGGCCGCTCGCAGCCGGCGAGATCACGCAGACGCAGGCTTACGCTGCCGTCCCCGTGCTGCTCGTCGCGGCCTTCTCTACGGTCATGTTCGTACCGCAGCCGAAAATCTTCGCGCTTTCGCTGCTGGCCTATCTCTTCCTGGCGCTCGCCTATCTGCTGTTCCTGAAACGCAAGCTCCTGGTCGACGTGCTTGGGCTCGCCGCCATGCATACGCTGCGCATCCTCGCCGGCAATGCCGCCGCGGCCATCCCCGTCTCGTCCTGGCTGCTTGCCTTCTCGATGTTCCTGTTCCTCAGCCTCGCTCTGGTGAAGCGCTATGCCGAGCTGAGGATCACCCAGGATCAGTCCGGGCTGAAGAAGGCCGGGCGCGGCTATCATGCCGAGGACATCGAGGCCCTCTCCCAGCTCGGCATGGCGTCGGGCTGCACCTGCGCACTGATCATGGCGCTCTATGTCGACAGTGCCAATGTGAAGCAGCTCTACCGGCACCCCGAGCTGATCTGGCTGGTCTGCCCGATCATCCTCTACCAGATGGCGCGGATCTGGTTCCTGGCACGTCGCGGCCACATGCCGGACGACCCGCTCGTCTTCATGATCCGCGACTGGCGCAGTCAGGTCATGGGCTTGCTGGTGGTCGCGATCATGATCGCGGCGACACTCCTGCCGTGACAGATCCCCTCGCCGACTACCGCTCCTGGGGCGGGCTCGCGGCCCGCGACAGCGAGATCGTCGATGCGCGGGATTGGCTCGATGCCCCTGGCCGTTATCGGCAGCCTGCGCTCGCCTACGGCAATGGCCGCTCCTACGGCGATTCCTGCCTGAACGAGGGCGGCGCGCTGATCGACACGCGCGGAATGGACGAAATCCTGTTCTTCGATCGCGAGACCGGCCTGCTGACCTGCGGGGCCGGCCTGCTGCTCGACCGCCTGCTCGAACTCACCGTGCCGGCCGGCTGGTTTCCGCCGGTCACGCCCGGCACCAGCTTCGTCACCATCGGCGGCGCGCTCGCCAACGATGTCCATGGCAAGAACCATCACGGAGCCGGCACCTTCGGCCGCCACGTCCGCGCCCTGGAGCTGGTGCGCTCCGATGGCCAGCGCCTGATCTGTGCACCGGATCTGAACCCGGCGCTTTTCGCCGCGACGGTCGGCGGCCTCGGCCTCACCGGGCTGGTGACGCAGGTGACCGTGCAGCTGATGCCGATCGCCTCGGCCGAGATGGAGCAGGAGGTGCTGCATTTCGACGGGCTCGCCCGCTTCTTCGAGATCTCCGCCGAATCCGACGCAACCCATGACTACACCGTCGCCTGGATCGACTCTCTGGCCAGCGGCCCCAATTTCGGGCGGGGCGTCTTCTTCCGTGCCAACCACGCACCGTCCACGGGCGAAGCGGCGCCCCGCAGCGCGCGCGGCCTGTCTTTTCCGCTGAAGCCTCCGGTTCCCCTCATCAACCGGATGACGCTTCACGCCTTCAACTGGCTCTATCGGAACGCCCAGCCCCGCGACGGCTCGATCCGGCGCGTGCCGTATCGCCCCTTCTTCTATCCGCTCGACCGGGTCCGCGACTGGAACCGCGCCTACGGCCCGCAAGGCCTGCGGCAATTCCAGTGCGTGATCCCGATGGCCCATGCCCATGAGGCCGTCGCGGCGATGCTGCACCGGACATTGGCCGCCGGCGAGTCCTCATTCCTCACGGTGCTGAAGCTCTTCGGCGACAAGCCCTCTCCCGGCCTGATGTCCTTCCCGATGCCAGGGGCGACACTGACGCTCGACTTTCCCAATCGCGGGGAAAGAACGGCGAGGCTGCTGACCGAACTGGACGGTATCGCCATCGCCGCCCGCGGCAGGATCAGCCCCTACAAGGATGCACGCATGCCGGCGGCGACTTTCGAGGCCTCCTTCCCCCGCTGGCGCGACTTCGCTGTTCATGTCGACCCGGGGTTCTCCTCGGATTTCTGGCGGCGCGTCAGCGCCGGCTGAGGCCTCTCAAAATAATCGACATCGGCTTTGAACCTTCCGGCCAGGCTCCGCGACCAATGAGCATGGAGGGCGAAGGTTCGCTCTCGCAACAGTCGGGAGAGACGAGCATGACGACGTTCCGCAAGACCGTGACCGCCACCCTCGCGGCCGTGACCCTGGCCACCACCCTGATCGCGTCCGACGCCGAGGCGCGCCCGCGCTGGGGTTATGGCTACGGTGGCTGGGGCGTCGGAGCCGGTGTGGTCGGCGCGCTCGCCGCCGGTGCCATCATCGCCTCGGCCGCTCGCCCGGCATATGGCTACGGCTACTACGCTGCCCCCGTCCGCTCCTGCGACATGGTCGAGCGCTTCGACCGCTGGGGCAACGTCATCGGCTACCGCCGGGTCTGCGGTTACTACTGAGCTTCCCTGGACGACCCTGTTTCGAGACCCCACACTCAAAAGGCCGGCGCAAGCCGGCCTCTTTTTTGTTGGCGATGCTCGCGTCGTCAGCCCTTGGCGGCCGCGATCTTGCGCAGATAACCGGTGACGATTCCGGTAACGCCGCGCGACAGCACATCCTCGAACGCCGCGAGGAACTGATCGCACTGCTGGCGCGTGACGATCAGCGGCGGCTCCAGCCGGATGACATTTCGGTTGTACTCGGTGAAGGCGACGAGCACGTCGTGCTCCTTCAGGAGCAACGCGCCGACGAAGCCGCAGAGCGAGCCCTTCAACTTGTCGTCGAGCAGCGCGACCATCTGCTTCACCCCGAAAGGCATGGTCTCGCTGATGTCCTGGAACTCGATCCCGATCATCAGCCCGCGGCCGCGGATCTCCTTCAGCAGGGTCGGATACTTCGCACGAAGCCCGTTCAGTCGCTCGATCAGATAATCGCCCTGGCGCTGGGCATTTCCCATCAGGTCTTCGTCGTAGAGGACGTTGAGGGCCTCGATGGAGGAGATGCAGGCTTCGCCCATGCCGCCGAAGGTCGCCTGCGCATGGATCAGCGCGCTCTTCGGCTTGCCATAGGCCTTCATGTAGATCTCGCGACGCGCGATCATCGCGCCCATCGCCGCCTTGGAGCCGCCGAGCGCCTTAGCGAGCGCGGTGACATCAGGCACCACGCCGTCGCGCTCGAAGGCGAAGAACTGTCCTGTGCGGCCGAGCCCGCATTGCACCTCGTCGGCAACCCAAAGCACGCCATGCTTGTCGCAGAGCGCCCGAAGCTCGCGCCAGAAACCCTCCGGCGCCTCGACGATGCCGCCGCCGCCCTGGATCGTCTCCATCACCACGATGCCGATCGAGGGGTCGCTTTCCAGCGCCTGCCGGACCGCGGCGATGTCGCCGAACGGCACCTTGACCCGGTTCTCGACCAGCTTGAATTGCGACTGGTAGAGCGTCGAATCCGTGATCGAGAGCACGCCCTTGGTCTTGCCGTGGAAGGAGTTCGCGGCGTGCAGGATCTTCGACTTGGCCGGCCCCTGGGCCTGCTCGGCGACCTTCAGCGCCGCTTCCATCGCCTCCGAGCCGGTCGAGCCGAGGAAGACCATGTCGAGATCGCCAGGCGCGATGGTGGCGAGGTTCTTCGCCAGCGCCGCGGCGTATTGCGACATGAAGGCCATGCAGATCTCATGGCGGTTCTCGTCTTGGAACTTCTGCCGGGCCGCAACGATGCGCGGATGGTTATGGCCGAAGGCGACCGAGCAGAAGCCCCCGAAGAAATCGAGGATCTTGCGGCCGTCCCTGGTGATGTAGTGCATGCCCTCGGCACGATCGACGAGGATCTTGTCGAAACCGAGCAGCTTCAGGAAGTGCAGCTGGCCGGGGTTGATATGAGCGGCGAAGAGCTCCTTCACCTGCGCCGCGTCGAGCTGCTTGGCGGCTTCGACGCTGATGAGCTGCGGCCGGGCGGCGGTCATGGGGGCATCCTCGTGCTTGAAGGCGGGCATGCTCATGCTGCGAGGCTCCTCTCGGCCTGTTTCTGGCCGTCCTTGGCCTTGCGATATTCGGTATAGGCGGCGAGCAGCATGTCCTCATCGCGATGTTGCGGCCGCCAACCGAGCTCGCGCTTGGCCTTGGAGGTATCGAGGATGCAGATCTCGTCGGCGATCTTGTATTGCTCGGGGTCCATGATCGGCAGGTTGACGGCGTCGAGCGCATCGAGCGTCAGCTTCACCAGCGAGGCCGGCGTCGGCAGCAGGATCGATTTCGAGCCCGCATGCCTGATCAGGTCGCCGAGCAGCTTCTTCACCGGCGGCGGATCGTCGGAGCCGAGGTTGTAGGCCTCGTTCGGGAAGCCGGCCTTCCAGGCCGCCACGCAGGCGCTGGCGCAGTCGAAGACCGAGATGAACTGGTAGGGGTTGTTGCCCCCGCCGATCATCGGCACCGGCAGGTTCATGTCGATCAGCTTGAACAGCTTGATCAGGATGCCGAGCCGGCCCGGCCCGATGATCAGCCGCGGCCGGAAGATCGGAATGCGGAAACCCTTCGCCCGGTAGTCATCGGCGAGGCGCTCGGTCGCCAGCTTGCTCTCGCCATATTCGCCGAGCGGCTTGGCCGGATGCGTCTCGTCCTGCGGCACCCGCACCGAATGGCCATAGATCATGTCGGTGGTGAAATGGACGAGGCGGTCGGCGCCGTTCTTCTCCATCCAGCTCAGGATGTTCTGGGTGCCGTGATAGTTCACCGGCCAGAAGAAGTCGTGGCGTTCCGCGCGCGTCACGATCGGGGACAGCATCTTGGCCGAGAGGTTGTAGACCACGTCCGCCGGCGAGAGCGGAATGCTCTCGACGCTTTCCGCCCGGGTGACGTCGATCTTCAGGAACGGCACGGTGGCGTAATGCGGGTGATCGCTCTTCTGGATGTCCGCGACCAGCACCTCCTCGCCCATGGCGGTCAGGTCTGCCGCCAGATGCGAGCCGACGAAGCCGTCGCCGCCGATGATGATGTGCTTCATCGTCTCATCCCCTCGGAGCGACCGGCAGGCGCGGGCGCCAGTTGCGCACGGGCACGGGGATCGGCTGCGGCACGGCCGGCGGCTCGAACAGGGCGCCGAGGCGCAGGAACAGGCGAACGATCAGGTCCATGATATCCTCAGCTTTGTGCGATGAAGATGGTGCCGAGCACGATGAAGCCGATGCCGGCGATGCGCATGGCGCCCAGATCCTCGTGGAATACGAAGTAGGCGTAGGCCGCGACCACGACATAAGCGAGGCTCAGGAACGGGTAGGCGTAGCTGATCTGCACCTTCGACAGCACGATCAGATGCGAGGCCATGCTGATGACGAAGGTGCATAGACCAGCCAAGACGAAGGGGTTGAAGACGACACGGAAGACCGTGCCGATCAGGCCGTCGCCGGCGACATCGAGCGAGCCGACCCCGCTCATGCCGCGCTTCAGCATGAGCTGCGCGGCGGCATTGGTCAGCACCGTGAACAGGATCAGGGGAAGATAGGTGTTCATCGTGGTGCTGGCCGGCTCCGCATGGCTGTGTCGCCCATGGGAATGCAGCGGAAAATACTTCAAATGCCTTAGGGACCTGGACCGACTTGATCGTAGCGTTAAGGGGAAGCTGCTGCGATCATCGGAATTCGCCATTGATCAGATCGCTGACGCCATCTGACATCGGACGGAATAACCTTGCCGGCTCCCGGATCGGAGATCGGCCATGCCTCTTCCCAACCGCGTCAGGCCCGACGGGACGCTCTTCGCCGATCCGGCGCGCGGCCTGTTCTTCGGCAATCGCGGCGGCCGCTTCCACGATCCCGCACGGCAGGAGGTGCCCTCGCGCCTGCAGGCGACGCATCACTGGCTCTGCTGCGTGCTCTCCTTCAAGGACCGCCAGCGCCGGGTCTGGGGCCGCGGCTACACCGAGCTGTTCTTCTGCGACGAGGTGACGGCGTTCGCCGCCGGCCACCGCCCCTGCATGGAATGCCGCCGCCGCGACGCGCTCGCCTATCGCGATGCGCTCGTGAAGGGGCTGGGGCTCACGGAGACCCCGCTCTTCCCCGAAATGGATCGCATCCTCGATGCCGACCGCCGGATCGGCCGGACGAAGCGCACGCATCGGCTGGCCACCGAGCAACTGCCCGACGGCGCGATGCTGCTTTCCGACGATGGCAAGTCGTTTCTGGCGCTGCGCGGAACCTCGGCCCTGCACTGGTCGCCGGCCGGCTATGTCGCGCGGGGCGACCGGCCGCAGGGGATGGCGACCGTCCTGACCCCGCCCGCCACGCTGGCGGCGTTGACGCAGGGCTATCGCCCTGTCTGGCACCCGAGCGCGGAGGCTCTGCTGACTTTGGGGCCCACCGGCACCTAGGAACTTTCGCCCACTGCCGAGCGTTGCCGCAGCATCATCGTTCCAACGAGGGGCTGCAAATGCGTTCCATTGTCCTGTGGCTTGTAGGTGTTCCGATCCCGATCATCATCCTGCTATGGTTCTTCATGAAATAGGGCCTTGCCCCGTTCATGGATCAAGGCCGGGCTCCTGCCCGGCCTTCTTCTTTTGGAACGCAGTACCGCCACCGGCTGACAGGCCATCATGTTTCACCCGCATGCTTCTCCGGTCGCAACGCAGCCCAACCTGGCCTATATGCGATCCATGCCTCCATCCTCCGCACCCCCGATCATCTCGGTCTCCGGCCTGTCCAAGACCTATGATTCCGGCTTCAGCGCGTTGAAGACGGTCGATCTCGACATCAGGCGAGGCGAAATCTTCGCCCTGCTCGGGCCCAACGGCGCCGGCAAGACCACGCTGATCAGCATCATCTGCGGCCTGGTGCGTCCGAGCACCGGCACCGTCCTCGCCGACGGCCACGACATCCTGCGCGACTACCGCGCGGCCCGCGCCGCCATCGGCCTCGTGCCGCAGGAGCTGACCACCGACGCCTTCGAAACGGTCTGGGGCACGGTCAACTTCAGCCGCGGCCTGTTCGGCAAGCCGAAGGATCCCGGCCGGATCGAGCACATCCTCAAGGACCTTTCGCTCTGGGACAAGCGCGACAGCCAGATCCGCATGTTGTCCGGCGGCATGAAGCGCCGCGTGATGATCGCCAAGGCCCTCTCGCACGAGCCGCGCATCCTCTTCCTCGACGAGCCGACGGCCGGCGTCGATGTCGAGCTGCGGCAGGACATGTGGCAGATGGTGCGCCGGCTCAAGGATGACGGCGTCACCATCATCCTGACGACCCACTACATCGAGGAAGCCGAGGAGATGGCTGATCGGGTGGGCGTCATCTCCAAGGGCGAGATCATCCTCGTCGAGGAGAAGGCCGAGCTGATGCGCAAGCTCGGCAAGAAGCAGCTCGCGCTGCAGCTCCAGCAGCCGATCGCCGCACTTCCGGAGGCTCTCGCGAGCTTCGACCTCAGGCTTTCCGCCGGCGGCGACGAGATCGTCTACACCTATGACACGCAGGCCGAGCGCACCGGCATCACCACGCTGCTCCAGACCCTGTCCGAAGCCGGAATCCGCTTCCGCGACCTCAGCACCAGCCAGAGTTCGCTGGAGGACATCTTCGTCAGCCTGGTGAGGGAGCGGGCATGAGCGCCGCGAGCTTCAATCCGCGCGCCATCGCCGCGATCTACCGCTTCGAGATGGCGCGCACCTGGCGCACGCCATTGCAGAGCATCGTCTCGCCCGTGCTCTCGACCTCGCTCTATTTCATCGTCTTCGGCGGTGCGATCGGCTCGCGCATGCAGTCGATCGAGGGCGTGCCCTACGGCGCCTTCATCGTGCCGGGCCTGATCATGCTCTCGCTGCTGACGCAGAGCATCGCCAACGCCTCCTTCGCGATCTACTTCCCGAAGTTCACCGGCACGATCTACGAACTTCTCTCGGCGCCGGTCGCCTGGTGGGAGGCTGTGATCGGCTATGTCGGCGCCGCCGCGACGAAATCGATCCTGCTCGGCCTCATCATCCTGGCCACCGCGACCTTCTTCGTGCCGCTCCGGATCGAGCACCCCTTCATGATGCTGCTCTTCCTGGTGCTGACGGCGACGACCTTCAGCCTGTTCGGCTTCATCATCGGCATCTGGGCCGATGGCTTCGAGAAGCTGCAGGTCATCCCGCTGCTGATCGTCACGCCCCTCGCCTTCCTCGGCGGCTCCTTCTATTCGATCAGCATGCTGCCGCCCTTCTGGCGGACGGTGACGCTGTTCAACCCGGTCGTCTATCTGATCAGCGGCTTCCGCTGGAGCTTCTTCGGGCTCGCCGATGTCAGCCTCGGCGTCAGCCTGGGCATGACCGTGCTGTTCCTGGTCGCATGCATCGCCGCCGTCGGCTGGATCTTCAAGACGGGCTACCGGCTCAAGAACTGACCACGCATCGCCGTTGACTTCCGCGTCGCATCCGTCTTGAAGCGGGCCATGACCGATCTTTCGACCATCGAGGCGGCTGCAGCCAACGCTGCACCTCACGCGCGCCGGCGCACCTTCGCCATCATCTCGCACCCGGACGCGGGCAAGACGACGCTGACCGAGAAGCTGCTCTATTTTGGCGGCGCCATTCAGCTCGCCGGCGAGGTGCGCGCCAAGCAGGGCCGCCGCCAGACCTCCTCGGACTGGATGAAGATCGAGCGCCAGCGCGGCATCTCGGTCGTCACCTCGGTGATGACCTTCGAATATGGCGGCCACGTCTTCAACCTGCTGGACACGCCAGGCCACGAGGACTTCTCGGAAGACACCTACCGCACGCTGACCGCCGTCGATTCCGCTGTGATGGTCATCGACGCCGCCAAGGGCATCGAGGACCGCACCAAGAAGCTCTTCGAGGTCTGCCGCCTCAGAGACATCCCGATCGTCACCTTCATCAACAAGGTCGACCGCGAGACGCGCGACCCCTTCGACCTGATCAACGAGATCGAGACCACGCTGGCGCTCGACGTCGCGCCGATGACCTGGCCGGTCGGGCGCGGACGCGAATTCGTCGGCACCTACGATCTCAAGGCCAACACCTTCCGCCGCAACCAGAAGGGCGACGAGCGCGCCGAGGATCAGCGCGTCTCCGGCTGGGACGATCCGCTCTTCGACGAGCTGCTGCCGCACGGCGCCGCCGAGACCTGGCGCGAGGAGGTCTTCCTTGCCGCCGAGGGCCTGAAGCCATTCGATCTCCAGGCCTTCCGCGAGGGCCACCTGACCCCGCTCTATTTCGGCGCCGCGCTGCGCGACTACGGCGTGCGCGACCTGATCGATGCGCTCGGCGCCTATGCCCCGAGCCCGCGCGCGCAGATGGCCGACAAGCGCCCGGTCGAGGCCGGCGAGCCGAAGATGACCGGCTTCGTCTTCAAGATCCAGGCGAACATGGATCCGAACCACCGCGACCGCATCGCCTTCATGCGCGTGTGTTCGGGCAAGCTGACCCGCGGCATGAAGGCGAAGCTGGTGCGGACGGCCAAGCCGATGCCGCTCAACGCGCCGCAGTTCTTCTTCGCCCGCGACCGCTCGATCGCCGAGGAGGCCTTCGCCGGCGACATCGTCGGCCTGCCCAACCATGGCACCCTGCGCATCGGCGACACGCTGACCGAGGGCGAGGACATCGTCTTCAAGGGCGTGCCGAGCTTCGCGCCGGAAATCCTGCGCCGCGTCAAGCTCAAGGACGCGATGAAGGCCAAGAAGCTGCGCGAGGCGCTGCAGCAGATGGCCGAGGAAGGCGTCGTCCAGCTCTTCCTGCCGCATGACGGCGCACCGGCCATCGTCGGCGTCGTCGGCGCGCTCCAGCTCGACGTGCTCAAGGAACGGATGGACGCCGAGTATTCGCTCCCCGTCGATTTCGAGCCCTGCCAGTTCTCGATCGCGCGCTGGGTCTCCTCGGACGACAAGGCGGCGTTGGCGAAATTCGTCGGCCTGAAGCCATCCTCGATGGCCGACGATCTCGATGGCGATCCCGTCTTCATGGCATCCAGCCAGTTCACGCTGAAATACGATGCGGAGCGAGCTCCGGACGTCACCTTCTCCGACGTGAAGGACTACCAGAAAGTGACGAAGGGCTAGAGCATGCTGCGTTTGCCCGGAGCCATCGCGTCATCCCGGGCTTGACCGGGATGACGGTGCGTTCCCGTGAAAAATCAGCCGCGCTGGCCTTCCCTTCTCCCTTCGGAGGAGGGACGGACCTCCCGCTCAACCCGCCCGATTGCCTGACACCACCGCCAGCGCCGCGATGAACCTGTCGAGGTCTGCTTCCATGATGTAGGGCGCTGGCGAGATGCGGATGGTGTTGCCCTTGGCGACACCGCCGCGACGCACCGTCATCACCTTGTGCTGGTCACGCAGCGCCGCGACGATCGCGTTGGTGTCCGCCGCCGAGCGCTTGCCGGCCAGCGCGAAAGAGGTGATGCCGGCGACCATGCCCGGATCGTCGGGGGTCTGGATCTCGACGCCCTTCAGCTCGCGCGCCCTGGCGACCCAGTAATTGCGCAGGTGGCGGTAGCGCGCCTCCTTGGCCTGAGGCCCGATTTCCCGATGCAGGGCGAGCGCGGCCGGGACGGCAAGCTGCGCCGCGAAATTCGGCGTGCCGGTATGCAGGCGCGAACGAATGTCGTCGGCCTTGAAATCCTCGTCGGCCATGTAGCTGTCGATGTCGGCGAGGCGGTCCCGGGCGATGTAGATCATGCCGACGCCGAGCGGTGCGCCGATCCATTTGTGCAGGTTGAAGCCGATGAAATCGACGCCGAGATCCTTGGCCCTGAAGTCGACCTGGCCCCAGCTATGGGCGGCGTCGAGGATGACATCGGCACCGCGCGCCCGGGCCATGGCCGCGATCTCCTTCACCGGCATCATCAGCCCGGTGCGGTGGCTGATATGGGTCAGCAGAAGGAGCTTGGTCTTGGGATTCGCCTTCAGCGCGGCGTCATAGGCGTCGAGCACGGCCTGACGCGTCGCAGGTTCGGGAATGTCGAACTTGGCGACCTCGACACCGCGCCGGTCCTTGAGCCAGTTCATCGCGTACTGCATCGAATCATAGTCGAGATCGGCATAGAGCACGGTGTCGCCGGCCTTCAGCTTGTTGTAGCCGGAGATCAGGGCCTGCAGCGCCTCGGTCGCGCCCCGCGACAGCGCGATCTCCTCGCGGGCGACGCCTAGAAATTCCGCGAGCGGCGTGCGGACGTCGTCGAGATCCTTGCCGATCTTCGTCCGGGCATAGACCGTGTTCTCGAAATTCACGAAATCGGTCAGGCGCTTGTATTCCGCCTTCACCGGCTCGGCCATTATGCCCCAATAGCCGTTCTCGAGGTTCACCATCTCCGGCGTGACGCCGTAGAGGCCGCGCACGGCCTGCCAGTAATTCGTATCGGCTCCGAGGTTCGACGTCGGCAGCGCCGGCAACGAACGCGCGAGAACCGGCGCCGCATGAGCCGCCAGCGCAACGGTCCCCAACCCAAGCAACAGCGCACGGCGGCTGGTCTGCGGGAACGGGTTCGACATGCTCGTGATCTCCTGAGACGGCTTGCGCAGGGTTAGCGCCGGGCTGTCTCAGTCCTGTGACGGCCCGGCCCAACACCGGCCGGCCAGCCCGGCTCTCAGTTTCCCGACATCGCGAAGCCGAGCGGAATCGCGCTCGTCGACTTCAGCTCCTCCATGGCGAACATCGAGGTCACGTCGCTGAGGTCGATGCGGGAGATCAGCTTCTTGTAGAGCACGTCATAGGCCGCGATGTCGGCGACGCAGGCCTTGAGCAGATAGTCGATCTCGCCGCTCATCCGGTAGAAATCGACGATCTCCGGCAGGTCATGGACGGCTTGATGGAAGCGCTCCAGCCACTCCATCGAATGGCGCGCCGTCTTGACCGCGATGAAGACTGTGACGCCAGCCTTCAGTTTCTCCCGATCGAGCAACGCGACGCGCTTGCGGATATAGCCGGCCGCCTCGAGCTTCTGGACCCTTCGCCAGCACGGCGTCGCCGAGAGCCCGACAGCCTCGGCGAGCTCCGCCAACGGCAGGCTTGCATCCTCCTGCAGGCGCGCGAGGATACGCAGATCGAAGGCATCGAGTTTGGCCATGGCACCTCGGTGAATTGCAGATTCATATACCGGTCAGGGCGAACGGTGAGCAATAATTTTCCAAGTTCATGCGCAGAATGAGTATCTGGTTTCAATTATAGAAGAAAATTCCAAAGAGCTCGCAAACCGCTTTCCCAGGCAGCCGGTATCATTCGCTCATCGGGTCTTTCGACGGGAGTGGACGGGAATGCAGGGCTTTCTGAGCGAGGAGCGGCGCGGAGCCGTGCTGAGCAGCCTGCGGACCGACGAGGGCACGCTGTCGCGCGATTATCTCGCCGCCGCGCGGGAGGTTCTGCACGAGCTCGTCGCCATGCCGGATCTGGTCCGGCGCCTGCCGCTCGACCGCAAGCCCGGCGGCTACACGCGCAACCTGCTCGCTGGCAACGACGCCGTCAGCGTCTGGGCGATCGTCTGGGGCGAAGGCTCGGCCACCTCGATCCATGACCACCACTGCTCGTGCTGCTTCGGCGTCGTCTCCGGCGCCGTCACCGAGACCTGGTACCGGGCGATCGAGGCGACGCGGGCCGTGCCGACCGAGGAACAGGCGCGCGGGGCCGGCTATGTCGCCTGCATGCTGCCCACCGGGCCGAACATCCATCGCATGCGCAATTTCGGGCCGGGTGAAGCGATTTCGATCCACATCTACGGCTATGATCACGAGGAGCACGCATCCTCGGTCGAGACCGAATACACCGCCATCGGCGGCTGACCCGGCATGCCCCGCCCGAGCGAGGGCTTCCCGTATCGCCGGGGATAGCGCCACATCCTTATCCCCGCCCTCTCGGCGACAGCGATGATGCCTTCCTTTCGGGAGGGTCATCCATGTCGATGCGCGCCATCGGAGCCTTGATCGGTGTCGGCGCTTCGCCCGACCCCGCTCTGGCCGTTACCAGAGAACGCCTGCTGCGGCTCGCGCCGTCTGCGAACATCGCGATCGTCGCCGGCATCGCCGCGCGCTTCGACGCGCTGGCTCGCGAATACGACGTCACGACAGTGCTGCGCATCTGCCATTTCCTGGCGCAGGCCGCTCACGAGACGGACGGCTTCCGCACCTTCCAGGAATATGGCGGCCCGTCCTATTTCGCCCGCTACGAGGGCCGGCGCGATCTCGGCAACATCCAAACTGGCGATGGCGCCCGCTATCACGGCCGCGGCATTTTCCAGCTCACGGGCCGGGCGAATTATCGCCGCTTCGGCCAAATCCTCGGCATCGACCTCGAAGCCGAGCCCGAACGCGCCAGGGAACCTGCGGTCGCACTGGCCGTCGCCTTCGCCTATTGGCGCGAACGCGGCATGGCGGCAGCCGCCGACGCGGACGATGTCGAGCGCGTGACGAAGCTCATCAATGGCGGTCGCAACGGGCTGGCGGAACGCGCACGCTACCTCGCGACGGCAAAGCGTATCTGGGTGTGACGGTGTCCTCATTTTCGGGCGGCGCGCAACGCCGGCCAGATAACCTCATGACCCGGAACCACTGGATGGCGAGATGGTCGGATCAAGCCCGACCATGACGGCTGGCAGCCGCGCGTTCAGCGGTGCGCTGCCGTCAGCGCCTGGTCGAGATCGTCGTAGAGATCGGCGACATCCTCGATGCCGGTCGAGAGGCGCAAGAGGTCGGTCGGGCAGGGCGAGCCCGCGCCCTCGATCGAGGCGCGGTGCTCGATCAGGCTCTCGACGCCGCCAAGCGAGGTCGCGCGCTTGTACAGCTCGACCTGCGCCGCCGTGGCGATGGCCGCCGCCTCGCCGCCGTTGACCTGCACCGAGAGCATGTAGCCGAAGCCGTTCTCCATCTGCCGCGCCGCGATGTCGTGGCCGGGATGCTGCGGCAGGCCGGGATAGAGCACGCGCGCCACCATCGGATGCGCGGAGAGCCGCTGCGCCAGCTCCAGCGCCGAGGCCGCCTGCCGCTCCTGCCGCAGATGCAGCGTGCGCATCCCGCGCATCAGCAGATAGGCCTCGAACGGGCCGAGGATGCCGCCCTGGCCCTTGCGCACCGTCTTGATCCGGCTCCAGAACTCGTCGTCCTCGCGGGCGCAGAGCGCTCCGGCGACGACGTCGGAATGGCCGTTCAGCACCTTCGTCGCCGCATGCATCACGATGTCGGCGCCGAGCGTCAGCGGGCGGGTGTGGACCGGCGAGGCGCAGGTCGAATCGACCGCGAGCCTGGCGCCGGCCTGGTGCGCGATCTCGGCCGCGCCAGCGATGTCGGTGATGGTCCAGAGCGGGTTCGACGGCGTCTCGACCCAGATGAGCTTGGTCACGCCCGGCTTCACCGCGGCCTTAAGCGCGGTCAAATCGTCGGTCTCGACGAACTCGACGCTCAGGCCCCAGCGCGTCGCCTCAGTCAGGAGCCAGGCCCGCAGCGCCCAGTACATCACCTTGGAGGCGACGACATGGTCGCCGGGCGAGAGCGCCTGGAACACCGCCGTCGCCGCCGCCATGCCCGAGCCGAACAGCAGCGCCCCGGCCTTGGCCTCCTCCAGCATGGCGAGCACGGCCTGCGCCTCATGCACCGTCTCGTTGTCCGGCCGGCCATAGATGAAGCCGGAGGAGTAGCCATTGTCCGGGTCGCGCAGATAGGTCGTCGCGACATGGATCGGCGGCACCACCCCCTTCGTCACAGGATCGACCTTGCCCAGAGCCTGCGCGGCAAGGGAGCGAGGATGGAGCGGGCGCTTCGACATGCGGATATCCGGGAAAGTTCCATGAGCGACTGGAATGTCATCTGGCGCAAGCTGCATGCCCGACGCAACCTTGTCGCCTTGCGGCGCACCCGGAAGCCCCTCATCATGAATTCATGACGACGCTGCCGGAAACCTCCATCGATCGCCGCCCGCCGCTATGGGCCGCACTCGCCATCGCGATCCTGCCGGTGGTGGCCGCCTCGGTAGCGGGAAGCGCGGCGACCGTCCCGCAAATCCCGACCTGGTATGCCGGTCTCGTCAAACCGGCCTTCAATCCGCCGAACTGGATCTTCGCGCCGGTCTGGACGACGCTCTTCGCGCTGATGGCGCTCGCCGCGTTCCGCATCCTGCGCCTGCCGATCGGCCTTCCCGGCCGCCGGCGCGCGCTGGTGGTCTATCATCTGCAGCTTCTGCTCAATATCGGCTGGTCCTTCGCCTTCTTCGGCGCCAACAGCCCGGTTGCCGGCCTTGCCGTCATCATGGTCCTGCTGCTCCTGATCGCAGCAACCATCGCAGCCTTCCGGCCGCTCGACCGGCTCGCGTCGAACCTGCTCTGGCCCTATCTCGCCTGGGTCGGCTTCGCGACGCTGCTCAACGCCTCGATCTGGTGGCTGAACCGCTGAGCTTCATCCGCCGATCGAACGTTCGATCACCCTGAGCACGGTGGCGCGCAATTCGGCGATGGTGAAGGGCTTCGCCATCACTTCGGACACGATCGCCTCAAGGCTCTTGGCGCGCTCGCGCTGCTCGGCATAACCCGTCATCAGCATGATCGTCAGCTCGGGGAACTGCTGCTTGGCGGCCAGTGCGAGCGCGATGCCGTCCATCAGCGGCATGCGGATATCGGTCAGCAGCAGGTCGAAGCGGCCCTGCTCGGCGACGAGCAGGTCGAGCGCTTCGGCGCCGTCCGCGGCGGTGAGGCAGCTATGACCGTCCAGCGTGAGGCCGCGCGCGACCAGCGTGCGCAGAGGCTCCTCATCGTCGACGACCAGGATACGTGACATCGCAGCTCCTCAGAGCATTTTCGAGCGAAGGGGACACCGGTTCGCGTGCAGACAATGCGCCACGACAAAACCCTTCAGATACCCGGGAGCCCGGCCTGATCCTCGGTCTCGACCACGCCGACGAACGGCAGCTGCCGATAGGAATGGGCGACATCCATGCCGTAGCCCACAACGAAATAGTCCGGGCATTCGAAGCCGACATAGTCGGGCTGGATGTTGACGGCGCGCTTGTGCGGCTTCTCCAGGAGAACGGCGGAGGACACCTTCGCGGCGCCGCGTGCCGCCAGCAGGTCCTTGGCGAAGGCGAGCGTGCGGCCGGATTCCAGGATGTCGTCGACCAGCAGCACGTCGCGCCCGCGCACCTCGCTCTGCACGTCGCGCAGGATCTCGACCTGCCCCGACGAGACGGTGCCGGTCCGGTAGCTCGACAGGTGGATGAACTCGACCTGAGGGGCCAGGCCCACGCGATGCATCGCCCGGATCAGGTCGGCCGCGAACATGAAGCTTCCCTTCAGCACGGCGACGACGAGCAGGTCCTGGGGATTGCTGGCGGCGATGGCCTCGGCCATCTCCTCGTTGCGCCGCGCGATCGCAGCCTCGTCGTACAGAACCCTGATCCGCCTTTCCGGCATGATGTCTCCGTTTCGTATCCGGCCGCAGCGGGCCCTGCGCTTCCGATGCGCCGAGGCCTCGTGCAGCGATTATCCATGAACGCCGCCCGGCCGAATGCCATCGCCCGGTCGAGAGGCGCCCCGTCCTAGCAGCCTCAATGCGTGCTGGCGATATTGGCCGCTGTTGCAGCCGAAGTGAAGCGGACCCGTACGGAGCGGCCGTTCTCCGGCGGCGAAGCCAGCCGCGCCCTGAAGCGGATCAGTTCGGCCGGCTCGAGATTCGCCCGCGGCGGCTCGGCCGTCCAGGTGTACAAGGTCGCGCCCGCAACATCCTTCACCGCGACTTCGATCAGCGGCACCTTGGCCTGGCTCCGGGTGATGTTGGTGACGTCACCCTCGACCACGAGGAAGCGGTGCGCGCCGTCCTCAACGAGCCCGCTCTCGATCGCGCTCAGGCTCAAGCCCCGGACATTCACCGGCAGCCCGATCGTCTCGAAGATGCCTGCGAGCTGCGGCGCAGCGCGCACGACCATATTGCGCTGCCAGACGGCGAGGCCGAGCAGGGCAAGGCCGGCCAGAGCGGCCGCGGCCGGAAGCGCGGCGCCACGCTCACGCAAGGCGCCAATCCTCGGAATGCTCGCTTTGCCGGCGCCGCGCTTGCGCCGGCCCGCGGGCGGCACGGCGTCAGCGACCACAACGGATTCGGCCTCGGCTGCATCCCCGTTCTCGCTGGCTTCGGCGGCGAGCGCCGTGATCTCGGCATCGATCGCGGCGGCACGCTCCAGCTCCTCGGCCAATAGGGCCTGCGTCTCCTGCTCGGTAGGTGCGTCGGGGAAGACGGCGGCCGGGTCGACATGCCACGCGTTCTTGCAGCTGGCGCATCTGACCTTTCGACCTTCCGGCCCCAGTTTGGCCGCGTCGAGTTCATACTGGCTGGCGCAGGAGGGGCAGACGATCAGCATGGATGCCGGGCAATCTCTTCGCAACGATGGCCGGGAGTCTCCGCTACGCTTCGTTCCGGCTTGGAGGCCACGACGGGCTCGCAAGGCACGGATGGCAGCGAACCGAAATGCCCGCTCCTATTGGCACGATTTATGGTTAACGCCCCGTGAAGAATCACTGGCGCAAGCTGTCCGCATCGCGCCTTTCCGGGCAGGCCTGCTTGCGGTGTAGGATCGGCGCGGATTCGCGTTTCGGTGAATGAGGAAGACCGCTTGGTTCGGTTCGAGAATGTCGGCCTGCGTTATGGCATGGGCCCGGAGGTGCTGAAGGACATCAACTTCAGTATCGCGCCGCGCTCGTTCCAATATCTGACCGGCCCGTCCGGCGCCGGCAAGACGACGCTGATGCGCCTGATCCTGATGGCGCTGAAGCCCACGCGCGGACTGGTCAACCTGTTCGGGCAGGACGTCTCGCGCCTCGACGCGGGGACGCTGACCGCGTTTCGCCGGCGCATGGGCGTGGTCTTCCAGGATTTCCGCCTGCTCGATCATCTCACCGTCTACGAAAATGTCGCGCTGCCGCTGCGCGTGCTCGGCAAAGAGGAGACGAGCTATCGCGCCGAGGTGGTCGAGCTGCTGCGCTGGGTCGGCCTCGGCGAGCGCATGCATGCCGTGCCCGCCGTCCTCTCGGGCGGCGAGAAGCAGCGTGCCGCGATCGCGCGCGCCCTGATCGGCCGGCCGGAACTGCTGCTCGCCGACGAGCCGACGGGCAATGTCGACCCCGGTCTCGGCCGGCGGCTGCTGCGTCTGTTCATGGAATTGCAGTCGCTCGGCACGGCGGTGATCATCGCGACTCACGACCTGAACCTGATGGAGATCTACGACGCGCCGCGTCTGGTGCTGGCCGACGGGCATCTGCATGTCGACGCTTGAGAGCGGCCATCACGAGCCGGAGCATGCCGAGCGTGCGCTGCCCTCCAATCTGCGGCGCGACCAGCCCCTCGTGCCGGTCGACAGCGTAGCAGGCCGCGCGCTGATGGCGGTGATCGCGATCCTGACCTTCCTGGCCGCCCTGAGCGCCGGTGCCGCCGTGCTCGCCGCACGCGCCTCCGACCAGTGGCGCGGCGCCATCTCCAACGAGATGACCATCCAGATCCGGCCCGATTCGCACCGCAACATCGAGGAGGACGTCAAGCGCGCGGTGGCAATGGCGCAGGCGCTGGGCGGCATCGACAGCGTCCGGGCCGTGCCCAAGGCCGAATCCGACAAGCTGCTCGAGCCCTGGCTCGGCACCGGCCTCGATCTCGTCGAACTGCCGATCCCCCGGCTCATCGTGCTCAAGCTCAAGCCGGGCGCCAGCCCCGATCTCGCCAGCTTCGGCCCGGCTCTTCGCCGCGATGTGCCGTCCGCCATCCTCGACGACCACCGGCTCTGGGTCCGGCGGCTCTCCGCGATGGCCGGCACCATCGTCATCTCCGGCTTCGCGGTTGTCCTGCTCGTGCTCGCGGCCGCGGCGCTCGCCGTCGCCTTCGCCACGCGCGGCGCGATGGCCGGCAGCCGCGACAGCGTCGAGGTGCTGCATTTCGTCGGCGCCGACGACGGCTTCATCGCCCGTGAATTCCAGAGCCGTTTCATCCGGCTCGGCCTCAAGGGCGGGGCCGTCGGCGGCCTTGCCGCCATTCTCGTCATCGCCATCATCGGCTTCATCGTCTCGCGCTGGCGAACGGCGCCGGAAGCCGAGCAATTGCAGGCCTTGTTCGGCGCGTTCGAGATCGGCTGGGCCGGCTATGCCGCGGTGATTCTCGTTGCCGTGGTGGTGGCCGCCATCGCCGGACTGGTGTCCCGCTTCACCGTCCGCCACTACCTCAGGATGCTGGCATGATCGTTTGTGGAGCGACGGCCGACCGTCAACGAAGTCTTCATTCCTGCGGCAAAAGCCGGCCGGTGGCCGCCGCCGTTATGCCCGATTGCCGGGTTATGCCAATAATATCATGGCCATGATCGGCAGCACGAACGACCATTTCGCGATGGAGCCGCCCGATTCCGCGGCCCGGCGCCCCGGCGCGGGTCGGCGGTTCTCGCTGCGCCGGATTCTGGCGATGAGCATGGCCATAGTCGCCTGTGCCGGCCTGATCCTGTCCGGCCTCGGCTATGCGCGTTTCGCCTCCGGCATCGATGCGCAGGAACCAGCGACCACGCCGCGCACCGATGCGATCGTCGTCGTCACCGGCGGCGCCCAGCGGATCGGCGACGCCATCGGCCTGCTCGGGGCCGACCGCGGTGCGCGGCTGCTGATCAGCGGCGTCAACGAGAAGACAGGCCGCGATGAGCTGGCCAAGCTGAACCCGGCCGCACGCGATCTGCTCGCCTGCTGCGTCGATCTCGACTATCGCGCCCGCAACACCATCGGCAACGCCATCGAGACCCGGCGCTGGCTCCGCCAGCACGGCTTCGGCTCGCTGCTGGTCGTGACCTCGAACTACCACATGCCGCGCACGCTGGCCGAGTTCGCGCACGCCATGCCGGGCGTGAAGCTGATTCCGCACCCGGTCGTGACCGAGCATCTCGACACCTCCGGCTGGTGGCATCGTTGGGCGACGATCAAGATTCTCGCGCCCGAATACGTGAAATATCTGGTGGCCCGCCTGCGCAGCCTCGTCGAAAGCGATCCCGAAACCTCGCGGCTGTCCGTGATCGTCGGCGGCCGCAAGCCGGTCTCGTCGAAGCCGGCCGAGCTGATGGGGCCGGCAGCGGAGAAGCGGTCGCGGCTGCAGGGCCACGCGCGCCACGAAGGCTGACGCCCGAAACAACGCGACCGCGCTTGACCGGCGCCGCGTCTCGGGCTCATTGCGCAGCATGCTTGTTCTGCGCTCCCTCGTCTTCAACACCCTGTTCTATGCAAACCTCGTCCTCTGGCTGGTCTTCGGCGTTCTGCCGGCGCTGCTGCTGCCGAGGCGGATCATGCTGGCGGTGGCGATCGGCTGGTCGCTCTCCTCGCTCTGGCTGCTGCGAATCGTCGCCGGTACGCGTTGCGAGATCACCGGCCTCGAGAACATCCCGCAGGGCGGGCTGATGGTCGCGGCGAAGCACCAGTCCTTCGTGGAGACCTTCGCACTCGTCACGGTCTTCCGGAACCCGGTCTTCATCCTGAAGCGCGAACTGACATGGATCCCGTTTTTCGGCTGGGCCCTGAACAAGCTGCGCATGATCCCGGTCAATCGCGGCGCCCGGGCTCGCGCCCTGTCGCAGGTCACGCGCCGCGCCAAGGTCGAGCTCGGCCAGAACGGGCGGCAGCTCCTGATCTTCCCCGAGGGTACGCGCCGTGCCGCCGGTGCCCCGCCGGCCTACAAGTTCGGCGTCGCGCATATCTATGCCGAGCTCGGCGTGCCCTGCGTCCCGGTCGCGCTCAACACCGGCCTCTACTGGCCCCGCCGCAAGTTCCTGCGCCGTCCCGGCACGATCCGCATCGAGATCCTGCCGCCGATCATGCCGGGGCTCGACAAAATCTCCTTCCAGCGCGAGCTGCAGGAGCGGATCGAGACCGCCTGCGACAGGCTGCTGGCACAGGGGCGGACGGAACTCGCAGCGCTCGGGCTCGATCCGCTCGCCACTCCTGACAATCCCTGACAGCAGAGAGCGTCGCGAAGCAGGCATCTTCGGCCGCGACGCTTGACTTATCCCCAGAGCGTTCCCATTTTGTTCCTAGTTCAGGAGGAACGGACATGGCCGCTCTCGCCTATCGCTATACCCCCGATCTTTTCGACGAGCCGCTTGTGGCCCGCGAGATGCCGTTGCGCAGCACGGCAAGCCTCGGCGAGCGCCGCTTCACGGCCTGGCGCGGGCGCTCCGGCCGGCGTTACGTCGCCTCGGTCTTCACCGTCGATGACATCCACGCACTCGGTTTCACCGATGCCGTCCTGCTCGCGGTCTCGGCCGAGCGGCGTGTCATTGCGGCGCGCGATTCCGGCCCCTTCGGGGTCGAGGCAGCGCTGGGCCGCTGGCAGCGCGCGATCACGGCAGCCGGCGCGGCCGAGATCCACGTCCATCTCCTGGCAGAGGATGGGTTCAGCCGCCGCGCCGCCCTGCTCGACCTGATGCCGGAAGCTAATCCGGAAGCCTGATCAGCCTGACAGCGGCGGATGCGTCGCCGCGAGGCCGGGCGCGAGTTCCTGCGCCAAAGCGGCCAGGACCGGATCATAGATCCCCATCTTACGCAGATGCTCATGGGTCTGCAGCACATAGTCCGGGTTTTCCCCGGAGCTGCCGCGCCCCTGCCGGACGAGCTTGAGCAGCTCGGTCGCCGACAGCTTGCCAGCATATTGCAGGTGCTTGCGATCGGCGACGTAGACGAGGCCGCGCACCTCCCGGCCGTCCTCGAGCCTGAGCGGAACATGGCGCTCGATATAGACCGCGGTCGCCTGCTCGCGTGCCCGCAGATAGGACACGGTCTCCTGCGCCCGCGCGCCCGTGACCCGGAAGGCGAGACCCCGGCAGACACCACCACGATCGAGCCCGAGGACCAGCCCGGGCCGCTCCGGCGTGCCGCGGTGGACATGCGAGAACACGCAGAGCGAGCGGTGATAGCCGTGAAGCCGCGCCTGCACGCTCTCCTCGAAGGCGAAGCCCGGCCGCCAGATCAGCGAGCCGTAGCCGAAGACCCAGAGATCCGCCTTGCCGAATTCGCTCGTCATCGCCATCCCATAATTTGGCCGTGCCGGCCTGCTTGCTGGCTCGCGCCATCCGGCGCAAGTGCCTTCCCGCTCTGGCGCCCGCTTTCCGGGCGAGCTAACAATCCGCCCGCCTTCGCGCAAGGAATGCCTGCCGCATGACCGATACCCTTCCGACGCGCCGCCGCCAGAGCCGGTTCTGGCTCTACGGCCCGTTCCTCCTGCTTGTCATTCTGGCCGCTGCCTGGTCCGCCTTCTGGTTCTATGCCCGCGCACGTGCCTCCGCCGAGATCGACACCGCGCTGGCGCGCGAGGCCGAGCGCGGCCGGGCCTGGACCTGCACCGACCGCACCATCGGCGGCTATCCCTTCCGCATCGAGCTGCGCTGCAACGCGCTTGCTCTCACCTCGACACGTTGGGGCGATGCCGTGCGCATCGAGACCGGCCCCGCCCTCGCCGTCGGCCAGATCTATTCGCCCAGCCTCGTGATCTTCGAACTGTCGGGCCCTGCGAAGGCGACCCTGCCGGAAGGCCGCACGCTCGACCTCACCTGGACGAATCTCGACGCCAGTTTCGCCTGGCGCAACCCGGAGCGCTTCGCGCTCGTCGCCAGCGATCTGACCGCCGTCCTGACCGTCCCCGGACTGAACCCGGAGACCTGGGGCAGCAAGACCCTGGAGGCGCATCTGCGGCGTAATCCGACCCGGCCGGCTCTTGAGCAAGCCGTCGACATCGCCGTCTCCGCCAAGGGCACGGTCCTGCCGCCGATCAACGCCCTGCTCGGCAACACCGACACCGGCGAGATCGACCTGCAGGCGACGCTGACCCAGGCCGAGAGCTTCCGGAAGGGCTTCAATCCCGATGCGCTGGAAAGCTGGCGCGCCGCCAACGGCATTTTCGACCTGACCCGCATGGTCTCGACCAAGGGCAAGGCGCGCGTCGACGGCAGCGGCCAGTTGCTGCTCGATCCGGCGCATCGCGTGGCGGGCGATCTCAGGCTGGCGGCGGCGGGCATCGAGCAGATCGGCGGCATCCGCATCGGCAACCTGCTCGGCGGCCTTGGCGGCTTGCTGGGCGGCCGCGGCGCCGATGCCGCGACGGCGCCCGGCCTCACTCCGCTGCCACCCGTCTCCCTGCGCGATGGCCGCGTCTTCATCGGCCCGTTTCGCCTGCCGCTCCAGCCGCTGCCGCCGCTGTATTGAGACATTTGCAGGCCGTCATGCTCGGGCTTGACCCGAGCATCTCCCGGCACGAAGGCGCTGGCGCCTCTCTCGGCATGAGTTTCTCGGGTCGGCGCTGCGCGCCGCCCGAGAATGACGCGCTCATGAAAAAGGGGCGCCTCGCGGCACCCCTTGAACTGTGTCGAAACCCGCCGACGGTCAGGCCGCAGGCAATGCGGCACGCGGCGCTTCGATGCGGGTGATCGCCTTCTTGACGGCCTCCTGCACCTTCTCGAAGGCGCGCACCTCGATCTGGCGGACGCGCTCGCGCGACACGCCGAACTCCTCGGAGAGTTGCTCCAGCGTGATCGGATCCTCGGCCAGGCGACGCGCCTCGAAGATGCGCCGCTCGCGCGGGTTCAGCACGTCCAGCGCCTCGCGCAGCGCGGTATGGCGGTTGCTGCTCTCCTCGGAATCGGCGAGGCGACGCTCCTGGCTTTCGGAATCATCGACCAGCCAGTCCTGCCACTCGCCTTCGCCATCCTCGCGCAACGGCGTGTTGAGCGAGGCATCACCGCCGAGGCGGCGGTTCATGTCGACCACGTCCTGCTCGTTGACGCCGAGCTTGGTCGCGATCTGCTGAACCTGGTCGGGGCGCAGATCGCCCTCGCCCAGCGCCGAGATCTTGCTCTTGGCCTTGCGCAGGTTGAAGAACAGCTTCTTCTGGTTGGCCGTGGTGCCCATCTTCACCAGCGACCAGGAGCGCAGGATGTATTCCTGGATCGAGGCCTTGATCCACCACATCGCATAGGTCGCGAGACGGAAGCCCTTGTCGGGTTCGAAGCGCTTGACCGCCTGCATCAGGCCGACATTGCCCTCGGACACGACTTCGCCGATCGGCAGGCCGTAACCGCGATAGCCCATGGCGATCTTGGCGACGAGCCGCAGATGCGAGGTCACGAGCTTATGCGCCGCATCGCGGTCGCCATGCTCGCGCCAACGCTTGGCCAGCATGTACTCCTGGCTCGGTTCCAGCATCGGGAACTTGCGGATTTCGTCGAGATAACGTGAAAGTCCGCCTTCGGCGGACAGGACGGGCAGCGAAGCACTCGCCATGCTCGTTCTCCTCATCGAGGCCCCCGCTTGGCGGCAGGCCCTCCGCGCGATCAACCTTCGCGCAGGCTTCGGACGAAGCAAACCAATCCAACGCGGGAACCAGTCATCGGTTCGGCTGGATCGCTCGCTTGCGGCGCCCCCTTGGCCATCCGCATCCGAACAACCCCAGTATATGCGAACTCACTCTGGCGGAAAGGTGGCAGCGACGCCGGATTCGCTCACAGCCTCGCGAGCGCTGCTTGCAGATTCGCAAAGTCCTCCGGCGGCTCGGATTCGAACAACATCTCCTCGCCGGTGGCCGGATGCTCGAAGCCGAGCACCGCCGCGTGCAAGGCCTGCCGGCCGAGCGCGGTGAGCGCCGCCTGTGCGTCCTCGGGCAGGCGGCTCGCCTTAGTGGCGAAGCCCGAGCCGTAGAGCTGGTCGCCGAGCAGCGGATGGCCGATATGGCTCATATGCACGCGGATCTGGTGCGTGCGCCCCGTTTCCAGCCGGCATTCGATCAGGCTGGCCAGCGGCTCGGTCTCGTCGAGCCCTTTGAGCAGGGGCGGATAGCGCTCGATCAGTTCGATGTGGGTGATCGCCTCGCGGCCACGCCCCTCGGGCACCACCATCATCTTCTCGCGGTTGCGGTTGGAGCGCTCGATCGGGGCATCGATCGTGCCCTGGCGAAGCCGCGGCGCGCGCCAGACGATGGCGAGATAGGCGCGCTGCAGCGGGCCGGTGCGGCCATGGTCGGCGAACTGCTTGGCGAGTTTCTGATGCGCTCGGTCGTTCTTGGCGACGACAAGCAGCCCGCTGGTATCCTTGTCGAGCCGGTGCACGATGCCCGGCCGCCTGACGCCGCCGATGCCCGAAAGGCTCTCGCCGCAATGGGCGATCAGGGCGTTGACCAGCGTGCCGTCCTCATGCCCGCCGGCCGGATGCACGACGAGCCCTGCCGGCTTGTCGATGACGATCAGGTGCTCGTCCTCGTAGACGACGTCGAGCGGAATATCCTGCCCGACCGGATCGGCAGGCTTGGCCTCGGGCATGACGAGGGCGAGTTCGTCGCCCTCCACCACCTTGCGGCTGCCGTCGCTGGCGACGGCGCCGTTAAGGCGCACGCCGCCCTCCTTGATGACCTGCTGCAGCCGCGCGCGCGAAATCTCGCCCGCGAGCAAGGTGAGCGCCTTGTCCAGACGCTGGCCAGCCTGTTCGGGGCCGACGTGCAGGGTCACGCCGGCATGTGGATCGGAAATGGATGTCATCGGGCCGCTATACGTCGCATGCGGCGCGACCGCACGCCTTTTCCACAGGGATCGCCGTCATCCTCGGACTTGACCCGAGGATCTTTCGAACAAGGAAGCGCAGGACCTGCCCCCTCTCCCCTTGCGGGAGAGGGTTGGGGTGAGGGGTCGCGCCGCCCTGAATCGTCGCGCTTCTTCGTAGACGTAAATTCTGAAGGGCAGCGCGACCCCTCATCCGTCTCGGCTCCGCCGAGCCACCTTCTCCCGCAAGGGGAGAAGGAAAGGGCTGCGCTCAGCCGAACAGGCGGAAACCGCTCTTCTTCGGTTCCTGCGGCGGCTCGTCGTCGGGCCCCGGATCGTCGGGCGCATGCGAGACCGGGAAGATCACCGGCTTGGGTGGTGCAGACTCGCGTGCAGGCGCAGCAGACTTGGTCTCCACCGGTTTGGACTCGACCGGCTTGGCATCCACGGGCTTCACGGGCTCTGCCGCCATCTGGACCGGCGGCAGGGGTTCCGATGCCGGTTTCAGCTCTTCCTTCGGCTGCACGGCAGGAGCCGCCGTCACCGTCGGCTCCGGCTTGGGCTCTTCCTTCGGGGCCGGCGGAGCCGCGACAGCCGCCGGCTCGATCGTCGTGACGGACTCCGGCTTGATCTCGATCAGCTTGGTCGAATCGTCGAGGTCGAACAGCACGTCGTCGATTGCCTGGGTCCGGCTGCCCAAAGTCGCCGGCGGCACGGTCCAGACGAAAGCATCGAGCCGGCCGGTGATCGGCGAGACCGGCATCCAATGATCAGAGACCAGCCCGTCCGCGACCCAGGCGGCATCGCGCGGCGCCCGTGTCGCCCGCGCCAGCCATTCGCGTACGCGGCCGTCGGCGCCGTGCTCGGCCTCCTCCAGTTCCGCCATCAGCAGGCAGGCGCGCACCGAGGCTCCGCCCGCCAGCAGCGGCTTCAGATTCTCGCGCGCCTTCGGGAACTCGCGCGCCTGTATCGCGGCGCCGGCCAGCGCCAGCACGCTTTCCGGATCGGCCGGCCGCAGCTTCGATAGGGTCGTCGCGCGGTTGAGCCGGTCGAGTGCGCTGTCGCCGGGGCGGGCATCGAGATAGGCCGCCGCGATGTCGGGATGCGGCGCTTCCTTCCAGGCGGCTTCGAGCAGCTTCGACGCCTTGCGGACGTCGCCACGCTCGGCCAGCATCCGGCCTGCGAGCGCAGCAGCCGGCGTCAGAGACGGCGCGAGCTTCACGGCTTCGAGCGCGGCCGCCAGAGCCTTCTCCGGCTCGCTATCGCGCGCCTGCAGCGCCTCGGCCGCCAGCAGGACGGCGCGCTGACGCCGGGCTTCGGCCTTGTCGGCCAGCCTGAGCGCGGCACGGCGCTCTACGGCCGTACGGGCCGCCTGCCAGTCGCCGGCATTGGTGTGGAAATCGAGCAGCGCGTCATTGGCCCAGGCGAGCGAGGGCGAACGGCGCACGGCGTCGTCGGCGAAGGCGCGCGCCGCCGTCATGTCCCCGCGCCGCTTCGCCTCGACGAAGAGCCCACGCAGGCCGAGCACCCGCGTCTCAGGCTTGTCGAGCATCGCCTTGAAAGCGGCCTCGGCCTGGCCGCGATCGCCCGAAAGCTGCGCGGTCTGCGCCTCCAGCAGCAGGGTCAGCGGCTCGTTGGGGACGAAGCGCCGTGCTTCGCCGGTATAGCGCCCGGCCGCGACCGGGTCGCCGGCGCCGATCGCGACCATGCCGCGCGACACCGCCTCGAAGCCGCGCGCCCGGCGCCTGGCCCGCGAGGACAGGCTGAAGGCCGAGGGCAGGCCGAAGACGAAGCGCAGCACCGCCCAGATCAGCAGGACGAGAAAGGCGAGCGCGACCACGCCGACGGCGGCGATCGCGACGCTGGTCTCGATCCGATAGCCCTGCCAGAGCACCGAGACCTCGCCCGGGCGATCCGCCAGCCAGACCGCGCCGAAGGCGAGGCAGGCGAAGACGGCGAGATAGACGAGAACGCGAACCATAGACCCTCTATCCTCCGTCAGCCGGCAGCGCCGAGCGCCGCGACCGCATCCTGCGCGATCTTGGCGATCGCCGCATCTGCCGCAGCCCGCTTTTGCAGATCGGCGCCGAAATCCGCACTGGCACGCCGCGCCGGCTCCGGCAACTGCGCCCACAACCCCGCCGCCTTCGCCATATCGCCGGAGGCGATGGCGCCTTCGAGCCGGATCGGCAGTGTCGCCGGGTCGTTCGAGCCGTTGTCGCCGACCGGCCTGACCGTGACGATCCGGCTCGCCAGCCCGAGCAACTTGTCAGACCAGCTGTCGGATTGCGGCGTGACCTCGCGCTGGAACATCGCCCCATGCTTGCGGAAGCCGGCGAGCAACACCTGCTGCGTTGGTGCGCCCGACGCCGCCACAATCGTCAAGGCAGCGACATCGGCCTGCGCGACGCCACTCTTCGTCAGCGCCGCGATATCGTTCGCGAAGGGGCGCCCGCCAGCAAGCGCGCGCTGCACCCGCTCGGCCAGCACGATCCGCGCCGCGGCCGTGGCTTCGGGACCCAGCGCCGCCGCGCTCTTCGCCTGCGTCTCGGCCGCACCGAGACGCCCCGCGATTTGCTCGAGTCGCTGGCCAAGTGCCGCCGTCGCAGCCTCAGCACGTTGGGCCTGCGCCGCGAAGGCGCTCGTATCGGGAGCCTGCGTATTCGCAACCGTACCGAGCTTCCCGGCCAGCGCCTGGACCTCCGATCCGGCTTTCGCTGCGGCCTCGGAAGCGGCCACCGCCTTGCGATCGGCCGCAGCGACACCCGTCTGCACGGTGTCGATCCGGCGGCGCAGTTCGCCGACCTGCTCGCTGCTCACCGCCGGGCCGGCGCGGTTCAGGGCCAGAAAAGCGCCTCCGGCCCCGACGATCCCGCCGATGAGACCGGCTGCAATCAGGGGAACCCAGGGCGTCGCTGCCGGCGCGCGACGCTCGGCGGCGTCTGCCGATGCTTCGACCGGCGGCGGCGCGAATTCCTGCGGCAGCGCCTCGGTTGGCGCCACCGCCTCCGGCGGATGAGTGTCCACGCCGGCAGCGCCAGGCCGCGCGACCGGCTCCTCCCCATCGGCCTTGAGCTCGATGGTCGGCGGCATGCGCTTGAGGCTGCCGCGCAGTTCCGGCCGGGCCGCACCGGGAGAGCCGGCACGCGTGGAGACCTGCTCCAGCGCAGCCAGCATGCCGGCCTCCTCGGGATGCTCGGCGACCAGCACCGTGCTCGCCCCGGCCGCGATCAGCGGCGCCGCGACATCGGCCGACAGGACGACATGGGTGAGTTCGAGCGCCTCGTCCGAAACGCCGGCCGCCTGGGCCAGCGTGATGAAGGTCCGTGCCCCGCGCGCCGAATAATGCAGGGCGGCATCGCCCGGCTGGCCGTGACGCAAAGCCGCCTGCGTGTCCTCGGGCAGGACGGAGACCGGCTCCGCCGCATAGGCGGTCCAGAGCTTCACGTCGTAGCCGGCCTGCTTGAGCCGGTCCGGCACATCCTCCTTGCGGTCCCGCGCGACGATCATCAGGAGCTTCGCCGGGGCCGGCAGCGTGCGCTTGATCAGCTCGATCAGGTCGTTGCGGTCGCCGTCGGCGCTGCGGGCATCGTCCAGCCCGGCTTCACGCACCTTGGCGGCGGTCCGTGCGCCGACCGTGAAGACCGGCAGATCGCGCCAGGTCGCCGGCCCCTCGGTCAGCGCGGGCAAGGCGTTGCCGCTGGTTAGCACGATCGCATCGAAGCTCCCGGGCGGCGTCTCATCCGACAGCCGGACCACCTCGAAGAGCGGCGCGACGAGCGGCTCGAAGCCGTGATCGGCGATGGCGCGCGCCGTCCGTTCGGCATCGGGACGGGGACGAAAGACGAAAACGCGCATTCACAGCTCCTGACAAGACGGGCGGCGACCACAGGACGATCCGCGAACGATGCAGCATTCCGCGATCGGGCCGCATTGAGGCGGAACAATGATCCTGTGCATGCCGTCCCCTTTTCATCCCTGCCGCAAAGGTCGCGGGCACGCCCCTTGGCCTTGCACCCTGCCCCGCACTATACGAAGGAATTGCCGGCGAGGAACTGCCGGACGCAGGGCTTCATCCCGTTCTTCCGTTTTACGAGGTTAATCGAGCGATCATGCGTGTCCTTGGGATCGAGACGACCTGCGACGAAACGGCTGCCGCGATCGTCTCCGTCGAGCGCTCGGGCGAGAGCAAGATCCTGTCGAACGAAGTGCTGAGCCAGATCGCCGCCCATGCCGCCTATGGTGGCGTCGTGCCGGAAATCGCCGCACGCGCCCATGTCGAGGCGATCGACCGCATCATCGCGCGTGCCTTCGCGAATGCCGGTCTGAAGCCCGGCGACATCGATGCCGTCGCGGCTGCGGCCGGGCCCGGCCTCGTCGGCGGCGTCATGGTCGGCCTCACCGCCGGCAAGGCGATCGCACTCGCGACCGGCCGCCCCTTCATCGCGGTGAACCATCTCGAGGCTCACGCCCTGACCGCGCGCCTCACCGACGATCTCGCCTTCCCCTACCTGCTGCTGCTCGTCTCCGGCGGTCATACGCAGTTGCTCGCCGTGCGCGGCGTCGGCGACTACCTCAAGCTCGGCGGCACCATCGACGACGCCGTGGGCGAGGCCTTCGACAAGATCGCCAAGATGCTGGCCCTGCCCTATCCTGGCGGCCCCTCGGTCGAGCGTGAGGCACTGAAGGGCGATCCCGAGCGCTTCGACTTTCCCCGGCCGATGCAGGGGCGCACCAATCCGGACTTCTCTCTCTCCGGCCTCAAGACCGCCGTACGCCTCGTCGCCGAGCGGATCGCGCCGTTGTCGGACAACGACGTCGCCGATCTCTGCGCCTCCTTCCAGGCGGCGATCGTGGACGTCATGGTCGACCGGACCCGCGCCGGCTTGCGCGCCTGCCGCGAGGCCGGAATCACCCCCACGACGCTGGTCGTCGCTGGCGGCGTCGCCGCCAACCAGGCGATCCGCAGCGGCCTGACGCGGCTTGCGACAGAGGCCGGACTGCCGATGGTCGCCCCGCCGCAGGCGCTCTGCGGCGACAATGGCGCGATGATCGCCTGGGCCGGGCTGGAACGGCTGCGGCTCGGAATGGTCGACGACATGAGCGCCGTCGCCCGCCCGCGCTGGCCGCTCGACGAACTCTTGGCCAAGCCCGCGTCAGCCGCATGAAACGCGTGCCGGCCTATGCGACCGTCGGCGTCGTCGGCGCCGGCTCTTACGGCGCGGCGCTGGCGCTTGCAGCGACGCGCGCCGGACGCGCCGTCCGGCTCTGGGCTCGCGATCCCCTGACCATTGCGGCGATCGCGCGCAGCCGCCAGTCGCCGCGCCTGCCGGACATCGACCTCCCCGAGACGATCCGCGCCACGGCTTCGCTTGAAGACCTCGCCGGTTGCGACGCGCTGATCGTGGCCGTGCCCACCCAAAACCTGCGCTCGGCCTGCCAGAATCTGGCGGAAAAGCTGTCGGCCGACATGCCGATCGTCTCCGCGGCCAAGGGCATCGAGCAGGCGAGCGGACTGTTTCCGACGCAGATCATCGAAAGCGTCCTGCCCGGCGCCCGCACCGCGATCCTGTCCGGCCCCAGCTTCGCCAGCGATATCGGGCGCGGCCTGCCCACGGCGGTGACGCTCGCAGCGGCCGAGCCGGACTTGGCGCAAGGGCTGGCCGAGGCTCTGAGCTCGCCGGCCTTCCGCATCTACCATTCGGACGATCCGCTCGGTGTCGAGATCGGCGGCGCCGCCAAGAACGTGCTCGCCATCGCCGCCGGCATCGCGATCGGCCTGGGTTACGGCGAAAGCGCGCGCGCCGCGCTGGTGGCGCGCGGATTCGCGGAGCTGCGCCGCTTCGGCGAGGCCTATGGCGGCGAACCCGAAACGCTGATGGGCCTGTCCGGCCTCGGCGATGTCGTGCTGAGCTGCGCCTCGCCGCAATCGCGCAACTTCGCCTATGGGCTGGCGCTCGGAAAGGGCAAGGCCCCGGCCGAGGCCTCCGGCGGCAAACTGGCCGAAGGCGCTTTCACCGCGCCGGTGCTGGTCGAGATGGCGAGGTCCCGGCATATCGAGACGCCGATCGCGGAAGCAGTCGCGGAGATCATCGCCGGGCGCATCGGCGTAGCGGAGGCCGTGGCTGCGTTGCTGGCTCGCCCCATTCGGGCCGAACGATAGGGAGAAGGGCATGGCGGGAGACTGGTCGGACCTCACCAAGCGCGTCGCGCGCGGCATCGCCGAGGTCAAGAAGACCACGGGGTCGGAGCTCGTTGCCGAGGGCCAACCCGTGCCTCTGGCCGGGCGGATCGCCGGGCCGGTCCTGCAGCATCGCCGGCGCAAGGCCGAGGGCACGCATCGCTTCGTGCTGATCCTGCCCTTCGGCGAGGGCGAGGTCCGTGTCGAGCTCGACCCCAAGGATTACGCCGCATTGACCCGCGAGATGGTGCGGTTCTGGAACGAACAGGGCGAGGCGGCATCGCAGCCGCCAGTGCCGCTCAAGGAGGACGAGGCCTGATGGCTCACTGGCTGATCAAATCCGAACCGTCCGTCTGGTCCTGGGACGACCAGCTCAAGGCCGGCGCGAAGGGCACGCATTGGGACGGGGTTAAGAACCACACCGCCAAGCTCAACCTGATGGCGATGAAGAAGGGCGATCAGGTCTTCTTCTACCATTCGAACGAAGGGCTCGCGGTCGTCGGCATCGTCGAGGTCATCAAGGAAGCCTATCCGTGGGAAGACGCGGGGCCGCCCTGGGTTCTCGTCGATTTCAAGGCGGTGAAGCCGTTGCCGAAGCCGGTGACACTGGCCGACGTCAAGACCGAGCCGAAGCTCGCCAAGATGTCGCTGGTCACCTCCTTCCGCCTCTCGGTCCAGCCGGTGACGGACGAGGAATGGGACATCGTCTGCAAGATGGGCGGTCTCTGACCGCTCAGCGCCGGTAATACGCCGCAAAGGGCGGATACTCAGCCAGCGCGCGTGGCCGGTATTGCAGCATCTTGTCGAGGATCGGCACGGCAGGAGCCTGCAGGCGCGGCTCGACAGACGCTGCCATCCGCGCCGGTTGCGGCTGGAATTCGTGGAGAACGAAACCCTCCCGCGTGCCCTCGCTCCAGGGCAGCCATGAGGTCTTGCGCTCGTCATGCTGCCGGCCGAGCGCGTCGGGCCTGAGTTCCGCGATCAGCCGCGGCTCGACGGTGAGCGGATGCGCGATCGCCTGCGCCTCTGCGATCATCCAGCCGAGCGACAGGTCCGACAATCCCATCTTCAGGCCGTAGCCGCCGCCGATATCGGTGTGCACGCCGGCGAACCAGACCTGCCTGATCTGTCCGGGCGGGGCCTGCGTCTCGTCCCAGAGTTCGGGCGCGAAGACTTCCCGGTTCTCGTCGATGGCGAGCGCGTGGCGGCCATGCGCGACCTGCCGGTTGAGGGTGGCGTCGTGGAATTTGTGGCGTCCGGGCATGCTGCCGATCGCCGGGAGACCAAGCGCGCGCACCGTATCCCAGACCCCGACGAAGAAAGGCGGTGCCGGCTGCGTGCCGTGGCGGCTGCGGAACGCAGCCGCGGCCTCGGCCCGGGCAGCGTCATCCTTGACCATGTAAACGTCCTTGACCGCGCTGGATGCGAGCGCCCTCACCTCCGCGGCCTGGATCGCATCGGTGAAACCGTCCCAGCGCATCACCTTGGCGAAACCGCCCGGCACGCCGCAGAGCGCCAGCACCCCGCCGAGGCTGCGCACCGTGTAGGCGCCGCGGCTGAAGCCGAACAGGAAGATGCGGTCGCCCGGCCTGTAGGCGCAAAGCAGCGCGGCATAGCAGTCGATGATGTTGTCGGTGATGCCGTAGCCGGTCGCCTGGGCGAGCCAATCCTTGAGGCGGCGGAACGGGCCGCGAATCTCGCCCTCGTCCGGGTTGGAGCCGAGACCGGGATCGTAGAAGCAGATCTGCCCGGCAGGGTCCGCCTCTCGCGTCGCCATGAACAGGCGGTAGACACTCGTCCAGTTGATCGGGTTCGCGCCGCCGGCCTGCCCCGTCCCGTCGGAGAAGATGCAGATATTGCGCGCCATAAAGCCCTCCACAGGCGCCGCACCCTACCATGTGATGAGACGATCCGGGGATGTTTTGCCCGAGAGTCATGCTCCGGACGCCTGCCCCTGCCACGAAAGTGCGACGCACAATGGGTTGCCGCGCCGCCTGCGCAACCTATGATGCGGCGAATTCAAAGGAAGCGATGTCCGGCCTGCTCGCCAGAGTCGACGGACCAACGCAACACAGACGGCCGAAGTCTGGGGAGACGCCCGAATGTCCGATACGATCTACGACGTGCCAGCCGGCTGGTCCGAGAAAGCATGGGCGAACGACGCCCGCTATCAGGAAATGTACGCCGCCTCGATCGCGGACCCAGAGACATTCTGGGGCGAGCACGGCAAGCGGATCGACTGGTTCAAGCCCTACACCAAGGTCAAGAACACCAGCTACGAGCCGGGCAAGGTCTCGATCAAATGGTACGAGGACGGCACCACCAACGTCGCCCATAACTGCATCGACCGCCATCTCGCAACGCGCGCGGACCAGACCGCGATCATCTGGGAAGGCGATAATCCCAGCGAATCGAAGACGATCAGCTACGGCCAGCTCCACACCGAAGTCTGCAAATTCGCGAACGTGCTCAAGGCCAACGGCGTCCAGAAGGGCGACCGCGTCACCATCTACCTGCCGATGATCCCCGAGGCCGCCTATGCGATGCTCGCCTGCGCGCGCATCGGCGCGGTCCATTCGGTGGTGTTCGGCGGCTTCTCGCCCGATTCGCTGGCGAGCCGCATCGAGGATTCCGATTCGAAGATCGTGATCACGGCCGATGAAGGCCTGCGCGGCGGCCGCGCCGTTCCGCTCAAGAAGAACGTCGACAGCGCCGACGGCAAGGTGAAAGGCGGTATCGGTACCGTCATCGTGGTCAAGCGCACCGGCGGCAACGTCGCAATGAAGCAGGGCCGCGACCTCTGGTATCACGAGGAGGCCGCGAAGGTCTCCGACGTTTGCCCGGCGGCCGAGATCAATGCGGAAGACCCGCTCTTCCTGCTCTACACATCGGGCTCGACCGGCAAGCCGAAGGGCGTGCTGCACACCACGGCCGGCTACCTCGTCTATACCGCCATCACCCACCAATACGTCTTCGACTACCATGACGGCGACATCTACTGGTGCACCGCCGATGTCGGCTGGGTGACCGGCCACAGCTACATTCTCTACGGACCGCTCGCCAACGGCGCGACGACGCTGATGTTCGAGGGCATCCCGACCTATCCGTCGATCTCCCGCTTCTGGGAGGTGATCGACAAGCACAAGGTCAACACCTTCTACACCGCGCCGACCGCGATCCGCTCCCTGATGGGCGCCGGCGAGGAGCCGGTGAAGAAGACCAGCCGGGCGTCGCTGCGCCTGCTCGGCTCGGTCGGCGAGCCGATCAACCCGGAAGCCTGGGAGTGGTACCACCGCGTCGTCGGCGACCGCCGCTGCCCGATCGTCGACACCTGGTGGCAGACCGAGACCGGCGGCATCCTGATCACGCCGCTGCCGGGCGCGACGAAGCTGAAGCCCGGCTCGGCCACCCGGCCCTTCTTCGGCGTCAAGCCGGAGATCGTCGATGCCGAAGGCAAGGCGCTGGAAGGCGCCTGCGAGGGCAACCTCGTGATCGCCGACAGCTGGCCCGGCCAGATGCGCACGGTCTATGGCGACCACCAGCGCTTCATGGACACCTATTTCGCGACCTATCCGAATAAATACTTCACCGGCGACGGCTGCCGGCGCGACGCGGACGGGTACTATTGGATCACCGGGCGCGTCGACGACGTCATCAACGTCTCAGGCCACCGCATGGGCACGGCCGAGGTCGAATCGGCACTGGTCGCGCATCCTTCCGTCTCGGAGGCTGCTGTCGTCGGCTATCCGCACGACATCAAGGGCCAGGGGATCTACGCCTATGTCACGCTGATGACTGGCGAGACGCCGAGCGAAGACCTGCGCAAGGAACTCGTCGCCTATGTCCGCAACGAGATCGGCCCGATCGCCTCGCCGGACCTGATCCAGTTCGCGCCCGGCCTGCCCAAGACCCGTTCCGGCAAGATCATGCGCCGCATCCTGCGCAAGATCGCCGAGGACGAGTTCGGCGCGCTCGGCGACACCTCGACCCTGGCCGATCCCGCCGTCGTCGACGACCTCATCGAGAACCGCCAGAACAAGCGCAAGGCAGGCTAGCAGGGAACTGGCGTTTTCTCCTCGACCACACGCCGTCATCCCGGATGCAGCGAAGCGGAGATCCGGGATCCATCGTAGAGCTCCGGAGCCCTATGATGGATCCCGGATCGGCGCGGCTTTGCCGCTTGTCCGGGATGACGGCGAGATTTTTCGGCGAGAGCCCTATTTACAGCGCCGCCGCCACCACCTCGATCTCGACCTTGAACTCGGGCCGCGTGAAGCCCGAGACGATCATCAGGGTCGAGGCCGGCGGCGGGCTGGCGACGTGGCAATCGCGCGATTCCATATAGCCTTTCATATGGGCGCGGTCGGTGACATAGGCGTTGATCCGCACGATGTCCGCGAGCGTCATCCCAGTCTCTGCAAGGATCGCGGCGATGTTGGCGAAGCAGAGATCAGCCTGCGCCCGCGCGTCCTCCGGCACGGTCCCGTCTGCGGCGACGCCCAGCTGCCCCGAGCAGAAGACGAATCGCTGGCCCGGCGGCACTTCCATGCCATGACTGTAGCGGGCGAAGGGCGGAGCGATCGCGGCGGGGTTGAGCGGCTTCATGCGGACGGTCTCCAGAATCGGGCCGACTATGCCCCCCCACATCTTAGGGAACCAGAGCCGGCATCGCGGGTTCGCATCGCGCCCGGCCTGCGCTAGACCATGCTCATGCCGCGTTCATTGAGTTGCTGTGATAGTGACGCAAAGTTCGGCTGACCGAGATCGGAACCCGCACCGCATGACGACGATGCAGACCGCCACGCCTGCCGCCCTGACCCGGGTGGTCGCCCTGCTTCCCCTGCTGGCCCTGACGGCCTGTGCCGGTTCGCAGCGTTTCACCGGCCCGATGATGAACCCGCCCTCATACGGCCAGCCCGCCCTGTCCTCGGCCCCGCCCGTCTCTTCGGCGCCGATCACGTCGGAGCCGCTGCCGCCGCCCGGCGGCTATCCGGCGGCATCCGCTCCCCCGCCAGGTGGAGGCCCCCTGCCCGCACCGCAGGACCCGTTCTTCGATCCCAGCGCCGGCGCCCCGCCGCAGGGCCAGCCTTTGCCGCCGACCGGCCAGCCCGAGCAGGCGCCCGGCCTGCGCGGCAGCAACAATCAGGTCGCGGGCCTCGGCCCCAGCGCCACGGCGCCGCGCCCGGCCGCAGGTCGCGACAGCATGGTCGGCGGCTGGACGGCACGCGAGGCGACCGGCGGCTCCTGCCGCGTTCAGCTTTCGAGCACGCCGACGCTGGATCTCTATCGCGCCAGCTCGTCGGGCTGCGCCAACAAGGATCTACAGAGAATCTCGGCGTGGGATTATCGCGACGGCGAGGTCTATCTCTACCAGCAGGGCGGCACCGTAGCGGCACGGCTGCGTGCCGGCAGCGGCAGCGCTCTCGATGGTGCCGTGACCAAATCCGGTGCGGCGCTGTCCCTCAACAGGTAAGGCGCGGGAAGCGCAGGCCAGGCCGTCTAAGCCCGCTCTGCGCTTCGAGCCCAGCCTGAGCTCACGCGCCGAACGCGCGGGCGAGCAGCGTTGTCGGCCAGAAATTCTTCTGGATCGACAGGGCGATGGTCGCGAAGCCGGCAGCATTGTCCAACGCCTCGTCGAGGATCGTGAAGGGCGTCGGGCCTGCGGTCGTGATCACGCCTTCGACATCGGCATAGCCGCCGACGAGATCCGCCTCGAACTTGGCCGCGAGCCGACGCATGGCGACATTCTCCGGCAGGCAGGTCATGTAGAGCGTGCGGATGCCGCGGTTGCGCGATGCCGTGATCAGGCGCCCGAACAGCTTCGTGCCGAAGCCGCGACGGCGCCAGCCGCTCTCGACGCTGAAAGCGGCCTCCCCCGTCTGCGCCACGATATCGTCGAGGCCACGCAATTCGGCGGCGCCGCGAACGATTCCGTCCTCGACATAGGCATAGACGAGCCCGCCCACGCCGAAGGTCGTCGCCTCATAGTTCTCGAGGAATGCGTCATTGACCGCCGTGCCGAAGCGCTGTTGACGGGTCACCGGATCGAGCCGGAGCAGGTGTTCCCGCAGCAGATCGCGCTCGGTCGGCCATAGCCGTCGGATCACGCCAGCGCCGGCCTTGGTGCCAGCGAATTTCGAACGAACCAATTGTCTTCTCCTGAACAGCGCAAACAGCGCGCTACCGACCAGGAGGCGTATCTTCCCTAAGACGTCTCAGATTGTGCATGATTCAGGCGATTGCAAGACAGTCTATCTGCGGCATTTTCGCCGTAGCGAACCAGGAATCGTACCTGAACAGCTTGGTCTCATGCACAAGAAGCATGGCGATTGGGCATTATGAGCTTGAGGATGGCTCGAAAAAAAGCACTACAACCCCGCCAAACGTCGTGCGATAATTTCGCCAAGACCCCGATGACGGCGCGTCCGGCATGAGCTAAGTTGCGTGCTCCCGGTCACTCATACTTGAAGCTCCATGTTCGATCGTCGCAAGCCTCCTGCTGCCCAGCCCTTCGTCACGCACGAAAATATCGAAGCCAAGGTCAAGTGGTTCGACCCCGAGAAGGGGTTCGGTTTTGCATCGCCCGCCGATGGGTCGGGCGATGTCTTCCTGCATGTCTCCGCGATCGGCCCGCTCGATCAGCAGGATCTGCTGCCAGGCGCCACCATCGTCGCCGATCTCGGTGAAGGTCGCCGCGGCCTGCAGGTCGTTGCGGTTCACGAGATCGACGCCTCCACCGCAACCCAGACGACACCGGCTCCCCGCGCTTTCTCGCCCCGCCCGCCCCGCGATGATTTCGGTGGCGGCGGCTATGGCGATAGGGATCGTGGCGGCTTCGGCGGCGGCGATCGTGGCGGCTATGGCGGCGGTGATCGCGGCGGCTTCGGCGGCGGCGACCGCGGCCCTCGCGGCGGCGGCTTCCATGATCGCGACAGCGGTCCGGTCGAAGGCCCCTTCGATGGCGCCGTGAAGTTCTTCAACTCGGATCGTGGCTTCGGCTTCATCGCTCCGGACAAGGGCGGCCCGGACGTGTTCCTGCATGTCTCGTCGCTGAGCCGCAGCGGCCTTCAGGCGCCGATCGACGGGCAGCGCGTGCGCTTCTCGGTCCGCGCCGGCCGCAAGGGTCCGGAAGCCGCCAACGTCAGCTTCATCTGACGGCTTCCATCGCCTCGAAAGATTGAAGGCCCGCCATTGGCGGGCCTTTTCTTTTGATCGGACCTGTGAGGTTTCGGAGCGAGCCGGCTAAGCGGCGCGCTCCGGGCACCCTATCAGTGGCTGTGATCGTCGCCTTCGAGGCCGCCGATATGCTTCTGGGTGTAGAGTTCGAGGCCGATGCGTCCGATCAGGTCGAGCTGAGTCTCGAGGAAGTCGATATGGCCTTCCTCATCCTTCATCAGCGCCTTGAACAAATCCTCGGACGGGTAATCACCCACTTCGCGGCAGTAACGGGCGGCTTCCTGATAGAGCGAGCGCGCTTCGACCTCGGCCTTGAGGTCGCATTCGATCACTTCCTTGACGTTCTCGCCGATGCGCAGCTGGTCGAGCGTCTGCAGATTCGGGAAGCCGTCGAGGAAGAGGATGCGGTCGACGAAACGGTCGGCATGGACCATCTCCTCGATCGATTCCTTCTTCCAGGTCTTGGCCATTTCCTTCAGCCCCCAATTGTCGAGCATCCGGTAATGCAGCCAGTACTGGTTGATGGCGGTGAGCTCCGAGCGCAGCCCCTTGTTGAGATATTCGATGACCTTCTTATCGCCCTTCATGGCGGAGCACCCCGATGCACTACATTAGAATGATCCTAATGTATTCACGCCGGGCCCGAAAGGGAAGAGCGAAAACACCGTCCCACCAATGAATGAGCGAATGGAGCGGACCGGCGCCTCAGGCAGCCGCCGCCACGTCCTCTGCGAACTCGATGCCCTCGAGCATGCGCTCGACCGTGACATGCACGGCGCACTCGATCTCGCGGCTGGCGCAGCTGTTGCACTGCGTCGCGCAGGCGGCCCGTGCCTCGGCCAGGATGGTGCGAACTTCGCGCGCGCAACGTCCGCAGTTCGGGCTGCAGCCGAGGCAGTCATAAGCCTCGCCAGCCGTACGCGGCCCACTGCCGTCAGGGGCGATGGTGCCCTTGATCTGCCGGCAGGAGATAACGTTGCAGGAGCAGACGATCACGCGTGATGGCCTACCACGCGCTTGGTCTCGATCTCCTCGCCATCGGCGCGGCGCAGCCGCACGATGACTTCGACCGAGGAGATCAGCATGCCTTCCGGCGCTTCCGGCAGGCCCGAGACGTGGATGGTCGAGCCGGGGATGTCGGTGACGGTCTCGTCGTCCTCGTTGTAGAAATGATGATGCTCCGACACGTTGGTGTCGAAGAAGGTCTTCGGCCCGGAGACCGAGACCTGGCGCAGCAGGCCGGCTTCGGAGAACTGGCGCAGCGTGTTGTAGACGGTTGCAAGCGACAGCGGCTCGCGCGCGCGGATCGCCTCCTCATAGAGCATTTCCGCGCTGACATGGCGGTCGCCCTTGGCGAAGAGCAGCCAGCCCAGCGCCATGCGCTGGCGCGTCGGGCGCAGGCCGGCCGAGCGCAGACGGGCCTTCACGGCGCTGATCGGGCACGAGGCCGGGTTTTTCTGCGGCCACGGAATGTGGTCGCCCGCCACCGGCTTGTGATCCTGATCCTTGTTCGTCAGAACGCTCATCGATAACGCCTTCCACTACGCCGGTCGCCCCGGCCACGTAGTTTAGAAAACATCTAAACTACTGATATTACTGCTATATTTGGCAAGATCGATGTCAGTTGTCAATCGTTCCGACTGCGGCATCCGGCAGCGGCCCACAGCCGGCCGATCACGAAATCGCGGTCACGCCCACCTCAGGCGCCCCGAGAGAAAGCCGGCCCCGCCACGCTCAGTGCCGCGTCAGTGCCCGCCGCCGGCTCCGGCGGCCGCCGCCTTGGGTGGCTTGCGCAGGAAGACGGACAGCACGACCAGGCTCGCGAAGATCACCGTCAGGCCGAGGAGGACGTCGCCGAACGCCATGATCAGGGCCTGCTTGTGGACGCGCTGGTTGATCAACGCCAACGCCATTTTCTCGGCGGCATCGCCATAGTCGCCGAAGCGCTGGATGGTGTTGGCGAGCGCCTCCTCGGCCACCTGCCGCCCGGACACGACCATCTCGTGAAGCCGCATGATGTGCAGATCGGTGCGGGTGTTCAGCAAGGTGTTGATGACGGCGAGCCCCACCGCGCCGCCGAGATTGCGCGTGAGGTTGTAGAGGCCCGAGGCGTTCTTGAGCTGCTGCGGCGGCAACGACCCCAGAGCGACGTTGTTGATCGGCACCATGCACAGCATCAGCGAGCAGCCGCGCAGGATCTGCGGCACGAGGAGCTCGTGGAAATCCCAGTCGGCCGTGATGAACGAGGCCCACCAGGTGCCCACCGCGAAGCCGCCGAAGCCGATCATCATCATGATGCGCGGATCGAGCTTGGCCGAGAGCCGCCCCGCGATCGGAGCGGTCAGGAACATGGACAGGCCCGTGACGAACATCGTCTCGCCGATCATCAGCGCGTCGTAGCCGCGCACGCGCCCGAGATAGACCGGATAAAGATAGGTCAGGCCGTAGAGGCCGATGCCCATGCAGAAGGAGAACAGCGAGCCGAAGGCGAAGTTGCGGTTCCTGAAGGCGTAGAGATCGACCAGCGGATCCTCGCGCGTCAGCGCCCGCCAGAAGAACAGCACCGCGCCGAAGACCATCACGACCGAGAAGAATACGATCTCGTGGCTCTGGAACCAGTCGAGCCGCGTCCCCTCCTCCAGCACATATTCGAGGCTGCCCAGGAAGGCCGCCATGCCGGCGAGGCCCAGCCAGTCGAAGCGCTTGATCAGGCTGTGGTCGGGCTTGTCAAAGTCGATCAGCGTCCAGGCCGCGATCGTCACGCCGATGCCGGGCACCACGTTGACGAGGAACAGCCAGTGCCAGGAGAAGGCATGGCTGAGATAGCCGCCGATGGTCGGGCCGATCGTCGGCGCCAGCGTCGCGACGAGGCCGATCAGCGGCGAGACGATCGGGCGCTTGGCGGGCGGGAAGATGGTGAAGGCCGCGGCGAAGACGCCGGGAATCATGCCGCCGCCGATGAAGCCCTGCACGGCGCGCCACAGGATCATCTCGTTGATCGAGGTCGACTGCGCGCAGAGCACGCTGGAGATGGTGAAGCCCGCAGCGGCGATCGAGAAGAAGACGCGCGTCGACAGCGCCCGGCTGAGATAGCCGGAGAGCGGAATCATGATCACTTCCGCGATCAGATAGGCCGTCTGCACCCAGGCGATCTCGTCGGCAGAGGCCGACAGGCCGGCCTGGATCTCAGCCAGCGAAGCCGAGACGATCTGAATGTCGAGGATCGCCATGAACATGCCGAACACCATCGCCAGGAAGGCGAAGATGCGGCGCATCGGGATGGCGTCCGGGGCCGGCGGCGCTCCCGCCGGCGCGTTCATGGTCGCGGTGGCCATGACGGCCTCCTGGGGATGGGCTCAGCGCTGGCTGGCGGGGCGCGGATCGATCGACACCACGACCGACATGCCCGGCCGCAGCACATGCTTGCCGGTCGATTCCTTGTCGAGCGCGATACGCACCGGCACGCGCTGCACGATCTTGGTGAAGTTGCCGGTCGCGTTGTCGGGTGGCAGCAGCGTGAAGACCGAGCCGGTGCCGCCGGCGATGCCGCTGACCGTGCCGTGGAAGACCTGCCCCGGCAGAGCATCGATCGTGATGCTCGCCTTGTCGCCGACCTTTAGCGGCCCAACCTGCGTCTCCTTGAAGTTCGCGTCGACATAAATCTGGTCGAGCGGCACGATCGACATCAGCCGCTTGCCGGCGCTGACGAGGTCGCCGAGCTGGAGATTGGTGTTGGCGACGACACCGTCGATCGGCGCGGCGATCTTGGTGAAGGAGAGGTCGCGCTCCGCCTTCTGCTCGGCGACCTTGAGTTCGTCGATCTGGCGGGCCGCTTCGACGCGCTGCGCCTCCAGCACCTTGATGTTGGCCTGCGCCTGCATGACGCCGGCCTTCGCGCTCGCCAGCGACGCGATCGCCTGGTCGCGCCCGGCTGTCGCGGCGTCGAGGGTGGCCTGCGAGCCATAGGACTTGGCGGCGAGGCTGTTGGCGCGCTCGAAATCGGCGGCCGTGCGGGTCACCGCCGCCTCGGTGGAATTCTGCTGCGCCTGCGCCTGCACCAGCGCCGCGCGCCCGGCTTCGATCTGGCTGTCGATGCGCGCGAGCGTCGCCTGCGCCGTCGCGGTCTTGGCGCGGGCGCTTTCGAGCGCGATGCGCCAGTCGCCATCGTCGAGCGCGGCGAGAGGCTGGCCGGCCTTGACCTGCTGGTTCTGCACGACCGAGACGGTCGCGATGTTCGCCGCGAGCTTGGCCGACACCGTCGCCATCTCGGCGCCGACATAGGCGTCGTCGGTCGAGATGATGAAGCGGCCATTGCGCCACCAATCGATGCCGTACCACAGGCCGGCGCCGAGAGCTGCGACCGCTGCCACGGTCAGGAGGCCGCGCTTCAGCGGGCTCTTCTTGGCCTTGTTATCGGCGGCCTCCGCGGCAGGCGGGGCGTCCTTGGCCTGCGGCTCGCGTGCCTCGCGGGCGGTGGCAGGGTCGGCTGGCTGGGCGGTTTCGGCCTTGGCGTCGACCAGCTTCAGCCGGTCGCGGCGCAGTTCTGATGCGGTTTCAGCAGACATCGTGCGTCCTGCATGTCAATTCGAACCACCTGGTTCGATTGCGCTTGAAATAGCGCGGGCGATAATGCATATCAAGTCAAATCGAACCGGTTGGTTCGATTCTTTTTTCGCAGTTGCCATGCAGTGTCCGCAGGGCGGGCCAGGAAGTGATGTCAGAAACCTCTGAACCCACGGTGAAGACGGGCCCGCGCAATCGCCGGATTGCGGGCGCCGATCCGGACAAGCACCGCCAGATTCTCGACGGCGCGTTGCAGATCTTCACCTCGCGCGGCTTCGACGCCGCCAGCATGAACGACATCGCCGCGGCGGCCAATGTTTCGAAGGGCACGCTCTATGTCTACTTCCAGGACAAGGAGCATCTCTTCGTCGCGCTGATCCAGCGCGAGCGCGAGGCGCAGAAGCGCGGCGCGATCGAGGCCCTGAACGAGGATTCCGATCCGGTGCGCGCGCTGGGCAATTTCGGCCGGTGCATCGTGCGCATGATCAATGCCGAGCTGGCGGTCAGCGCGCATCGCGTCGTCATCGGCGTCGCCGAACGCATGCCCGATCTCGGCCGGGAATTTTACGAGAACGGGCCGATGCTCGGCTCCCGGCTCATCGCACGCTATCTCGACCGCATGGTCGCCGAGGGCAAGCTCGCGATCGACGACACCTATCTCGCAGCCGTCCAGTTCCTCGATCTCTGCCAGGCCACGCTGACGCGCCCACGCCTGTTCAACGCGGTCCGCACTCCGCCGAGCGACGAGGAGATCCGGCGCGTCGTCGCCTCGGCGATCGAGATGTTCATGGCGCGCTACGCCACCAAGCCGCAGGGCTGACGCCAAACGGGCTTCAAGCGGCGACCTGCTTTGCCCGGATGCGCTCGCGATGAGCCGTATAGAGGCCGGATCCCGCGATGATCACGGCGCCGACGAAGGTCCAGACATCCGGCAGCGTCGCGAACAGGAAGAAGCCGAACAGCGCCGCCCAGAATAGCTGGATGTAGGAGAACGGCGCCAGCAGCGACGCGCCGGCGAAGCGGAAGGCGATGATCACCAACCAGTGCCCCGCCGTCGAGACCGCGCCGATGAACAGGCCGACCAGTGCGATCTCCCAGGTCGGCGTGACCCAGTGCAACGGCAGCAGCAGCGTCATCAGCAGCGCGCCGAAGACCGTCGAATAGGTCACCGTCGCGATCGGGCTCTCGGTGCCGCTCATCAGCCGGGTGATGATGAGCGAGAACGCCCAGCTCAGCGACGAGCAGACCGGCAGCAGCGACGCCGGCTGGAACCCCGCCCCGCCCGGCCTCACCACGATCAGCACCCCGATCAAGCCGATGAGGGTCGCGAGCCAGCGCCGCCAGCCCACCTTTTCGCCGAGCAGCGGGATCGACAGCGCGGTGACGAACAGCGGCGCGACGAAGCTCGTCGCCGTCGCATCGGCGATCGGCAGGAACTTCAGCGACGAGACGAACAGGATCGACGAACCGATGATGCCGACGCCGCGCAGCAGATGCATGCCCGGGCGCTGAGTCCGCAGCGAAACGGAGCGGCCCTGCCAGGCGATGATGATCAGCAGGAAGAAAGCAGAAGTGATGTAGCGCAGCCAGACGATGTGCAGCGCCGGCACGCTCGCGGCGAGGTATTTCGACGCCGCATCGCCCGCCGACAGGAAGATCGTGGCGAGCAGCATGATGCCGATGCCGAGCAGGCCGTTGTCGCGCCGGAGCGAGGCAGCGGGTGTGGCAGGCACAGGCTCGGGTCCGGGAGAGAAGGGCTGCGGCAATGTCTTGGCGGGATTTTTATGATTACGACGCAGCCTAATCGTTTTGATCGGCATCCCGCTGCGCAAAGAAGGCAGGTTCTCCATGCACCGGAGGGCCTCTCGGCCCGGATGCCTCAAAAAGAAAAGGCGGGCACGAAGCCCGCCTTCCTCAAATGCCGGTCTAGCCCGTTCAGGCCGCCTGCTTGCGCGGCTGGATCAGCTTGCGGTTGACCAGTACCTCGGCGATCTGGATCGCGTTGAGTGCCGCACCCTTGCGCAGATTGTCGGAGACGCACCAGAAGGCGAGCCCGTTCTCGACCGTCGAGTCCTCGCGGATGCGCGAGATGTAGGTCGCGTCCTCGCCGGCCGCCTCGTGCGGGGTGATGTAGCCACCCGGCTCATGCTTGTCGATCACGAGGATACCCGGCGCCGTGCGCAGCACTTCGCGCGCCTCGTCGGCGGTGATCGGCTTCTCGCATTCGATGTTGACCGACTCGGAATGGCCGATGAAGACCGGCACGCGCACGCAGGTCGCGGTCAGCTTGATCTTCGGGTCGAGGATCTTCTTGGTCTCGACCATCATCTTCCACTCTTCCTTGGTGAAGCCGTCCTCCATGAAGACGTCGATCTGAGGAATGAGATTGAAGGAGATGCGCTTGGGGAACTTCTTGGTCTCGACTTCGCCGGCCGAGAACACGGCGCGGGTCTGGTTGAAGAGCTCGTCCATGCCTTCCTTGCCGGCGCCGGAGACCGACTGATAGGTCGACACCACGACGCGCTTGACGCCGAAGCGATCATGCAGCGGCTTCAGCGCCACGACGAGCTGCGCGGTCGAGCAGTTGGGGTTGGCGATGATGTTCATCTTGGTGAAGCCGGCAGCCGCCGCGGCGTTCACCTCCGGCACGATCAGCGGCACGTCGGGATGCGTGCGCCAGGCCGAGGAATTGTCGATGACGACGGCGCCCTGCGCGCCGATCTTCGGCGACCAGACCTTTGACACCTCGCCGCCGGCCGACATCAGGCAGATATCGGTGTCGGAGAAATCGTAATGCTCGAGCGCCTTGCACTTCAGCGTCCTGTCGCCGAAGGAAACCTCGGTGCCGATCGAACGGGACGATGCCAGCGCCACGACCTCGCCGACCGGGAAGGCGCGCTCTGCGAGAATGTCCAGCATCTCGCGGCCCACATTGCCGGTTGCACCGACCACTGCGACCTTGAAGCTCATGATGTTATCCTTTGCGGATGAAAGCGGTTCGGGTCTCCCTTTGGGGCCGCCCCGCCCAGTCCTCGGGCGGGTTCGGCAATCTGCCCCCGCCGGGGGGAGATGGACCCGGAACCGAGGCGAAGCGTCAGCGCGACGTACCGGCTTTCCCGGTCGTCGTTTTGGTCGTGAGTTTCGTCGTCTGACGGACAGTCACAGAGCCAATCCCGAAGGGCTGAAAACTTCGCTCGCGGCGCATCGCTGCACCACGGCCCTGTCAGAACACCCGCCGCGCGAAAAAGTCAATCTCCCCCTGACGATCCGGCAAGCGCCGGCCATTAACCCTGCTCGTTGACCGAACGTTCATGCTGCCGACCGATCGGCATCGGCCGGTAACCGCCCGGCGACTCTTCGCGGCCAGCCTGCGCCCCGAACGAAGGGCGAGCCGCCGTGACGCGGCATGGGAATGGTGGTTCGCGTTTGCATTGGGTCGATGTGGTGTCGAGGTTGCAGGCAGGGCTCGATCGGCTCAGGCCGTGGCTCGCCCGTGCCCTTGCCATCGGCCGCAACATCACGGCGCGCATCGCCGGGATCGACGCCGTACCGCTCCTCATCAGCTGTGCCGACCGCATCGAAGCCAGCTTCCGCTGGACCCTGCGGCTCGGCCGTCATCTCCTGCCACGCCGCGGACTCGGCCTGACGGGAGCGCTCGCCTGGCGCTGCGCGGCAGCGCTGGGCGGCATCGGCATGACAGCCATCCTGGTCACCGGCCTTTCGGCCAAGGACGAAGATCAGCCGAGGCTCGCCAGCCTTGCCCTTCCTTCCGCAAATCCCATGGCTCAGGGTGCAGCAACCCCACGCCGGCCACGCCAATCTGCCACTGCGGAGGATTGGGTCGCGATCCCCCGCCCCATGGCGATGTTCAGCCTGGAGGCTTCAGAACTCGGCCGGGAAGCCCCGTCTCTCGAAACCCGACGCAGCCAGGACGGCAGCCGGCGTGAGGATCTTCTGAGCTTCGGCAGCTTTGCCGAGCCGAAAGCGCATCTCGTTCTGCGCCTCGCCACCGGAGAGGGCGCCGCCGCCGGCAGCCGCTCCTTCATGGTTGCGCTGGTGCATGACACCGCTCAGCGTGGACACGCCATCGAACGCAGCAGCGCTCCCATCCCGACCGAGACCCGGTTCGGCCCATTGGAAACAGCCGATGTCGTCCTGGGCGAAGGCGCGGAAAGCCGCTCCTGCGTCGCCTTCCGCACGCCGCCGGGCGAAGCGACCTTCGCGATGAGCGGCTGGTGGTGCGCCGCGTCCAAGCCGAGCGATCGCCGGCAGCTGACCTGCCTCATCGACCGGCTCGATCTTGCCAATGCCGGGGCCGATCAGGAGTTGCGCGCCGTCTTTGCCAGCAGCGAGCTCAAGCGCCAGCCGGGTTGCGCCCCGCCACGCCTCTCGGCCAGTGGCCGGAAAACCTCCTGGCTCGACGTCGATGGCAACCTGCCGGCCCTGCGGATGAAGACCGCCAGCGCCGATCCCGCGCGCCCCGCCAGCGAGATCCGCAGGAATCGCGACAAACCGGCTCGACGCCAGCCCTGACGCTCCGCGAAACTCATCGGCGCTAACAAAGTTGTTAACGACAGCGCGCTACTCTTTGCGCCGGATTAAGGATGCTTACATCGAGTGGGTGCATCCACTCCCGGAGATCGCCGCCATGACGCCGTTCAAGCGTGTTGCCACTGCCCTCACCATCGCTCTGGCGGCATCGACCGTCATGACCACCATCGCCGAGGCCCAGAGCCGGCGCGGTCCCCTGCGCGTCACCATCCAGAAGCGCAGCTACTTCGACGCCGGCAACGTCGTTCCCGTCGGCTCGCTGAACCGCTACGCCAACCAGCACAGCTATGCCTCGCCGGTTTATGCCAGCACCGGCGAGCTCTATGGCGAAGGCACTCTGCCCGGCCGCATCGGCGCCGGCGTCAACCCGTTCGCCAATACCTTCGCGACACCGCGCTTCTGAGCCAGCGTCATCACGTGCGTGCTGCGGCGCGCACGGGATGACGCATGTCGTTCAGGGCAACGCCTTGAGATAACGCACCGGCCGCCCCGGCGCGGCCGCGTTCGCGGCATGGACGATCGCATTCGCGTCGATGCCGAAATGCCGGTAGAGATCGGCAACCGTGCCGGTCTGGCCGAAATGCTCGACGCCGAGCGCCTTCTGCCTGTGGCCATGGACGCTGCCGAGCCAGGCCAGGGTCGCCGGATGCCCGTCCAGCACCGAGACGATGCCGCAATCGCGTGACAATTCGCCGAGCAGCCGCTCGATATGGCTCGTCGCCGCAGCGTTGCCGCGCTGGCGCGCCCGTTCCGCCGCCTGCCAGCCGGCATTGAGCCGGTCTGCCGAGGTGATGGCGAGCAGCCCGACATCGCGCCGGTCCTCGCTGAGCAGCCCGACGGCCTCGATCGCCTCCGCCGCGACGGCACCCGTATAGGCGACGACGACCGAGGCGTTCGGCCCCGGCTTCCTCAGCCAATAGGCGCCGTCGATGATATCGAGCTCCAGCTCCGGCGTCATCTTGCGCTGCGGCTGCTCGACCTGTCGGGTCGAAAGACGCAGATAGACCGAACCGCCGGTCTCGTCGCGCAGCCAGGTCCGCTCGTCCGGATCGCCCTCGCCGTCGCGCTGCATGTAGTCGAAGGACCAGCGCATCATCACCGCGAGCTCGTCGACGAAGGCCGGCTCGAAGGCGCAGAGCCCGTCCTGGCTCATGCCGATCAGCGGCGTCGCGATCGACTGGTGCGCGCCGCCCTCCGGCGCCAGCGTCACGCCGGACGGGGTCGCAACGACCATGAAGCGCGCGTCCTGGTAGCAGGCATAGTTCAGCGCATCGAGCCCACGCGAGATGAAGGGATCGTAGAGTGTGCCGATCGGGATCAGCCGCTCCCCGAAGATCGAATGCGAGAGGCCGAGCGCCGAGAGGTTGATGAACAGGTTCATCTCGGCGATGCCGAGCTCGACATGCTGCCCCTGCGGCGAGAATTCCCATTTCTGCATAGAGGGAATGCGCTCGTCCTTGAAGGTGTCGGCCATCGACGCCTTGGCAAAGAGCCCGCGCCGGTTCACCCACGGCCCGAGATTGGTCGAGACGGTGACGTCCGGCGCCGTCGTGACGATGCGGTCGGCCAGCGGCCCGCCCGCCTTGGCGAGTTCGTCGAGCACCTTGCCGAAGCCCATCTGTGTGGACATCGTCGCCTGGATGCCGGACGGCAGCGTCGCCGGGACCGGCAGCTTGGCGGCGGAGAGGCGCCGGCGGCCCTGCGAGAAGAACGGCACCTTGTCGAGGAAGGCCCGGACCTCGCTTTCGGGCATCCCCAGCCCCTCGAACAGATCCCATTCATGGCCGGGGCGAACGCCGTTCGCCTTGCGGAAGCCGTCGAGCTGCTCCTTGGTCATCAGCCCGGCATGGTTGTCCTTATGCCCGGCCAGCGGCAGGCCGAAGCCCTTCACGGTATAGGCGAGGAAGCAGACCGGCCGGTCATGGTCGATGCCCTCGAAGGCCTCGAGGATCGACGGCAGGTCGTGGCCGCCGAGATTGCACATCAGCTTGGAAAGCTCGGCGTCGGAACGCTTCTCGATCAGCTTGGTCACCGGGCCCTGGTCGCCGAGATCGTCCATCAGGCGCTTGCGCCAGGCTGCGCCACCCTGGAAGGTCAGTGCCGAATAGAGCTGGTTCGGGCAGGAATCGATCCAGGCCTTCAGCCGGTCGCCGCCCTTCTCCTTGAACGCCGCCTGCTGCAGCGAGCCGTATTTCAGCGTCACGACATCCCAGCCGAAATTGCGGAACATCGTCTCGAAGCGGTCATAGAGCCCCTCGCGGATGACGGCATCGAGCGACTGGCGGTTATAGTCGATGATCCACCAGGTATTGCGCAGGCCGTGCTTCCAGCCCTCCATCAGGGCTTCGAAGATGTTGCCCTCGTCGAGCTCGGCATCGCCGATCAGCGAGACCATGCGGCCTTCGGGCCGATCCTTCGCCCAGCCATGCGCCTTCACATAGTCCTGCGTTAGGGAGGAGAACAGCGTCTGCGCGACGCCAAGGCCCACTGACCCCGTCGAAAAATCGACGTCGTCGATGTCCTTGGTGCGGGAGGGATAGCTCTGCGCGCCCTTGTAGCCGCGGAAATTCTCGAGCTTCTCGCGCGTCTGCAGGCCCATCAGGTAATTGATGGCGTGGAAGATCGGCGAGGCATGCGGCTTCACCGCCACCCGGTCCTGCGGCTTCAACGCGGCCATGTAGAGAGCGGTCATGATGGTGGCGAGAGAGGCCGAGGAGGCCTGATGGCCGCCGACCTTCATGCCATCGTCGCTCGCGCGGATATGATTGGCGTTATGGATCGTCCACGACGCCAGCCAGAGAATCTTCTTCTCCAACTCGGCAAGAAACGGCAGGCGCGGATCGTTGGTTGTCATTGTTTTGGCCCGAACTCCCCAGTGCAGCCGATCATGCACGGAAGCTCTGGCAGGACGAACCAAATTTCAGTGTGGAGCCAGCCTTCTTTGGCGGCTTCCACCACGATAGCCCGGGGAACCGCCGGAAATCACCAAAACGAGTGCCCGGCCGGCGGCCCCGAATGCCGGCTACTTGTCGATCTGCGCGATGCGGTCGAGCGCCGCGGCGAAGCCGGTCAGCGTGACGTTGAAGGAAACCGGCTCGTTGTTTCCCAGGTTGAGCGCCGCCACCGTCAGCATCTTGCCGGACTTCATCGCGTCCGTCGCAACCGTCGGGAAGGAGATCGGCAGCAGGCAGCCCTGTGCCATGCAGGTCGAGAAGCGCAGGCCCTGCCCGAGATCCTTGTCGTCGAGCCGCAGCACCGCGCCGCTCTCGAGCTTCATACCGAACGGAAACAGGATCGTACCCTCGGCCCGTCCGTCCTTCGGTGTGCGCAGCTCGATGGCGAAGACGCGCTGCCCGGTCTGGCTGTTGCCCTGCGATTGCAGCAGGACGCAGAGGCGCTGGCCATTGGCAATCCGGCAATCGACCGTCCAGTCGCCAAAGGTCTCGTTGATCGCGGTGGCACCGTTCGGCAGCGTCGCGGCCTGTGTGGCAGGCTGGCTGATGGCCGGAGCGGACGGCTGAGCCTGCGCGACCGGCTGGGCCGGCTTCGCCGGCGGCTTGGGGGCCGGACGCGGGGCGGCGGGACGCTGCGGCGCGGCAGGGGCTGCCTGGGGAGCAGGCTCCTCCTGGGCCCTCAGCACGGGCGCAGCGGCGAGGGAGCCGATCACGAGGGCGGCGGCAAACGAGACGGTCTGGAGATGATGGCGATGCATGTCGGTACGTTCGGCTGAAGATGTCGGCAGCGGTATTGCAGAAACTCTTCGAGAGAGGAAGGCGAAATCGCGCACCGCCTTCAATAAAGCGACGTCTATCTCTCGACATCCAAGCAAGTTTTACATTTTAACGAATTGAATGTGGAATATATCTGCAACGAATACGGCGCGCGGAGCTTCTGCGCCGCGCCCACGCCCCCTGCCTCTAGGCTTCGCAGAGCACGGCATGGACGCCCTGCGGCTGGCGGGCGCGGCGGATCGCATCGCGCACCTCCGGACGTTGGAGGCGCCGGGCGACGCAGGCCAGCGCATTGAGATGCTGCCCCTGCGCGGCATCGGGCGTGAGGATCAGGCAGACGATATCGACCGGTTCGCCATCGACCGCTTCGAAATCCACTGGCTTGGCCAGGCAGGCGAGCAGGCCGATCGGCGCGGACAGGCCGGCGACGGGAGCATGAGGCATGGCGATGCCGCCACCGATTCCGGTCGAACCCAGGGCTTCCCGGCGCTTCAGGGCGGAGCCGATGACCTCGCTCGCCGTGCCGATGAGCCCGGCCGCATGCTGCGAGAGGCGATCCAGGCATTGCTCCTTCGACGACACCTTGAGCCCGGTCAGGATGGCACCGGGCGTGATCAGATCGGACATCTTCATCGCCGTCAGTCGCTCTCGCGCAATCGGTAGCCGACGCCTGGCTCGGTCGTGATGTAGTGCGGCTGCTCGGGAACCGGCTCGATCTTCTGGCGCAGCTGCCGGATATAGACACGCAGATACTGCACGTCCTCGTTGCCACCCCAGACCTCCTTCAGCAGATGCCGATGGGTCAGGACCTTGCCGGCATGCTGCACCAGCGCCCGCAGGATGTCGTATTCCTTGGGCGAGAGCTTCACCTCGGCACCGCCGACCTGCACGATCCGGCGCACCAGATCGACCGAGAGCTCGCCCGTGCGGAAGATCGGCTTCTCGCCCTGCTGGTGCAGCTTGTGGCGCAATGCCACGCGCAGCCGCGCCGCCAGCTCGCGCATACCGAAGGGCTTGGTAACGTAATCGTCGGCCCCGGCTTCCAGCGCCTGGACGATGCCGGCCTCGTCGGTGCGGCTCGACAGGATGACGACGGGCAGCGTTCGTCCCTCGCCGCGCCAGAGGCGCAGGAGTTCCTGGCCGGTCATGTCCGGCAGGCCGAGATCGAGCAGAACCAGATCGGGCGCCTCGGCATTGATCCGTGCGATCGCGTCCTTCGCGTTGACGGCCTCGCTGATCGTATAGCCCTCGGTCCCCAGCCCGACGCGCAGCAGCTTGCGGATCGGCGGCTCGTCGTCGACGACGAGCACCCGGACGGCCATCGTGGTCATGGCAATACCTTCATTTGGTGAGCCTCGGGTGGGATCGGCATGCGGATCGTGAACACCGCGCCCTGCCGGTCCCTGCGGTTGGCCGCGGTGATCGTCCCGCCCATCGCCTCGACGAAGCCGCGGCAGATCGCGAGGCCAAGCCCGGTGCCGGCGCGGACCTGATCGCCCTTGCCGACGCGGTAGAAGCTGTCGAAGATCCGTTCGAGATCGGCCGGCGGGAGGCCCGGCCCTTCATCGAGAATATCCAGCACCACCACCTCGCCTTCCGAGCGGGCGCGGACCCCGATCGTCGTGCCGTCCGGCGCGTATTTGGCCGCGTTGTCGATCAGATTGAACAGGACCTGGTCGAACAGCACGGGGTCGAGCCGCAGCATCGGCAGGTTCGGCGCCAGGGACAGGTCGATGCTGTGCCCGCGCGTAATCTTGCCGGCGCGCCGCAGCGCCGCGCCGACGACGTCACCGACATCGAGCAGGGCATAATTCGGCTCCATCGCGCCGGCCTCGATCCGCGTCATGTCGAGCAGGTTGGCGATGAAGCGGTTGAGTCGCTCGGCCTCCTCGACCACCGTGCCCAGCAGCTCGGAGCGGTCTCCTTCGGGAATGGCCTTGCCGTAGTCGCGCAGCGTGCCGGCTGCGCCCATGATCCCGGCGAGCGGTGTCTTGAGATCATGAGAGATCGAGGTCAGCAGCGCCGAGCGCAAGCGGTCCGCCTCGGCAGCGAGCTTCGCCTTGTCGACGTCGGCAGCGAGCTGCACCCGCTCGATCGCGATCGCCGCCTGATCGGCCAGCGCGTCGAACAGGCGCTGCTGCTCGGTCGTCAGCAGCGCGCCTGGCTTGTCGCTGTCGAGCCCGATCACGCCGATGGCGCCCCGCCCGGTTCGCAGCGGCAGATAGAGCCGTTTTGCGCCGGGCAGCGTATCGGCGCCGCGCCCGGCCGGGCGATCATGCTCCCAGGCCCAGTGGGCGGCGGCGATGTCGGCATCGACCAGGCTGTCGTCGGGCGGATAGCCGGCCCTGACCGCGATGCTGTTGGCTTCCGGCAGCAGGATGACCACGCGCACGCGCAGCATCGCCGCGATCTGGTAGGCGCTCGCCCAGAGCACGTCGTCGAGCGTACCGGTCCCGGCGAGCTTGCGCGAGAACAGGTAGAGGTCTTCGGTCGTCCGCGCCCGCTGGCGTGCCGCCGCCGCCTGGCGCTGGACACGGGCGGTGAGATTGCTCGCGATCAGGGCGACCACCAGGAAGAAGGCGAAGGCGAGCACGCTTTCGGGGTCGCTGATGTTGAGGGTGTAGAGCGGCGGCAGGAAGAAGAAATTGAAGGCCAGCGCACCGATCACCGAGGTGAACAGCGCCGGCCACAACCCCGCCGTCACCGCCGAGGTCAGCACCGCCATCAGGAAGACGAGCGCGATATTGCGAACGTCGAGAAACAGGTTGAGCAATGTGCCGAGGCCGGCGGCCGCCGCGACGAAGACGATGCCCGCGAGATACGGCCCCGGCTCGATCCGGCGCTGGCCCGCGGATTTGGCGATCCGGACTTCCTCGGCACCCGCCTCCTGCCCCGGAATCACGTGGACGCTGATGTCGCCGGCGCCACGGATCAGCGCCTGCGCGACCGAGTCGAACAGGACCTCCCGCCAGCGCGAGACGCCCGGCGAGCCGATGACGATATGGCTGACATTCTTGGAGGTGGCATAGCGCAGCACCTCGTCAACGACGGTCTCCCCCGGCAGGATCACCGCCTCGCCGCCAAGCTGCTCCGTGAGCCGCATCGCAGCGGAGAGCCTGTCCTTCTCGGCTTCCGAGGGTCCGGCGCGGCCGGGCGCCTCGATATGCAGCGCGGTCCAGGATGCCTTCAGCTTCTCGGCGAGCCGCCGGGCATGGCGCACCAGCGAAGCGGCCCGCGTGCTGCCGTCGATGCAGACGATCAGCCGGTCGCCCGCCGCCCATGGTCCCGGAATCGCATGCGCCTGCATATGGCTGAGCAGCTGGTCGTCGACCCGCTGCGCCGTGCGCCGCAGCGCCAGCTCGCGCAGCGCCGTCAGGTTGCCCGGCGAGAAATAATTGGAGACGGCGCGCTTGGCGGTCTCCGGCAGATAGACCTTGCCCTCGTCGAGCCGCTTGATCAGGTCCTCAGGCGTGAGGTCGATGATCTCGATCGCATCGGCCCGGTCGATGATGGAATCCGGCACGGTTTCCCGCACGCGGATGCGGGTGATCTGCGCGACGACGTCGTTGAGGCTCTCGACATGCTGGATGTTGAGCGTGGTGTAGACGTCGATGCCGCGCTCGATCAGCTCGAGAACGTCGAGATAGCGTTTCGGATGGCGGCTGCCCGGCGCGTTGGTGTGAGCCAGTTCGTCGACGAGGACGAGCGCCGGCCGCCGCGCCAGAACCGCATCGAGGTCCATCTCCTCGACGCTCTGGCCGCGATAGGCGACCTCGACCCGCGGCACCACCTCATAACCCTCGATCAGCGCCTGCGTCTCGTGCCGGCCATGCGTCTCGACGATGCCGATGATGACGTCGACGCCCTCGGCGCGACGGGCCCGGCCGGCCAACAGCATCTCGTAGGTCTTGCCGACGCCGGGCGCGGCACCGAGGAAGATCTTCAGCCGGCCACGCATCCCGCCGCGGACCTGCTCCAGCAGCGCATCCGGCGAAGGCCTTGGCGGCTCGGTACGAAGCTCGTCCGGCATGGGTAGACAAAAATCCTCAAAAGGCGCGGCGGCAGGATCGCTCCGGCCACCGCGCTCTTCCTTAGCGTTATTTCGCCGTGCCCGCATCGAGAGCGAGATTGAGCTTCAGCACGTTGACCACCGGCTCGCCCAGGATGCCGAACTGCCGCCCCTCGACATGGGCCGCGACGAGGCTGCGCAGATCGGCCTCGCCGACCCCCCGCGCCTTGGCGACACGCGGCACCTGGAAGTAAGCCGCCTCCGGCGAGACATGCGGATCGAGCCCGCTGGCCGATGTCGTCACCAAATCCATCGGCACGGCGGCTTTCGGGTTCTCCTCCTTCAGCGTCGCGACATCGCCCTTGATGCGTTCGGTCAGCTTCGGATTGGTCGGGCCGAGATTGGAGCCGCCGGAGCTCGTGGCGTTATAGCCGTCACCAGCTGCCGAGGGCCGGCCGTGGAAATAACGTGCATCAGCGAAGGACTGGCCGATCAGCTCGGAGCCGATCACCTTGCCGTCCTTCTCGATCAGGCTGCCTGCGGCCTGGCGTGGGAACAGCGCCTGGGCGAGCCCGGTCATCGCCAGCGGATAGGCGAGACCTGTGATGGCGGTGAGTGTAACGATCATCACGATCGCGGGGCGGATATGCTTCAGCATGGCTGGAATCCTTCAGATCAGGCCGATGGCCGTGACGGCCATGTCGATCGCCTTGATGCCGATGAACGGCACGATGATGCCGCCGAGGCCGTAGACGAGCAGGTTGCGCGAGAGCAGCGCGCCAGCGCCGACAGGCCGGTACTTCACGCCGCGCAGCGCCAGCGGGATCAGGGCGACGATGATCAGCGCGTTGAAGATGATGGCGGAGAGGATCGCGCTCTGCGGCGTGGCGAGCTGCATGAAGTTGAGCGCGCCGAGCTGCGGATAGAAGGCGATGAACATCGCCGGGATGATGGCGAAATACTTCGCGATGTCGTTGGCGATCGAGAAGGTCGTCAGCGCGCCGCGCGTCATCAGGAGCTGCTTGCCGATCTCGACGATCTCGATGAGCTTCGTCGGATCGCTGTCGAGATCGACCATGTTGCCGGCCTCGCGCGCCGCCACCGTGCCGGTGTTCATGGCGACGCCGACATCGGCCTGGGCGAGCGCGGGCGCGTCGTTGGTGCCGTCGCCGCACATCGCGACGAGCTTGCCCTTGGCCTGTTCCTCGCGGATCAGCGAGAGTTTGTTCTCGGGCGTGGCCTGCGCGAGGAAATCGTCGACGCCGGCTTCGGCCGCGATGGCCGCGGCGGTCATCGGATTGTCGCCGGTGATCATCACCGTGCGGATGCCCATGCGGCGCAGTTCCGCGAAGCGCTCGCGAATGCCGCCCTTGACGATATCCTTGAGCTGGATGACGCCGAGCAGCCTGCCGTCGCGAGCGACCGCCAGCGGCGTACCGCCGGCCTTGGCGATCTCCTCCGCAAATGCCTGCACCTCGCGCACCGCCTCGGAATCGCCGCCGGTGCCCGCGGCGCGGACATGGTTCAGGACAGCATCGACCGCGCCCTTGCGGATGCTGGAGCCGTCATGGTCGACGCCGCTCATCCGGCTCTGCGCGGTGAAGGGCACGAAGCTGGCGTGCAGCGCGACGAGATCGCGCGCCCGGATGCCATGCGCTTCCTTGGCGAGCACGACGATCGAGCGCCCTTCCGGCGTCTCGTCGGCGAGCGAGGCGAGCTGGGCTGCATCGGCCAGCTCATGCTCGCTGACGCCCCGAACCGGTTTGAACGCGGTCGCCTGGCGGTTGCCGAGCGTGATCGTGCCGGTCTTGTCGAGCAGCAGCGTATCGACGTCGCCAGCCGCCTCGACGGCGCGGCCGGACATGGCGAGCACGTTGAAGCGCACCAGCCGGTCCATACCGGCGATGCCGATCGCGGAAAGCAGCGCGCCGATCGTCGTGGGGATCAGCGTCACGAACAGCGCGACGAGGACGATTACGGGAATGGCGCCGCCGGCATAGCTGGCGAAGCTCGGGATCGTCGCGGTGGCCAGCACGAAGATCAGCGTCATGCCCGCGAGCAGGATGTTGAGCGCGATCTCGTTCGGCGTCTTCTGGCGCTCGGCGCCTTCGACCAGCGCGATCATGCGGTCGATGAAGGTCGAACCCGCCGTCGCGGTGATGCGTACGCGGATCCAGTCGGACAGCACCTGCGTGCCGCCGGTCACGGCCGAGCGGTCGCCGCCGGATTCGCGGATGACCGGGGCGGACTCACCCGTGATCGCCGCCTCGTTGACCGAGGCGATACCCTCGATCACCTCGCCGTCGGAGGGGATGATGTCGCCAGCCTCGACCAGCACGACATCGTTGAGCTTGAGGCTCGGTCCCGGCACCAGCCTGTAGTTGCTGCGGTCGTTGCCGCTGAGCAGCTTGGCCTGCGTTTCCGCACGCGCCCGGCGCAGCGAATCCGCCTGCGCCTTGCCGCGCCCTTCGGCCACGGCTTCGGCGAAATTGGCGAACAGCACCGTGAACCAGAGCCAGAGCACGATCTGGAAGGAGAAGCCGAGATGGGCCGCTCCGGCGAGCCAGTCGCGCAGGAGCAGGATCGTGGTCAGCGCCGAGACGACGGCGACGACGAACATCACCGGGTTCTTGGCGAGGCTGCGCGGGTCGAGCTTGAGGAAGGCGCCGCCGAGCGCCGGAACGAGGATGCGGGCATCGAGGATGCTGCCGGATCTGGAATGGCTCATGACGAAAGCTCCGTCGTGGCGTGCGCGGGACCCAAGACGGGTCAGACCGCGGCGAGAAGAAGGGAGAGGGTGTGGAAGACGATGGCGATCAGCAGAACCGCGATCGTCGCTCCGCAGATGAGGGTGGAAGGGCGTGGCCCGGTGTCGGTGCGCATGGACCGTTCCTCAGAAGCTCTGGCCGGCGAGCATCGCCAGGTGCTCGACGATCGGGCCGAGCGCGAGCGCCGGGAAGAAGGTCAGGCCGCCGACGATGACGATCACGCCGATGAGCAGGCCGATGAAGAGCGGGCCATGGGTCGGGAAGGTTCCGGCCGATTCCGGCACGGTCTTCTTGGCCGCGATCGAGCCCGCCAGCGCCAGCGCCGGGATGATGACGAGGAAGCGCCCCATCAGCATGGCGATGCCGATCGTCAGGTTGTACCAGACCGTGTTGCCGGTGAGCCCGCCGAAGGCCGAGCCGTTGTTGGCCGCTGCCGAGGTGTAGGCATAGAGCACCTCGGAGAAGCCGTGCGGTCCGGGATTCGCGATCGAGGCGACGGCGTCCGGCAGCACGACGGCGACGGCGGTGAAACCGAGCATCGCGAGCGGCAGGCACAGCACGGCGAGCATCGCCATCTTGACCTCCTTCGCTTCGATCTTCTTGCCGAGGTATTCCGGCGTACGTCCGACCATCAGCCCGGCGACGAAGACGGCGATGACGACGAAGAGGATGATGCCGTAGAAGCCGGCGCCGACGCCGCCGATGATGATCTCGCCGAGCATCATGTTGATCAGCGGGATCAGCCCGCCGAGCGGCATCAGGCTGTCATGCATCGCGTTGACGGCGCCGCAGGAGGCAGCGGTCGTGACGACTGCGAACAGCGCCGAGAGCGTGATGCCGAAGCGCGCCTCCTTGCCTTCCATGTTGCCGCCGTCGAGGCCGAGCGCCTGGACGAGCGGGTTGCCCGAGGCCTCGGCCCAGTAGCAGACGACGACGCCGGCGACGAAGAGCAGGCCCATCACGGTGAAGATCGCCCAGCCCTGCTTCTCGTTGCCGACCATGCGGCCGAAGACGTTGGTCAGGCCGGCGCCGATCGCGAAGATCGCGACCATGTGGATCAGGTTGGTGAACGCGGTCGGGTTCTCGAAGGGATGCGCCGCATTGGCGTTGAAGAAGCCGCCGCCATTGGTGCCGAGATGCTTGATCATCATCTGAGAGGCGACCGGCCCCTGCGCGATCGTCTGCTGCGCGCCTTCGAGCGTCGTCGCCACGGTGTAGGGGCTGAGGTTCTGCGGCACGCCCTGCCAGACGAGGACGAGCGTTCCGATTATGCACAGAGGCAGGAGGATATAGAGCGTCGAGCGGACGAGATCGGCCCAGAAATTGCCGAGGGTCCGGGTCGAGCGGCGCGCGAAGGCGCGGATCACCGCGACCGCGATCGCGATGCCAGTCGCCGCCGAGACGAAGTTCTGCACCGCGAGCCCAGCCATCTGGGTGAAGTACGACATCGCGCTTTCGCCGGCGTAGTTCTGCCAGTTGGTGTTGGCGACGAAGCTCGCGGCCGTGTTGAAGGCGAGGTCCGCCGGTACCGCGCCGATCCCCGCCGGGTTCAACGGCAGGACGTCCTGCACGCGCTGCATGGCGTAGAGCACGAGGAAGCCCGCCAGGTTGAACAGCAGCATCGCCGCGACGTAGCCGGTCCAGTGCTGCTCCTCGTCCTCATGCGTACCCGCGGAGGTGTAGAGCAGCCGCTCGACCGGCTTCAGGACAGGCGACAGCAGCGTGCGTTCGCCGGCGAAGACGCGCGTCATGTAGCCGCCGATGGGCCGCGCGAGCGCAACGACGATCCCGCAGAAGAGCAGGATCTGGATCCATCCGTTGAGTGTCATGGATGAGGTTCCGATTTGTGAGAGGCAACTGCCGTCAGAACCGCTCGGGGCGGATCAGCGCGTAGGTGAGATAGGCGAGCAGGAACAGCGCCACTGCCCCGCCGAGGACATGGTCCAGAAGCATCCGACCCTCCCCTAGAGCGCGTCGCAGGCGGCGACATAGGCGAAGGAGAGCCCGAAGAAGACGAGCCCGATGGCGAGTGCGATGGTGTCCATCATCAGAAAACCCCGAAGATCGCGGCCGCCGACCGAGCGTCGGCGGCGAGCGCCGATGCCATTGCGATGGGATCGGCGGTTCGGGGCGAATATCGCGCTGCGGCCATAGCCGTTCGAGACGGGGGCGGTCGCGGGGAAATAAAGAACTTATAGGAATTTCCGCACGCCCAAGCCGCGCCTATGATCGGCGCCGCAGCAGCCACGAGGCGCCGGTCCTGCCGAAAACGCAGGGAAGCCCGTCGCGGCGTCGCTTGTGACCCGCCCTCGCGCCGTGTCAGAAGCTGGCGCGAATTTGGGCAGACCGGCCCATGCAGGAGGAGCCTTCCCATGAGCAACAGCAAGGACGTCTGGCGTCTGATCGACGACAAGGCCCCGGCCTATTTTGGGCTCTCCAACCGCATCTGGCACATGCCCGAGCTGAACTACCAGGAGGTCCGCTCGGCCGCCGAGCATCGTGCCATGCTGGAAAGCGAGGGCTTCCGCGTCACGACCGGTGTCGCGGGCATTCCGACCGCGGTCATCGGTGAGGCTGGCGAGGGCGGTCCGGTCATTGCGATCATGGGCGAATACGACGCGTTGCCGGGGCTGAGCCAGGAAGCCGGCGTCGCCAGCGAAGCCCCGGTCGAGAAGAACGGCAACGGCCATGGCTGCGGCCACAACATGCTGGGCTCGGCATCGCTGCTCGCCGCCGCCGCGGTGAAGGACTATCTCGCAGCCAACGGCATCAAGGGCCGCGTGCGCTATTATGGCTGCCCGGCGGAAGAAGGCGGCTCGGCCAAGGGCTTCATGGTCCGCGCCGGCGCGTTCGACGATGTCGACATCGCGCTGTGCTGGCACCCGGCCTCGTTCAACGGCGTCAACCGGCCCTTCTCGCTCGCCTGCGTCGAGATCGAGTTCACCTTCAGCGGCCGCGCCTCGCATGCCGCCGCGGCGCCCCATCTCGGCCGCTCGGCGCTCGACGCCGTCGAGCTGATGCATATCGGCGTCAACTACATGCGCGAGCACATGCCTTCGACGGCGCGCGTGCACTACGCCATCATCGACAGCGGCGGCATCGCGCCCAACGTGGTCCAGGCCCGGGCGACCACCCGCCAGTTGATCCGCGCTGCCACGCTCGCCGAGATGTGGGACCTCGTCGCTCGCGTGAAGAAGATCGCCGAGGGAGCGGCCCTGATGAGCGAGACCACGGTCGTCGCCAAGCAGCTATCGGGCGACGCCAACCTCATTGGCAACGGTCCGCTCGAACAGACGATGCACGCCAACCTGCAGGCACTGGGCGGCCCGGGCTTCGATGCCGCCGACCATGCCTTCGCCGCGCAGTTCCAGAAGACGCTGAGCGCCGAGGACATCGCCGCCGCCTATGCCCGCTTCGGCATGAAGCCGAAAGCCGGCGAGGCGCTGAGCGACGAGATCTACCCGCTCGGCGCCGGCAGCGACACCTCGGTCGGCTCGACCGATGTCGGCACGGTGAGCTGGGTCGTCCCGACCGTGCAGTGCCGCACCGCCTGCTATGCCGTCGGCACGCCCGGCCATTCCTGGCAGCTCGTGGCGCAGGGCCTCGCTCCTGCCGCGCATAAGGGTCTCGCGCTCGCCGCCAAGGCCATGGCCGGCGTCGCCTCGGACGTGCTGGGCGATCCCGCTCTGCTCAAGGCGGCGAAGGACGAGTTCGCGGCCTTCCGCGCCAGGAACCCTTTCGCCAACCCGATCACCGACGATGTCGAGCCGCCGCTCGACATGGCCGCGCATTGAGCCTTTCGCGGCGGAGCGCGCACCGAGCCGAAGGCCAATCGAAGGCCATTGCCGGCGCCAATCCCGGCACGATCAGAACGCTGGGTGAGACGTGTTTCGGCTTGGATGTCTCGGTGCGCTGAGACGTCAACTCATCCTGCGCGGCCGTCCGACAAGGCGGCCGCGCAAGGCGCTATGGAGAATTCTCAGCCGCGCCGGTGCTGGGCGGCGACATCGACGCGGATCGCCGGTCGGGTCGCCTTGAATTCGGCGACGGCGGCCGCAGCGAGATCGGAAACCGAGCCGGAACCGCTCGACATCAACTGCAGGATGATGCGCCCGAGGCGATCACGCGCCTCGGTCTCGAGCTCGGTATCGAGCCTCTGATCATGCCCCAATGTGGCCCAGGCTCTGGCCTGGACGGCTTCTGCGACGAGAAGTTCCTGGGAATTCAGGACACCGGGAAAGCGGAAATTGGGCGTAGGCATGGGCGATTCGAACATGGCTGGGCAACCGATATAGGGTCCCCGAGGTTCCCGGCAAGGCATGCGGAATTGCAGCCATGACCTGGGCAACTGCCGCGATGCGCCGCCGGCCCTTGCTTGCGGCGGCTTCCGCCGGCCAGAGTTTCGCGTCAAGCCAGTCGATCCGAGGACCAGCCCGATGCCCCTTCCCGCCTCTGCACGCGTCGATATCGAGCGCTTCTGGACGACGATCGAACGCTCGGGCGAGATCGGCGTCGGACGTCCCGGCGGTCTCTCGCGCCTCGCGCTCGGCGATGCCGACAAGGAGATACGCGATCTGTTCGTCGCCTGGTGCCGGGAGGCCGGCCTGACCGTCCGGATCGACGCGATCGGCAACATCTTCGCCCGCCGCGCCGGCCAGGACGACACGCTGCCGCCGGTGATGATGGGCAGCCATCTCGACACGCAGGTGAATGGCGGCCGCTTCGACGGCATCGCCGGTGTCCTTGGTGGGCTCGAAGTCATCCGCACGCTGGATGCCATCGGCCACCGCACGCGCCGCCCGCTAGAACTGGTCAACTGGACCAATGAGGAAGGCGGCCGGTTCTCGCCGCCGATGGTCGGCTCCGGCGTCTTCACCGGCGTCTACACGCTCGACTGGGCGCAGGAGCGCCGCGACGATGACGGCAAGTCGATGGGCGAGGAGCTTCAGCGCGTAAGCTATGCCGGCGAGGCTCAGGCCGCCCCGCCGCCGCTCGACGCCTATTTCGAGTTTCATATCGAGCAGGGCCCGATCCTCGACCGCGAGGGCTTCCAGGTCGGCGTCGTCACCGGCGGCTACGCCAGCACCGGGACGATCGTCGAGTTCCGCGGTGAGACGGCCCATACCGGCCCTTGGCCGATGGAAAAGCGCCGCAACGCCCTGGCCGCGGGCGCGCGGCTGCTGACCGCCGTCGACGATCTCGGCTGGGAGTTCGCCGGCAGCGGCGGCAAGGCGACGGCAGCGCGCCTCGTCGCCTGGCCGAACAAGCCGGGCATCATATCGGACTGGGCGCAGGTGACCTGCGATGTCCGCCATGCCGACCCGGAGGCCGCTGCCGTCATGGCCGAGCGCATGCTGCGCGCCGCCCATGAGGCCGCCGCCCGCGCCTCCTGCGGCATCGAGATTCTCGACACCTGGCGCTGGGGCGGCAAGGTCTTCGCCGAGGAGATGATCGGCCTCGTCCGCGAGACATCGCTCGCTCTCGGCTACCGCACGCGCGACATCCTCAGCCAGGCCGGGCACGACGCCTATTTCCTTGCCCGGGATACGCCGAGCGCGATGATCTTCGCGCCCTGCAAGAACGGCATCACCCACAACAACAACGAACTCAGCACCCGCGAGGATCTGGAACCCGGCCTCAACGTGCTGCTGCGGGCCGTGGTGGCGCGAGCCGATCGCTGATGGGCAGCCCTTGCGATCACATGAACAATCAGTCCAAATTGGATTTATTGTCCAAAATTGACTTGACCCTGCCGACGGGGAGCTTCACAGATCGCGAGTGACGCCCGGCTCATGCGACGGGCACCGACGCCGCATCGGCCGGAGGCTTTCGTGAAGTTCGACATTTTCCAGATGGAGCGGAACCAGACGCTCTTCGAGAACGACGTCGAGATCAACCTGACCGAAAGCGGCGTCCACCCCTGGGCGATCGAGGATATCCTTGGCGAAGAGGCCGCGCGCGACCTGCTCAGGCAGCCGCTCGGCTATGGCTGGACCGACGGCCGGCCGGACCTGCGCGCCAACATCGCCTCCTGGTATCCGGGCGCCACCGCCGCCAACGTGCTGGTGACGAATGGCTCGTCGGAGGCGACGATGATCGCCCTGATGGCGCTGTTCGAGCCCGGCGACGCGTTGGTCGTCGCCCTTCCGAACTTCATGCAGATCGACGGCCTCGGCCGCGCGCTCGGCTTCGATATCCGCCGGCTGGAATTGTCCGGCGAGAGCGATTGGCAGATCGACCCCGCGCGCCTCGTCGATGTCGCGGCCGGTGCCAAGGCCATCGCCGTCACCAACCCCGCCAATCCGACCGGCAGCGTCCTTTCCGCCGCAAGCCGCGCGGCCCTCGTCGAAGCCGCGAAGCGCAACGACGCCTGGCTGATCGTCGACGAGATCTATCGCGGAGGGGAAATCGAAGGCGCGGAGACCGAAACGCTCTGGGGCAGCTACCCCAAGGTCGTCATCACCAGCAGCCTGTCGAAATCCTTCGCCTGCCCCGGCCTTCGGCTCGGCTGGATCGTCGCATCGCCGGACGTCGTCGCGGCAGCCGCCGAGCGGCAGGACTACACCACCATCGGCAGCGGCATCCTCAGCCAGATCCTCGCGGCGGAGGTGATGCGCCCGGAAACGCGCGGGCGCCTGCTCTCGCGCGGCCGCGATCTGCTGCGCACCAACGCCGATCTCGTCGGCCAGTGGATGGCGCGGCACAACGACTGGTCCTGGCGTCGCCCGGAAGCCGGCGGCATGGCCTTCCTGCGCTATCCGCTGGAAATGTCGTCCGAGGACTTCTCGCAGAAGCTGCGCGAGGAGGAGAGCGTCTTCGTCGTCGCCGGAAGCTGGTTCGGCATCGAGAGCCACATCCGCATCGGGATCGGCGTACCGACCGAAACGCTGCAGAAGGGTCTGGTGCGGCTGGATCGTTTTCTGGCCCGGCACAAAGGCTGATAACGGCCTGCCGTCATGCTCGGGCTTGACCCGAGCATCTCCTGCCGAAGGAGGCTCCTGCGCCTCACTTTCCAGAGATTCTCGGGTCAAGCCCGAGAATGATGGCGGAGACGGCCGTTCAGCGCGTGATCCCGTCCAGCACCACACGCGCGATCGCGATGTCCTGGACCGCGAGCCCGGTCAGGTCGGCGATGGTGATGTCGCGATCGGAACGGCGAGCGGGCGCTTGTCCAGCCAGCACGGCCCCAAGCTCGACGCAATCGCTTCGGCCGATCAGCCCGCCGGCCGCAGCCGGAGCGAACTCGCCATGGTCGAGGCTCTGTTCCAGCGAATCTGCGATCCGGATATCGGCGCGCGCGACCAGCGCCGTCTCCAGCTCCTGCTTGCCCGGCGCATCGGCCCCGAGCGCGGTAATATGAACCCCCGGCCCGATCCACTCATCGCGGATAACCGGTCCCGCAGCCGGCGTCGTGGTGATCAGCGCATCGGATTGCGCGCACAACGCCTCCAGATCGTCCACCGGCTCGACGGCGATGCCACCCTTTGCCAGATCGCGCCGCAATGCCTCGAGCCGCTCGGGCGAGCGCGCCCAGGCGGCGAAGCGCGGCTCGCGCTCCCGCAGCAGATGCGCGGCGGCGCGAATCTGGAAGCGCGCCTGCGTGCCCGCGCCCACAACGCCGATCATCCGTGCGTCCCGCCGCATCCCGGCACGGGTCGCAATGGCGCCTGCCAGCCCCGTCCTCAGATCGGTCAGCCAGCCCTCGTCGCGCAGGATGGCGACGACCGCGCCGGTCTCGGCCGAGAGCGCGATCATCATGCCGCTCGTGGTCGGCAGGCCCTTGGCTGGATTTTCGTAGAAGCCGGTCGCGATCTTGACCACGAAGATCGGATCATCAGCGATATGGCCGAACTTGATATGGCAGTCGCCGTTATGTGCGGGAAAGCCGAGATAGCCGACCGGCGGCATCTGCACGCGCCCCGCCGCAGCCGCCCTGAACCCGTCCTCCAGCGCGGCGAAGGCCCGGTCGAGATCGACGGCGGCCTCGATCTCGGCCCGCGTCAGATCAAGCATCCGGCGATCCGTTGGCCTGGTTGAGGTAGTTGTAGACGGTGGCGCGCGCGAGCCCGAGGATGCGCGAGATATAGGCGGCGGCATTGCGACCGCCGAAGGCGCCGTTGGCTGCGAGATCGGCGACCAGCTCGCGCTTCTCGGCACGGCTGAGATTAGTCACGGCCAAGCCCCGCGCCTGCGTCCATTGCTGCACGAACTCGTTGATGCGCTCGTGCCAGTCTTCCTTGAACAGCGCCTGCGGCTTCTCGGTGCCGGCCGGCACGGTCGCGAAGGCGGAGAGTGTCTGCATCAGCGCATGGAAATGCGAGACGTCGACATTGATGCAGAGCACGCCGGCAGCCTTGCCCCCGGCCGAGAGCACGACGCTGATCGATTTCAGCCGCCGCCCGTCCCAGTTCACCTTCTCATAGGGGCCGATCGTCGTCTCGTCGGGATCGAAGCCGATCTCGTCGAGCAGCGAGGGCTCGCCCAGCACGCGCTGCGAAAAGTTCCCGGCGATATGGACGACGCTCTGCGATGCCAGATCGTGCAGCACAACCTCCGCATGCGGCCGGAACAGCAGCGCGACCGCATCGCAGATCGGCACGTAGGGAGCGAGTTCCGGCGTCATGCTCGACCCTCCGGCGCGTCAGCGCGGCTGCGATTTGAGATAGTCGCTGAGCCGCTCGAGCCCGGCCGAGAGATGCTCGCCCGGCGCGCCGATCCCGATGCGGATATAGCCGTCGAGGCCGTAGACGTCGCCCGGCAGCAGCATGATGCCGCGCTCCTCGCGCAGTCGATGCACCAGCTCCGTCGAGTTCATCGAGTGGCTGTACTTGATGAAGGCCATGCCGCCCGCCTTGGGCGGCACGAAGGAGAAGAACTCCTCGTTCGCCTTCACCCAGCTCGTGAGCAATGCGAGGTTTTCCCGGAGGATGGTCTTGCTCCGCTGCAGGATCTCGGCCCGCTTGGCCGGCTGGACGACGATACGCGCGATCTGCTCGCTCAGCGCGCTGGTCGTGATCGAGGTGTAGTCCTTGTTCTGCCAGGCCGTGTAGATATCCGCGGCAGGCCCGACCAGCCAGCCGATGCGCAGGCCCGGCAGCGCCATGGCCTTGGAGAGCCCGCTGGTGATGATCGCCTTCTCGTAGAGATCGGCGAAGCTCGGGGGCTCATCGACCTCGAGCTCGGCGCCCTTGTAGACCTCGTCGGCATGCAGGTAGCAGCCCTGCGCCCGGGCGATCTCGACGAGCGCGTCCATCGTCTCGCGCGAGAGCAGGCTGCCGGTCGGATTGTTGGGATTGCAGATCGTCATCAGCTTGGTGCGCGGCGTGATCGCCTTTCGAACCTCGTCCAGATCGGGCGTCCAGCCCAGCTCTTCGCGCAGCTTCACTTCCTTCACGGTGGCGCCGATCGCACGCGCCCAACCCCAGATCTGCAGGTAGTTCGGCGCGAAGACGATGATCTCGTCGCCGGGCTCGATCAGCGACATCACCATCAGGAAATTGGCTTCGGCCGAACCGTTGGTGACGATCACCTCGTCGGAGCTGCGGTTGCGGTAGAGCTTGGCGATGTCCTCGCGCAATTCGACCGCGCCGTTCGTCCAGCCATAGCCGAGCTCGACATCCATGAGCGTCGCGCGCTGCTCGGCGCTGAGCAATTCGTTGAGCGAATAGGGATGGACGCCGCTATCCGAGAGGTTGAACTCCACGGTGTTCTCGTAGAGCGACTGGATACGCTCCAGGCTGAATTCTTCGATCTTCATGCTGCCCATCCCGTGGCGGCCCGGCCGGCCGCAGCTCTCATGCGAGTATGATGGGCGTGATTTGGACGTCAAGGTCAATTTTGGAATTTACAGTCCAATCTCCGATTGCTATCCCTGCATGGCCTCGTCACAGCTGCTCCCGGAGAGCCTCATCATGTCCGACCAGACCCCCGGCGCCAACAAGATGTGGGGCGGGCGCTTCACCTCCGCCCCGGCCGAGGTGATGCGGCGGATCAACCCCTCGATCGGCTTCGACTACCGGCTCTACCGGCAGGACATCGCCGCATCCAAAACCCATGCCGCGATGCTGGCCCGCCAAGGCATCATCGCGAGCGCCGACAACGAGCTCATCCAGGCCGGGCTCGACCAGATCCGCGGCGAGATCGACCGCGGCGAGCTGAAATTCAGCATCGACCTGGAGGACATCCACATGAATGTGGAGGCACGCCTCAAGGAGATCATCGGCGAGCCGGCCGGGCGCCTGCACACCGCGCGCAGCCGCAACGACCAGGCCGTCACCGATGTCCGTCTCTGGATGCGCGACGCTATCGACGGGCTCGACGGTGCGGTCCAGGAGCTTCAGCGCGCGCTGATCGAGCGGGCGAGCGAGCATGCCGAGACGATCATGCCCGGCTTTACCCACATGCAGGTCGCTCAGCCCGTGACCTTCGGCCACCATTTGATGGCCTATGTCGAGATGTTCGGCCGTGATCGCGAGCGGCTAGCCGGCGCGCGCGAACGCACCAACGTCTCCCCGCTCGGCGCCGCCGCGCTGGCAGGAACCGCCTTCCCGATCGACCGGCAGTTCACGGCAGCTGAGCTCGGCTTCGCCCGGCCGACCGAGAACTCGATGGATTCGGTCGGCTCGCGCGACCACATCTGCGAATTGCTGTTCTGCTGCTCGATGCTGGCCGTCCATCTCTCGCGCATCGCCGAGGAGATCACGCTCTGGTGCAGCGACGGCTTCCGCTTCATTGCGCTGTCGGACGCCTTCACTACCGGCTCCTCGATTATGCCGCAGAAGCGCAACCCCGATGCCGCCGAGCTGGTGCGCGGCAAGACGGGCCGCGTCGTCGGCTCGCTCACCGCCCTACTGATGACGGTGAAAGGCCTGCCGATGACCTTCATGAAGGACATGCAGGAGGACAAGGAGCCGATGTTCGATGCACTCGAAACCGTCGAGCTCTGCGTCGGCGCGACCATCGGCATGGTCCGCGACCTGACGGTGCGGCCCGAGAACATGCGCGCCTTCCTCGATCGCGGTTTCCCGACCGCGACCGACCTCGCCGACTGGCTTGTGCGGGAGGTCGGCATGCCCTTCCGCGATGCCCATCACGTCACCGCCCGTATCGTAGCGCTCGCCGAAGCCAAGGGCTGCACCCTGCAGGCGCTCGACCTCGACGCCATGCGCTCGGTCGATCCGCGCATCAGCGCCGCGGTCTTTGAGGTGCTGGCGCCGGAGCATTCGGTCCGCAGCCGCCGCAGCTATGGCGGCACCGCGCCGGATACCGTGCGCGAAGCGATCGAGCGAGCGAAGCAGCGCTGGCTGACGGACGACGATCGGTGAGCACGATCGAAGACGCGGTCGCGCCGCCGCCTTGACTGAAGAAAATCGCGGCCGCAATGGCAGAAGCAATCCTCCTCGCGGAGGATATCGTCGCCGGTCCTTTCGCTGATAACGCGACGTCGGTCAGGCCGACGTGAACGGTTCGACGCATCCCCCGGCAGGCCAATGGGCTCGTCAAGGGGGACGGCTGGGAGATTTGAGATGAAGCATGACTGGTTGCGCGACATCGCGAATGATTTCGGTGTCGTCGGCGCTCTCCGACAGCTCGGTGGCGAATACGATCTCAACTTCCGTGGCCGGACCGCGCAGGGTGACGTGATCGTCAAGGCGATGCGTCCCAGCGGCGAGCCCGCGCTCGTCGACCAGCAATGCGCAGCGATCAGCCACGCGCTCGCCGCCGATCCGACGCTGCCGCTGCCACGGCTCCTGCCGGCCGAAGGCAAACGCTTCTGGCAGAACGTCGCGGACACTGAGGGCCGCCAGCGCATGGTCTGGGTCCAGCGCGCCTTCGAGGGTATCCCGATGGGCGAAGCCGGGCCGCAGCCGCCCGCCGTCCTCTCCGAGTTCGGCGCGCTGACCGCGCGGCTCGATCTCGCCTTGCGCGATTTCAAGGTCACGGCTTCGCCCGATGCGGCGAAATGGGACCTGACCCAGGCGGGCTGGATCAAGCCGCATCTCGATGTGCTCGAAGGCCCACGTCGCGCGCTCGTCGCGGCGATCGTCGCCGCCTACGAGGCCTTGCAGCCTGCTCTCGACCAGTTGCCTCGGCAGACCCTCCACAACGACCTCAACGACTTCAACATCCTCGTCCAGCCACGCCTCGGCGAGCCCACGCGCATCAGCGGCCTGATCGATTTCGGCGACATGACCACCGGCCCGCGCGTCTGCGAGATCGCCATCGCCGCCGCCTATGCCATCCTCGACCACGAAACACCGGAAGCGGCGCTCGCCGCCTTCGTCGCCGGCTATCACTCCGTCTCAGCCCTGAGCGCCGAGGAGATCGGGCTGATCTGGCCGCTCGTCCGGATGCGGCTGGCCGTCAGCGTCGTCAATTCGACGATCGAGGCCAGGGGCCGCCCGGACGATCCCTATGTCACGATCTCGCAGGCGCCGGCCTGGCGGCTGCTGGAGAATCCGGCCATCGACGGCGAGTTGATGGGTGCTCGCCTGCGCAATGCCTGCGGCCTGCCGGTCACCGACGCAGCCGGCCGCATCGCAAGCTGGATCGCCGGACAGCGCGGCAGCTTCGCGCCTGTGCTCGGCCGCGCGCTCGACGGCCTGGCGGTCGGCTCGCTCGCCGTCGCCGAGGCCACGGTTCCGCAGAACCCGTTCAGCATGCGTGCTGACGAGGCCCGGAACCTCGGGGCGGCCATCGGCATCGCCTCCGAATGGTGGCTCGGCCAATATGGCGAGCCGCGGCTGGTCTATACCGACAAGGCCTTCCGCAAGGGTCGCTGGCTCGCTTCGAACCGCCGCACCATCCATATGGCCATCGATGTCTTCGCGCCGGCCGGCGAACCGGTCCGCGCACCGCTCGCCGGCCGCGTCGCGCTGACCGAGAACCGCAAAGGCCATCTCGACTATGGCGGCGTCGTCATCCTCGAGCATCGCACGCCCGAGGGCGACGTCTTCCACACGCTCTACGGCCACCTCGCCGCCGATGGCGCCGCGAAGCTGAAGCAAGGCCAGCAGATCGCGGCGGGCGAGGCCTTCGCCACACTCGGCCCGGCCGAGGAGAATGGCGGCTGGGAGCCGCATCTGCATTTCCAGCTCGCGCTGACGCTCGACGGCATGGGCCATGACTGGCCGGGCGTCGCCGATCCCGACGATTGGGCGCTGTGGCAGTCGATCTGCCCGAACCCCGCCGCACTGCTCAACCTGCCCGACGAAGTCGTCGCCTACCGCGCAATCGACGAGGCCGCACTGCTCGCCGAGCGCAGGGCCCGCTTCGGCGCCAACCTCAAGCTCAGCTACAGCAGGCCGATCACCTTCCTGCGCGGCTGGCGCCACCATCTCTTCGACGCGATGGGCCGGCCCTATCTCGACGCCTACAACAACGTGCCGCATGTCGGGCATGCCCATCCGCGCATCCGCAAGGTGGCGATGGACCAGCTCGCGCGGATGAACTCCAACACGCGTTATCTGCATCCCGCGCCGATGGCGCTGGCCGAGCGCCTCACCGCGAAGCTGCCTGGGGAGTTGGAAATCTGCTTCTTCGTCAATTCCGGCTCGGAGGCCAACGAGCTCGCGCTGCGCCTCGCCCGCGCCGCCAGCGGCGGCTACGACATCGTCACGCCCGATCACGGCTATCACGGCAACACCACCGGCGCGATCGACATCTCCGCCTACAAGTTCAACAAACCGAATATGGGCGGCCGCAAGCCCTGGGTACAGCTCGTCGACGTCGCCGACGACTATCGCGGCCGCTTCCGCCGCGACGATCCCAGCCGGGCGCTGCACTATGCGCAGCAGGTCGACGGCGCGCTCAAGGCCATCGCGGAGCGCGGGGGCAAGGTCGCCGGCTTCATCGCCGAGACCTTCCCGAGCGTCGGCGGCCAGATCATCCCGCCGCCCGGCTATCTCGCCGCGGTCTACGAGCGCATCCGCGCCGCCGGCGGCATCTGCATCGCCGACGAGGTCCAGACCGGGCTTGGCCGCCTCGGCGACTATTATTTCGGCTTCGAGCAGCAGGCCGTGCGGCCGGACATCGTCGTGCTCGGCAAGCCGCTCGGCAACGGCCACCCGATCGGCGCGGTGATCACTACCCGCGCCATCGCCGAGCGCTTCGCCGAGGGGCCGGAGTATTTCTCGACCTTCGGCGGCTCGAACCTCTCCTGCCGTATCGCCTCGGAAGTCCTCGATATCGTCGAGGATGACGGGCTCTCGGCCAATGCCAAGGCGATGGGCGACAAGCTGCTCGCCGGCATGCGCGAGCTCGCCGAGCAGTACCCTTGCGTCGGCGACGTCCGCGGCATCGGCCTCTTCCTCGGATTGGAGCTGGTCACGGATCGCGAGACGCTGGAGCCCGCAACCGATGCGGCCGCCCATGTCATGAACCGCCTGCGCGACATGCGCATCCTGGTAGGGCGCGAGGGCCCGGCCGACAACATCCTCAAGATCCGCCCGCCGCTGACGGTCGAAGCCGATGATGTCGACATGATCCTCGACCGGCTGAATATCTGCCTGCGCGAGGTCGAGGCCGCGCGCTAAGAGACACAGCCGCCGGTCTCAGCCCTCCCGGAGGCTGCGGCCGCGATGCGGCGGGGGCGGCAGGAAGTCGAGCTTTTCCTCGATCACGGCGCCGTCCTCAGAGACGATGGCGAACCAGCGGCGGTTGCCGCAATGCACGGAGAGCCGCCAACGGCCGTGATCCTCGGCCTCGCCGCGCTCGACACGGCTGGTCACGAGGCCGCGGCGCTGCATGCCCAGCCATTCCGCGGACGACCAGCCGAAGCGGGCAGCGATCCGCTCCGCATCGATCACGAAGGCGCCGCTGGCATCGCGGACGACCGGAAAACCGGCCGGGTCAGTTCGCTGTTGCTCCATCGCCGACTTCCCCATGCGAAGCCGGATGCGGCGGCATGACCCGCAGCGTCTCGGCCAGACACAGGAAGAGATGGTAGAGGACGCGGCTCGGCAGCGATACCGGCAACGGCTGGCCGGCACGGTCGAGCTGGTTGTGCCAGAGCCCGGTCCGCAGATCGATGAAGTGGCGGAACATCAGCTCGACATGGCGCGGCAGGCTCGCCGCAGCGTCCTCGTCCGCAACGAATTCGACGCGGGCACCGAGCGCCTTGATGAATTCCGTCTGCGGCCAGAGCAGCTTCGTCGGCGCGACGATCCTACCCTCGGGGCCCACACCATCCAGCACCAGCGGCGGATAGGCGGGGTCGCGATCGAGGCCCTGCGCGAGCCCGAAACGATAAAGCCCTTCCGCGAGCGCGGGCGCCTTCTCCCAGCCGGTCAGCCGATGGTGATGATGCAGCAGCCAGACCCATTCGAATTGGTGACCGGGCTCGCGCAGCCGCCCCGGATCGCCCGCGACGGGCTGCCAGTCCGTGCCGAAGAACTCGCCGAGCGTGCCATTACTGTCGATGAAGCGCTCGGCCGCGAGCTGGACGATGCCGTTGGCCGCGTCGAACCAGCGCTGATTGCCCGTCGCTTCCGCCAGGGCGTGGAAGGCTTCGAGCAAGTGCATATGCGGGTTCTGGCGGCGCGGCAGCGCGCCGAGATCATCCTCCGCATAGCCGCCGAGCGGAGCGGCGAGCTCGCTTTCGATCAGGTCCATCGTCGCCCCGGCGAGGCGCAGCGCAGCCGCGTCTCCGGTGGCCCGGTGATAATGCGCGCAGGCGAAGAACACGAAGGCGAGATCGTACAGATCGCGGCGCGGTACGCTTACGGCTCCGTCGGGCCGGAAACGTTTCGGCACGTAACCATTGGCCTCATGCGCCTTCAGCAAGAGCGCGAAGCCGTGCTGCGCGGCCTCCAGCGCCGCTTTGTCTCCGCTCAGCCGGGCAGCATGGCTGAAGGTGTAGACCAGCCGCGCCGTCGTCAGCGCGCTGCGATCCGGTGCCGCAACGGGTTGTCCGTCCGGCGTGAACTCCTCGATGAAGCCGCCGGCCTTGCGATCAACCGAACGTTCGATCCAGGCCGGAATCAGCGTTCCATGGGTCCAGCGCTGCAGGCCGGCAGGCGACAGATCGCGCATGGGCTGGCTCAATGCGCCTGCGCGTGCAGAATCTGGCCGAGGAACTTGCGGGTCCGCTCGCTCTGCGGCGCCGAGAAGAACTGCTCGGGCGGCGCGACCTCGACGATCTCGCCGGCATCCATGAAGATCACCCGGTCGGCCACCTTGCGGGCGAAGCCCATCTCATGGGTGACGCAGATCATGGTCATGCCGCTCTCCGCGAGCTCCACCATGGTGTCGAGCACTTCACTGACCATTTCGGGATCGAGCGCCGAGGTCGGCTCGTCGAACAGCATGATCTTCGGGTTCATACAGAGCGAACGCGCGATCGCGACGCGCTGCTGCTGCCCGCCCGAGAGCTGGACCGGGTATTTGTGCGCCTGCTCGGGGATATGGACGCGTTCCAGGATCTTGCGGGCGTTCGCCTCGGCCTCCGCCTTGGCAATGCCGCGCACCTTCATCGGCGCGAGCGTGCAGTTTTCCAGCGCCGTCAGATGCGGAAACAGGTTGAAGCTCTGGAACACCATGCCGATCTCGCGGCGGATATCTTCGATGCCCTTGAGCTTGGCATGGACGGTCGTGCCGTCGATGACGATCTCGCCCTTCTGGTGCTCTTCGAGCTGGTTGAGGCAGCGGATCAGCGTCGATTTGCCGGAGCCGGAGGGGCCGCAGACGACGATGCGTTCGCCACGCGACACGGTCAGGTCGATATCGCGCAGAACGTGGAAGTCGCCATAGAACTTGTCGACCTTGCGCATCTCGATCATCACGTCGCCGATCTCATGGTCGGCGGAAGGGGCGGTCGCGGACATCGGGCAAAAACCGTTCTGGATGGCAGGCTCTCGAAAGCCCTTGGGATGCGCCCGGCCGGGGCCGGGCGCATGTCTTGCAGGATCAGAACTGCGGCATCGCCGGCAGCTTGGTCAGCGGAATGCCGAACCACTTCTGGTTGATCTTCGAGAGCTCGCCATTGCCCTCGATCTCGGCGATGAACTTGTTGGAGTACTCGGCGAGCGCCGTATCCGACTTGCGGAAGGCCATGCCGTTCGCCTGCTCGCGAAGCGTGATCTTCGGCTCGATGTTGAGCTGCGGATAGTCCTTGAGAAGCTGGGCGAGGATGGTGTTGCTCGCGCCCATCGCCTGGACCTGGCCGGAGATCAGCGCCTGCAGCGCGGTCGCATCGTCGTCATAGCGCTTCAGCGGCGTGCCCTGCGGGGCGACGGCGCTGATCGCGGTGTCCTGCGTCGAGGCGCGGGCGACGCTGATCGTGACCTGCTTCAGGTCTTCCGGCGTCTTGACGTTCACGCTCTTGGGCGCGAGCACATAGATCGTCAGCGTGCTGTAGGGGTTAGAGAACAGCACCTGCTTCTGGCGCTCGGCGGTGATGCCGAAGGTGGCGATCAGCACGTCGACCTTGTTGGTCAGCAGATAGGGGATGCGGTTCGGGCCGGTCACCGGCACGAGCTCGAGCTTCACGCCGAGCGACTTGGCGAGCAGCGCTGCGACATCGGCGTCGTAGCCGGCAGGCTGCTGCTGGGCGTCCGTGCCGCCGAAGGGCGGATAGTCGGTGAGAACGCCGACCATCAGCTTGCCGCGCGCCTTGATCTCTTCGGGCGTGGCGGCGTGAGCCGGGGCAAGCGAGGCAGCGGCGAGGCCGGCGAAGACCAACGCGCCGAAGCCGCGACGGCAAATCGATTTAAACAGGGACATGGGACGTTCTCCTCTGAGGGTAGGCTGGTATTGCATCAACGCGTTCCGAGCAGGCTCAGCGCGCGGCGACGAGGAGCTTTTGCTCCATTCTCTTGCTGTAGGCCGAGAGCGGCCGGCAGATGATGTAGTAGACCAGCGCGACGAGCGCGAAGATCGTGAAGGGCCGGAAGGTGGCGTTGTTGATGATCTGCGCCGCACGCGTCAGCTCGACGAAGCCGATGATCGAGGCGAGCGACGTGCCCTTGATCAGCTGCACCAGGAAGCCGATCGTCGGCGGAATCGCGATCCGGACCGCCTGGGGGGCTATGATCAGCGCCATCTTCGGCGCATAGGGCAGGCCGAGCGAAGTCGCCGCCTCCCATTGCCCGCGCGGCACCACCTCGATCGCGCCACGCCAGATCTCGCCGAGGAAGGCGCTGGCATGGAGCGACAGGCCCAGCGCCGCCGCCGTCCAGGGATCGACCGACCAGCCGAACAGCCCCGGCACGAAGAAGGCGAGGAAGAGCTGCATCAGCAGCGGCGTGCCCTGGAAGACCTTGATGTAGCCGGCCGAGGCGATCCGCAGCCATTTGAATTCGCCGGTCCGGGCGAGCGCCACCAGCAGGCCGCCCAGCGCCCCGCCGAGGAAGGCGACGAAGGACAACAGCAGCGTCCAGCGCACCGCCATGAGGATGTAGATGATGTCGGCTTGTCCGAGTACGCGCATCGGGGCCTCAGCGGGTTGGCTTGCGCAGGAAGGCGCGCTCGATCCCGGCGAACGCTGTCCAGAAGAAGACGGACAGGCCGAGATACATGCATGTGACGACGAAATAGACCTCGAAGCTGCGGAAGGTGCGCGACTGGATGTCGCCCGCCACCGCCGTCAGCTCGCTGGCCGCGATCGCCGAGCAGACACTGGTGTTCAGCATCAGCAGGATGAACTGGCTGGTGAGCGAGGGATAGATCGCCTGGATCGCCGGCTTCAGGATGATATAGCGGAAGATCTGCAGCGGCCGCATGCCGAGCGACTTGCCCGCCTCGATCTGCCCCTTCTGGATGCTCTCGATGCCGGCGCGGATGATCTCGATGCCGTAGGCGCCGACGTTGACGACCAGCGCCAGCAGTGCCGCCGTGTTCGAGGACATCTTCAGGCCCATCGACGGCAGGCCGAAATAGATCATGAAGATCTGGATCAGGAACGGCGTGTTGCGGATCAGCTCGATATATTCGTCGATGATCCAGCGCAGCCATTTCGGCCCGGAGGTCTTGCCGAGCGCACCCGCGATCGAGACCACCATGCCGATCGCCATCGCCACCGCCGACAGCACGAGCGAATTGAACAGACCCTGCAGCAGCTCGGGCCACGCCGCGAAGACGTCGGCGAAATCGAACTCATAGCTCATGCGGACCGCCCATATGGGGCGGCGAAAGCAGGAATGCCTTCATGCGCCATCCTCATCCCAATCCTCCCGGCCGGCTCGGGCACCGGCTTCTCTCGGCCGTGCCGCAGAATCCCTACAATCGCGGAATCAGCAAGCCGCCATCGGCGTTTATCACCGTCCCTGTCGCATAGGCGAATTGCCCGCTGCTCAGGGCGGCGACGACGGCGGCGACATCCTCGCCCTCGCCCCAGCGCCCGGCCGGGATCAACCCCTCGGCGATGCGCGCATCGTATTTCGCTGCGACCTTCGCGGTCATGTCGGTTCGGATCACGCCCGGCCGCACCTCGAAGACCGGGATGCCCTCCGGCGCGAGCCTGACGGCGAGCGCCTTCGCCCACATCGAGAGGCCGAGCTTCGAGACGCAGTACTGCGCCCGGTCGATCGAGACCAGCTCCGTGCTGGCCGAGGTGACGAAGACCATTGCCGGCCGCTCCGCCTTGCCCGCGAGCATCGCCTTTGCGACCTCCTGGCTGAGGAAAGCTGCGCCGCGCAGATTGACGTCCATGACGACGTCGAAGCTGTCCGGCGTCATCTCCAGCATGTCGCCGCGCACCGGCGCGCCGATGCCGGCATTCGAGACGAAGAGATCGAGCCGGCCGAAGGCGGCTTTCACATCCGCGACGAGGGCGGCATGGCTCTCGACCGCGGCGACGTCATGCCTGAAGAACCGCGCCGCGGCTCCGGCCTCTTCGAAAAGCTTCGACGCCTCGGCGACGGCCTCGTCCTCGGCGATGTCGGTGAAGGCGATGTCATGGCCGACCTTGGCGAGTGCGACGCCGATGGCGCGGCCGATGCCGCGCCTTGCGCCGGTGATCAGGGCGACGGGACGCGTCATCTCATTCCCCCCGATAGAGCGGCGTGCGCTTTTCCTGGAAGGCGGCGACGCCTTCCTTGACGTCTTCGGTATATGAGACGAGCGAACTCGCCAGCGTCTCCATGATCGCGGCGCTATCCTCGTTCTCGGCAGCGTTGATGAGCTGCTTGACGACGAGGTTCGCCACCGGCCCGCGCTGGCTGATGCGCTCGGCCATGGCCTGCGCAGCCGCGAGCGCTCCGCCCTTCTCGACGACCTGATCGACGATTCCGAGTGTGAGCGCCGTCTCGGCCGTGACGATTTCGCCGGTCAGAGCCAGCCTCCTCGCAACCTGTCCGCCCAGCCGCTTCACCAGACGCTGCGTGCCGGACCAGCCCGGGATCATGCCGAGCCCGGTTTCGGGCAGGCCGATCTTGGCCTGAACCTCGCAGATGCGGATATCGGCGGTGACGGCGAGTTCGAGCCCGCCGCCCAGCGCATGGCCGTTCATCGCGGCGATGACCGGCGGCTTCATCCGCGCCAGCTTGTCGAAGACGCGGTGGCCGGCGCGCACCCAGCCCTGCCCCATCTCCAGCGGGGACAATCCGCCCCAGGCGACAATGTCGCCGCCGGCGCAGAAGGCCTTGCCTTCGGCCGTCAAGATGACGGCACGGACCGAGCGATCGGCGTCGATGGCATCGGCGAAGCGGCCGAGCAAACCGACCATGACGTCGTCGAGCGCGTTGAGCTTTTCCGGCCGCGCGAGTGTGATCGTCGCGATGCCGGAGGCGATGTCGAGGCGGACCGGGTCGCTCATGCCGCCCTCGCCGGGACTTCGAGGCCGATCAGGGCTTCATCGAACAAGGCCGCGTCCATCAGCTTCGGCGTTTGCGGCACCAGCAGCGGGAACTCGCTTTGGGCGAGGATATCGCGCTCCAGATCGACGCCGGGCGCGATCTCGGTGACGACGATACCTTCCGGCGTCAGCTTCATCACGCAGCGCTCGGTGATGTAGGTCACGTCCTGCCCCTGGGCGACGGCGCGCGGCCCCGAGAAGGAGATGTGCTCGACCGCATCGACCAGCTTCTTCACCTTGCCCTCCGTCTCGATGACGAGCTTGCCATCCGCGATGGCGAGCTTTGCCGCGGCGCTGAAATAGCCGGAGAAGACGATGCGCTTGGCCCGCGCGGTGATATCGATGAAGCCGCCGGCGCCGGCCGTGACATGCGGCCTGACGCCGAGCTTGGAGACGTTGACGCAGCCCTGCTTGTCGATCTGCAGGAAGGAGAGCAGCGACATGTCGAAGCCCGCCCCCTGGAAATAGGTGAACTGATAGGGCGAGGGCACGATCGCCTCGGCATTGGAGGCACAGCCGAACTGGAACTCGAGCAGCGGCACGCCGCCGACCGCACCCTGCTCGATCACCCAGGTGACGGCGCCGTGCTGGCCCTCCTCGATCAGGATGCGCGGGACATTGGCCGAGATGCCGAAGCCGATATTGACCGCGTCGCCGTAACGCAGCTCCTTCGCCACGCGCCGCGCGATCACCTTGGCGACGTCGAAGGCCGGCGTCTCGAAGCTCGATAGCGGCCGCCGCACCTCGCCGGAGATCGCCGGGTCATAGACGGTCTGCGTCGTCTGCATCTGGTCGGGCGCGACGACGATCGCATCGACGAGGATGCCGGGCACGAAGACCGCTTGCGTGTTGAGGCTGCCGGCCTCGACCACGCGCTTCACCTGCGCGATGACGATGCCGCCATTGTTGCGCACCGCCAGCGCCTGATCGAGCGGGCCGAGCAGGCCGCCCTCATGCTCGTAGGAAAGGTTGCCGCGCTCATCGGCCGTGGTAGCGCGGATGATCGCGATCTTCGGCACGATGCTGCGGAAATAGAGCCAGTCATCGCCATCGAACTCCACGCGGGTAACGATCGGCTCCGCCGCGGCCCGCGCATTCATGGCGCAGCCCTGGTGCTTGGGGTCGACGAAGGTGTCCATGCCGATCTTGGTCAGCACGCCCGGCCGCTTTGCCGCGGCCTCGCGATGCATGTCGAAGAGGATGCCGCTCGGGATGTTGTAGGCGGGGATCTCATCGCCGGTGACCATCTTCCAGATCGCAGGCGGCTCGGCCGAGGACGGGCCGGACGGGTAGGACCCACCCATGATCCGCGCCAGCAGGCCGGGCTTGGCCAGATGGTCGATGCCCTTGACGCCCCACATGTCGCCGGCCGCGATCGGATGCAGCGTCGTCAGGTTGCGTGGATGGCCCGAAGCGTCGAAGCGCCGGCCGATCGCCGCCAGCACAGCGTCGGGGCAGCCGAGACCCGAAGAGGACGAGACGGTGACGATCGCCTCGTCCGGGATCAGGGCAGCGGCTTCGTCGGCGGAGAGGATGCGGGGAAAGGCCATGGTTTTTGTCTCTGGGTGAACGTTTCAGCCGGCGGCGGCCAGCGCGCGCTGATAGGCGCCACAGGATTCGCGGATGACGAGATTGGCGGAGCCGATGAAGGTTTCCGGCTCCGCAGCGGGATCGGCGATCTGTTTCAGCAGCATCGCGGCGGCGCGCTCGCCGAGCCCGACGGCATCGATGGCGATGGTGGTCAACGCCGGCGAGACATGGCGCGCCTCGCTGGTGTCGTCGAAGCCGACGATCGCGATGTCGCGGCCGACGACGAGCCCGTGCCGCGCCGCGGCCAGCATCGCGCCGATGGCGACGACGTCGTTGTAGCAGACCACCGCCGTCGGCCGGTCGCTGAGCGAAAGCACGGAGCCCATCGCGCTGAAGCCGCCGTCGCGCGTCGGCATGCTTTCGAGATTAAGTCCCGGATCGACCGCGTGGCCGGCGGCCTCCATTGCGGTGAGGAAGCCCCGATGCCGCTCCTGCCGGACGACCATCGAGTTCATGCCGCCGAGATAGGCGACGCGCTCATGGCCGAGATTGATCAGATGGCGTGTGATCCGGCTGCCGCCCGCCACGTTCTCCGGCACGACCAAGCCCGCCTGCGCGCCCGGCAGGCGGCGGATCGCCACCAGCAACGCCGTATCGGCGGCCTGGGCCCAGTCGAGATGCTCGGGGCGGGTATCGAGCGCGGGGCAGAGGATGATGCCGCCGGCACCATGCTCGCGCATCATGCGCATCACCTGGTCCTGCCGCACCACGCTCTCGGCGGTGTTGGCCATGAAGGCGACATAGCCTGCCATCTGCAGGACTTTCTCCACGCCGATCGCGAATTCGGCGAAGAACGGGTTTGAGAGATCGTTGAGGACGAGGCCGACGATGCGGGATTGCGCGTTGCGCAGGTTGGCGGCACCGCGATTATAGACATAGCCCAGCCGGTCCATGGCCTGCTGGACCTGCCGGCGCGTCTCGGGCTTGACGCTGCCGCGCCCGGTGAGGACGAGGGAGACCGTCGATTTCGAGACGCCTGCGGCGTCCGCGATCTCGATGATCGTCACCTTCCCCTTGCTGCCTTTCGGCTGCGACATCGTTTCATCCCTGAAGCATCTTGTGTTTTTTCTTATGGAACGTTCCATTATCAGTCTTACGAAAACAATGCAATATCCCTCTTTCAAATGATTTTATGCCCTTGTATAAGGCTGGAAAGGCGTTCTTGAACTGGAACGTTCCAATAAATTACACCGGAGGAAGCGATGGCCGAGATTACCCTGCCCCGCGCGGACGGCAGCAGCGAGCGCTACCGGCTGGCGCCGCCCTCCCCTTATCCCCGCACCGCTCCAGCCAATGGCGTCCGCACCGTCTACGCCGCCGCCCATGTCGTCGCCGACCCGCTGAAGCTGCAGGAGCCCTGGCGCATCCCGGCCGTGGATTGGGACGCGACGCTCGCCTTCCGCCACCACCTCTGGGGTCTCGGCTTCAAGATCGCCGAGGCTATGGACACCTCGCAGCGCGGCATGGGGCTGGATTGGCCGAATGCCGCCGAACTGATTTCCCGCGTTCTCGCCGAGGCCAAGACGACGCCCGGCGCCGATCTCGCCTGCGGCGCCGGCACCGACCAGCTCGATCCGCAGGCCGCGCGTAGCCTCGACGAGGTCATCCGCGCCTATGAGGAGCAGATCGGCCATGTCGAGAAGCATGGCGGCAGGATCATCCTGATGGCGAGCCGCGCGCTCTGCCGCGTCGCGAAAAGCCCGGACGACTACCTCTCCGTCTACGGCCGGCTGATCCGCCAGTGCCGCGGCAAGGTGATCCTGCACTGGCTCGGCGAGATGTTCGATCCCGCGCTCGCCGGCTATTGGGGCAGCCGTGATTTCCACCCCGCCATGGACACGGTGCTGACCCTGATCCGCGAGCACGCCGCAAAGATCGACGGCATCAAGATCTCGCTGCTCGATGCCGGCAAGGAGATCGAGATGCGGCGCCTCCTGCCCGAGGGCGTCGTCATGTATACCGGCGACGACTTCAACTATGCCGAGCTGATCGCAGGCGACGCGCAGGGCTTCTCGCACGGGCTGCTCGGCATCTTCGACCCGATCGCCCCGGCCGCCGCCGCGGCCTTCGCGAAGCTGGAGGCGGGCGACCGGGCCGGCTTCCACGCCATCCTCGATCCCACAGTCGCGCTCTCGCGCAAGCTCTTCGAGGCGCCGACGCAGCATTACAAATGCGGTGTCGTCTTCCTTGCCTGGCTCAACAGCTTCCAGAGCCATTTCCGCATGGTCGGCGGCGCCGAATCCGCGCGCGGCATCCTGCACTATGCCGATCTCTTCCGCCTCGCCGATCGGTCCCGGCTCTTCGTCGATCCGGATCTGGCGGCCCGCCGCATGGCGCATCTATATGCCCTCAACGGCGTCGCCTGAGGGAAGGAACGCACCATGCATGCCCCCCTGCTCGACATCGAGATCTACGACCAGATCCGCGAGACCGCCCGGCGCTTTGCCGAAGAGGTCGTCAAACCCGTCGCCGCCGATCTCGACCGCGACGAGACCTTTCCCGCTGAGATCTACGCCCGAATGGGCGAGCTCGGCCTGTTCGGCATCACCGTGCCGGAGGAGTATGGCGGCGCCGGGCTCGACACCTTCGCCTATGCGATCGTGATGGAGGAATTGTCGCGCGGCTATGCCTCGATCGCCGATCAATGCGGCGTCGTCGAATTGATCGGCACGCTGCTCACCCGCTACGGCACGCCCGAACAGCTCAGGCGCCTGCCTGACATCATCGCCGCCAGGACCCGCATCGCCTATTGCCTGACCGAGGCCGAGGCCGGCTCCGACCTATCCAACGTCCGCACCACCGCGCGCGAGACGGCGGATGGCTACGTCATCGACGGCAGCAAGCTCTGGATCCACAACGCGCCGGTCGCCGATCTCGGCTTCGTGCTGGCCTCGACCGACCCCACCGCCGGCCATCGCGGCATGAGCATCTTCCTGGTCGACCTCCATGCGCCCGGCGTCTCGCGCGGGCCGAAGGAGCACAAGATGGGCCAGCGCGCCAGCCAGGTCGGCGGGCTCAATTTCGACGGCGTCACCGTCCCGCGCGAGGCCATGCTCGGCCCTAAGGGGCGCGGCTTCCACATCATGATGAGCGTATTGGAGAAGGGCCGCGTGGGCATCGCCGCGCTCGCCACCGGCATCGCGCAGGCCGGGCTCAAGGCCGCCCTCGGCTATGCCCGCGACCGGCGCCAGTTCGGCAAGCCGATCCTCGACAATCAGGGCCTGCAATGGATGCTGGCGGATATGGCCAAGGACATCGCCGCCGCCCGCGCCTTGACCGAGCGCGCCGCGCTCCTGATCGATCACGGCAAACCCGCGACCTCCGCCTCCTCGATGGCGAAATGCTTCGCCAGCGACATGGCGGTGGCGCAGACCGCCAACGCCGTCCAGATCTTCGGCGGCTCCGGCTATATCCGCGGTTTCGAGGTGGAGCGGCTCTACCGCGACGCCAAGATCACCCAGATCTACGAGGGCACCAACCAGATTCAGCGCACCATCATCGCGAAGGAACTGATCAAGGCCGCGCAATAGCGCGGAGGCCTGCCCGCGCCCCTCCCTTGCCGCCTCGGCGCGTGGCGCTCGACATTCGCCGCCAATCGCGGTCCGCTACCGAAAAGCGAATCCCGTTGCAGCGGGATTCGCCGAGATCATTCGGGAGGATCAGGGGATGAAGACGATCAAGGGACCGGCGATCTTCCTCGCCCAGTTCGCCGGCGACGCAGCGCCGTTCGACAGCCTGGCGAGTATCGCCCGCTGGGCCGCGGGGCATGGCTACAAGGGAGTCCAGATTCCGAGCTGGGATGCACGGCTGTTCGACCTCGCGCGCGCGGCCGAGAGCAAGACCTATTGCGATGAGGTGCAAGGCATTCTCAGCGAGGCCGGCGTCGCGCTGACCGAACTCTCCACCCATCTCCAGGGCCAGCTCGTCGCGGTCCATCCGGCCTACGATCTCGCCTTCGACGGCTTCGCCGCCCCGCAGGTGCGCGGCAATCCGAAGGCCCGGCAGGAATGGGCGGCGCAGCAATTGCGGCTGGCCGCAAAGGCCTCCCGGAAACTCGGGCTTTCAGCCCATGCGACATTCTCCGGCGCGCTGGCCTGGCCCTTCATCTACCCCTGGCCGCAGCGGCCGGCCGGGCTTGTCGAGACTGCTTTCGAAGAGCTGGGCAAACGCTGGCGCCCGATCCTCGATGCTTTCGACGAGGCCGGCGTCGACCTCTGCTACGAGCTGCATCCGGGCGAGGATTTGCACGACGGCATCACCTTCGAGATGTTCCTGGAGCAGGTCGGCAACCATCCGCGCTGCAACATCCTCTACGACCCCAGCCATTTCCTGCTGCAGCAGCTCGACTACCTGTCCTTCATCGACATCTATCACCAGCGCATTCGCATCTTCCATGTGAAGGACGCCGAGTTCAATCCGAGCGGCCGGCAGGGCGTCTATTCCGGCTTTCAGCCTTGGGCGCAGCGTGCCGGGCGGTTCCGTTCCCTCGGCGACGGCCAGATCGATTTCGGGGCGATCTTCTCGAAGCTGACACAGCATGATTTCGACGGCTGGGCCGTGCTCGAATGGGAATGCTGCATCAAGGATTCCGAGCAGGGAGCAGCGGAAGGAGCGCCCTTCATTGCCAGCCACCTGATCAATGTCGCCGCGCGGGCCTTCGATGATTTCGCCGCCAGCGGCATCGACCTTGCCGCCAATCGTGCGCTGCTGGGGATAGGCTGACGACGTTCGGGAAACGCGGCCTCGCGCAGGCCGCGCCTTGAGCATGCGGAAACGTCAGGCTGTCAGCACGACGACGTCGTCCTGCCGGGCAAAGAAACTGTCCGGATGGCAGCGCCGCAGATTGGCCTCGCGCAGCTCGAGCTCCGGATCGGGCAGGTCCGGCGAATGATGCACGCAGGCAAGGCGCTTCGCGCCGGCGCACGCCAGCAGACGCAGCCCCGCTTGCCAGGTCGAGTGTCCCCAGCCGCGGTGAGGTTCGTAGTCGATCGCTTCGTCCCACATCGCGTCGTAGACGATGAGGTCGGCACCGCGGCAGAAGGCGATGAGATCGGGTTCCGGATCGCCGGCTGCATGCTCGTGGTCGGTCAGGATCACCAGCGTCCGGCCGCCATCGCGAAACCGGAAGCCAGCTGCGCAGGGATCATGCCGCAGCGCGATCGTCGCGATTTCAAGTCCCGAAAAGCCGAGTTCGTCACCCGGCGCAAAGCACGAGAAGCGAGGCTTGCCGGGAGCCTGCGTCAAGCCGACGGGGAAGAACGGCTCGGCAAACAGCGTCGATAGCTGCGCACCGGGATCGGCTGCCATGCAAGCCGGCACATGCATCGCGATCTCGCCCCGCATGCGCCAGAGCGGCGCGAACGCAGCCAGACCTATGACGTGGTCGAGATGCAAATGGCTGAGAAGAAGCGTCGCATCGCCCTCCTCAATGGCGGCCATGGCCTGCCCGAGCCGGCGCAATCCGGAACCAGCATCGACGATGATCCGGCTCCCGGCGATTTTGATCTCGAAGCACGTCGTATCGCCGCCGAAGCGCTCATAACAGCGGCCGGAGACCGGCATCGATCCGCGCGTACCCCAGAAGCGGATGCCGAAGCCGCAGTCGAGCAGCCCCACTGTTTCAGTCACGTTCCGAACCATCGGGGTCGCGCCTGGAGACGATCGCGACGTTGTCCTGGAGCCGTTTGACCATCAACCGCATGACGGACAACGTCATGTCCGGGAATTCTTCCAGCAAAGCGACGAACACCTCTTTGCGAAGCTTCAATGCCGTCAGCTCGCTGGTAGCACGGATGGTCGCCGATCGCACCTCGCCGGTGACGACGCCCATTTCGCCGACGATCGCAGGTGCTTCGATATGGGAGACGCGAACCGGCTTTTCCGGAGGCCCGATCAGGACGTCCGCTGTGCCGGCTATCACGACATAGGCCGAGTTGGATTCGGCGCCCTGCTCGAACAGCGGATCGCCCGCGGCGAAAACGGTTCGCTCGCTGGTGAAGGCCAGCAGCTTGATGCGCGCGAGATCGAGATTGGCGAAGATCGGGACGGCTCTCAACGCGCGGACATCATCGCGCTCGCCGCTCTCGCCTTCGGCCGGGAGCGCGGCGGCTGCAGGTTGCGTGCCGGGAACCGGGCGCAATCTGGCGCCGTCGAAGACCACGGAAATGTCCATCGGCACCTCGCCATCATACTCGCGTGCGACGACGATCAGGGTGCGGCCCTTCATGGCCTCGCGAAGGCGTCTCAGGATGGCTTTGCCCTCGGTCGGGCTCAAGCTGCTCAAGGCGTTGTCCAGGATCAGCAGTGATGGGCGTTTGATCAGGCAGCGCGCCAGCGCGACCTGGGTCTTGACCGCCGGAAAAAGCAGACGGCCAGCATAGCCCGCGGGCTGCGCCAGACCGATCCGATACACCTCGCGATCCAGTCCGAGATCGGCCAGGGCATCGCGAATGGCCTCGTCGACGCGCTCGCGCGTGCCGGCGCTGGCCTGGGTGACGCGGCCGAAGATAAGGTTCTCCCGGATCGATACGGCTCCCCATTCATTGGAGTCGTAGAAGTCGATGATCCCTGCACCGTCCTGCGAAATGCGTGCGCGGAAGGCCTGACGCGCCAGCAGGATGCGTCCCTCCATCTCCTCGTCGAGAAGACCCAGCCGGTGTTCCGGCTCGACATAGAGCAACGACAACCCCACGAAGCTGGCCCGGTCGGCTTCGCCCATCTGTCCGGCATCCGCCCGCGCAAGACGCTCGCGATAGGCGGGGAACTCCTCGGCCGCGATGAAGGAAAAGCTTTCGAACAGGAGGTGATCAGGCGTCAGATCCGAGAAGATTTCGAGCATGGTCGCGGCGATGCGCTGGCCGATCATCGTCAGATCGTCGGTCAACGCGAGCGCCTCGAGCACGTCCCGGGCGAGATCGTATTCAGCCAGCTTCGCCCCGCTGATCGCCGTCTTGTTCGGAACGCCGAAGAGGATGTTCTCTCCGATCGTGGCCGTGCGGATGTACCGAGCCGGATCATAGGGCTCGACGGCATCCCCAGCGCCTCGGGCGGCCAAAGCCCCGCGGATATGCGCCCTGATCGCCGGCAAACTGGCAATCAGTGAAGTGACTTCATCAGCCACGGACTTGCTCGCAAGGCCATGGCGGAACACGGCGTCGGAAAGGCCGACGATGCGCAATACCGCGGCCAGGTGCGTCTCCAAGGCCTCTTCGTCGGTCGGCGTCGAAGCCGCGCCACCGCTCATCCGGTCGACATCGGGGTCGGCCTGAGAGCCCGGGCCGCGCAGGCCGTAGACGATGTTGTCGCGCAGCGTTCCGTCGAAGATCGCTGCCTCGGCGCCCGCATAGGCGATGCAGCGACCGCGTGCCTCTTGCGAGATCGCGTCTATCGAGGCATCGCCGATCTTGAGCGACCCATCGCTCGGAGTGAGCCGTCCGCCGAGAATACGGGCAAGGCAACCGGCACCTTCGCCCGTTCCCGACAGCATGATGTGTTGCTTCAGCGGCAAAGCGAGGGAGATCCGGTCGAGCATGCGATCTCCCGTCGCGCTGATGGCCGTGAGCCCTTGCGCAGCGATCATGCCCGTTTCCGGAAGCTGGTCGAAGACGGGCTCTGCCGCCTGAATTCCAGCCTGAACCGAGGGAGTGGCGAGAGCGAACTGTTCCGTGACCTGTTGAAACTTGGCTTCGGCATCCAGCCTCTGCTGGTCCCAGTCGATGAGATCCTTCACGGGCGGTGGCAGATCACGATAGGCGGCGATCACCGCCACGAGTTGGCCGATCCCGAGACTTCCGGTCAGGGCCGCGTAGCCGCCGATCGTGTAGAACAGGAACGGTGTTATCTGAGCCATGAGGTTGTTGAGGGCCTTGACCGCGAATTTCCGCCCGTAAAGCCGGTAGCGAATACCGAACAGAGCTTCGAGCCTTTGTGCGACCAGCCCGCGTTCCAGCGCGGCGGTGCCATGGTTCGAAACCTCGTCCAGAGTCTCGACCACCTCGCCGATCTTCCCGGCCAGGGCGCGGGAGGCGATCTGGCGCTGCTTGCCGAGCCGGATCTGCTCTCGCCGCAATCGCGGAATGACCAGCATCTGCGATGAAATCATCAAGATGGCGACAATGCCGAGCAGCGTATTCTGCACCAGGATGAAGACGAGCGCGGTCATCGCCTGCCCGCCCAGGAAGACGGGCTGGACGAAGGCGTCGCCGACGAAACCGCCGATCGGTTCGACTTCGTCCTTGATGATGGAGGCCGCCTCGGCCGGCTTCAAACGCTGCCGTTGTTCCGGCGTCGACGAAAGCAGGGATGAGAACAGGCCGAAACGCAGGCGCTGCAACAGCCTTTCGCCAAGCGCCCCTTTCCTCATATTGATGACGTATTTGAAATACCCATTGATGAATATCAAAACGAGAAACGCAAAAGATAATATAAAGAGATACGATATGCGACTTACTGCGATTCCGTTGGATTTTATCTCGAAGCCAAAAGCGTTAATTCCGGAATTGAACGGCAGGATATTTACATATCCGCCTCCGTTCGGAAAATCCTTCCCCTGCAAAGCACCTGAGATAATATATTTAGGCAATTCGAGGGAGAGATAATAAAATGGAAGAGATATGACGACGATCGCAATAATACCTATCTGTTGCCGATAGCTGTTGCGCCAGACATAGGCAAACAGGCGGCTCGGGGCAGGCATTATGTGGATCGAGCCAAGCTGTGTGCCAATTTCGAAGCCCCTCACCACGGCGACTATCGCGTATTCTGGATGAAGGCAGGAATTCGGTCCCGCGCGCTATGCCAGCGGTCGCTATGAGCCGGAACGTTCCTGAGACCGAAGGATCGCAAGGCTATGCAAGGCGGCTTCAGGCCAACGAATACTTTCGAAGATACAGTATCCCGATAGCGATCTATACCCTAAAGTAAGGCACGAATATTTCAAGCCATATCGCGCCGCCCGCGACGCCGCCTTGCGGCCGAAACGCCGATCGCTTCAGGCCCGGGCTTCCACGCGCCCGGCGAAGCGCGTCGGTCTCGAAACCGATCGCGCACCGTTGACGAAGAACGGATCGGGCGCGGGGGCTTTCCCTCCCCGACGCCCGTGATGTCGCAGCCGGCAGCCAAAGCCGACGCGGTCTAGATTCTCGGTTCGCCGAGCGACAGCATCAGCCGGTTGGCCCAATTGAAGAACGCGGCCGAATGGATCAGATCGGCGATCGCGAGATCATCGAGGCCGAGATCGCGCAGCTTGCGCACATGCTCGGGGCCGAACGCGACCGGAGTTGCCGTCAGCGCCACGGACGCCTCGATCACCGCATTCCAGAGCGGATCGATGTCGGCGCCGACGCCTTCGTCGAGCAGGCGCTGAACCTCGTCCCGGCGCTTCGAATAGGTGCTCGCGAAGCGCGCATGGACCGAAGCGCAGTAGATGCAGCCATTGCTGCGCGAAACTGCCGCTGCCGCCAGCTCCCGCTCGGCGCGCGGCAGCCCGGCGCGGGTGTTGTAGAAGATGTCCTTGTCCGCCAGCGTGCGGAACCGCAGGATATCGGGATCATGCGCGAGCAGCCTGAAATAGGCGCTCTTGGCGCGGGCGATATCGACCAGCCCTTCCTTCTGGCGATCGGTCAGCGCCTCTTCCGGAACGGGATCGAGCCATGCTTCCCAGCCCAGCTCGGCCTGGGTGAAGGCGTTCGGTGCGGCGGCGATCGGGCGTTCGAGTGTGGTGTCGGTCATAGCGTCACTCCGTCGGGGCGGAATTCAAAGGCCGAGCACGCGCAGGCCATGCGCGGCGCGGATCTGGAAGGAGAGGAAGGCGACGATCTGCGAGAGCGTCACGATAGCCGATGTGCTCCAGCCGGCAGCCTGCAAAGCGTCGAAATCCGAGGCCTTGGCGTCGCGTGGATGAAAGACCAGAGCATGCGTATGCTCCAGAGCCGCAGAGAGAAGATCGCCCAGCTCCGCGCGGTCGGCGGCTGCTATGGCGAGAACCGGCCCGGCGGTGTCCTCCTGCGACAACGGGCCAGGTGGATATGCGCCGTACGGCCCACGCGTCGCGGCACGCTCGGCTTGCGCCCGGATGAGCGACGCGAGCGCTGACCCTCCGGCTTGCTGCCCGAGCAGCTCAAGATAGTGTTTCGAGGCCGCATCGTCGCCGTGAAGCAGCGCGACGAAGCTCGCCACCGCAAAACGTTCGCCAGGCGCCGCGCCGGTCTCGTCCTTGGCCTCGAACAGTGCCTCATAACTCGCCTGTGCGTTGCCACGGGTCTCGGGGCGCTCGCGTCGCAGGGCATCGAGCGGCGAGCCCCCGGCGATACCGGCAAGGCGGTCGAGGACGTCGATTGTCTGCTGGTTACTCATGGCGGGTTCCTCATGCCTGGACGGTGTTCGCGCCCGCCGGCTGGCGGGGCAGTTCGCGCTGTTCTGCGAGCGGGTCGCGCCCGCGCCAGCCGAGAGCCGGCGCAACCTCCTGCGCGGTCAGCTCGATCGAGCGCAGGGTCAGCGAATGCGGCGGGTCGACCGAATGGACCTGAAAGACGATATCCGTGACGCGCGGCAACACCGTGTCGGCAGCAAGCGAAGCAACCACATCCTCGGGCGTGCCGACATGGGTGTCCAGGGTCTTGATCAGCCCTGGCAGGCTGCGGTCAGCGATCTGGTGGCCGCTGGCAATGAAGCGATCGAGCACGCGGTTGAGGCCATGCTCGGCATGTCTCAACGCTTCCTGCCGGCTGTCGGCGACGAAGAGTGAGCGTGAGGCCATGATACGCGGCGCAGCGCCTCTCGGCAGGTTGGCGAGATAGGCGTCGACGATCGGGTGCTGGATTTCGGGCAGCGTCGCCTGCGGATTGCCGGGGCTGCGCGGCTGCGTCCGGGAGAGCATGAGCCCCGCCCCGGCCTTGCCGATGCGCTCAGCGCCCACAGCGGAAAAGGTCGCGTGCCAGACCCTGTCGGCCAGCGTTCCGGCCTCGGGGTAGAGCCTGTTCCTGTCATGGCCGAGCGCCGCGCCGCCCCAGGCTTCCAGCAGACTTTCGAGCTTGTCCGCGAAGATCGCGGTGCGCTGTTCCTTGTCGAGCCCGAAGGCGAGGAAGGTTTCTGGCGTCGCGCCGGTGCCGAGACCGACTTCGAGGCGACCTCCCGAGAGCAGGTCGACGACCACCGTATCCTCGGCCGTGCGGACAGGGTCCTCCATCGGCAGGATGATGATGCCGGTGCCGAGCCTGATCGTGCTGGTCCTGGCCGCGACATAGGCCAGGAACGGCAGGGGCGAAGGCAGCCCGCCCTCGTCGCGGTGGAAATGATGCTGCGCGACCCAGGCGCTGTCGAAGCCGTGCCGCTCTGCATGAACGATCTGCTCGGTTGCGAGCCGGTAGCGCTCGCGGGCCGGCGCATCGTCGAGAAGACGGGTGAAGAAACCCAGGCGTTTCACGCTCATGCCGCCTCCGCGCCGCCGAGATAGGCGTCCCTGATGCGGCTATCGACCAGCAGATCGGCAGCCTTGCCTTCGAGCACGATGCGGCCGGTCTGCAGGACATAGCCGCGATGGGCGATCTGAAGGGCCAGGCTCGCATTCTGCTCGACCATGAAGATGGCGACACCCTGACCATTGATATCGCGGATCAGCTCCAGCACCCGGTCGACCCAGAGCGGCGAGAGGCCCATCGTCGGCTCGTCCATGATGACGATGCGCGGCCGGCCCATCAATGCGCGCGCCATCGCCACCATCTGCTGCTCGCCGCCCGAAAGCGTACCCGCCTGCTGGCTCAGGCGCTGCGCCACACGGGGGAACAATGTCAGAATGCGTTCGAGATCTGCCGCGATGCCGGCCTTGTCGTCGCGCACGAAAGCCCCCATCAGTAGATTCTCGCGCACGCTCATCGCGCCGAACAGGCGGCGCGCCTCCGGCACGGTGCCGACCCCGAGACGCACGATCTGCGGCGTCTTGAGCTTCAGCGTCGAGATGCCGTCGACCAGAACGTCACCCGCTGCCGGCTTCACCAGCCCGAGGATGAGCTTCATCGTCGTCGATTTGCCGCTGGCATTGCCGCCGAGCAGGCTGACGATCTCGCCCTGACCGACATGCAGCGACAGGCCGAAATGGGCCTGCACGGGGCCGTAGAAGGTATCGACGTCCTTCAGCGCGAGAATGGGGTGGGTCTGGCTCTGGGTCATGGCAATCCCTTCATGCGGAAAGGGAAAGCGGCTGCGCCTCAGCCGCCGTTGGCTCGGCCGCCGAGTTTGTGGTCCCGACGCTGCCATGGCCGAGATAGGCCTCGATCACCTTCAGATCGCTGCGCACCGCGAGCGGTTCGCCTTCGGCGATCTTCTTGCCGTCGTCGAGCACGACGACACGGTCGGAGAGGCGCATCACCATGTCCAGCTTGTGCTCGATCAGCAGGATGGTCTGCCCGCGCGCCTTGAGATCGGCGATGATCTCGAGCATCTCCGCCGTCTCGGTCTGGTTCATGCCGGCGGTCGGCTCGTCGAGTAGCAGAAGCTTCGGCCTCGCGGCGAGCGCACGCGCGATCTCGACGCGGCGCCGGTTGGCGTAGGAGAGGCTGTAGGCCGGCTGGTCGATGCGCGGCAGCAGCCGGTCGCCGAAGATCGCCAGGATCTCGCGGACCTCCTCGCGCAGCGCCGCTTCCTCCGCCTTGACCGAAGGCGGGCGGATCAGCGCCAAAGCGAGTTCCGCCAGCGGGCCGATCACCGGCCAGGCGGGGCGGACGGCCTTGAGGCGGCGATGGGCGCCGACCAGCACGTTGTCGGCGACACTCAGATTGGCGAAGACGCGGCCATGCTGGAAGGTCCGGGCAAGCCCGGCGGCCGCCAACGCCTCCGGCGGCTTGCCGGTGATGTCGACGCCATCGAAGCGGATCGAACCCTCGTCGGGCCGATCGAGGCCGCTGATCAGGTTGAAGGCGGTCGTCTTGCCCGCGCCGTTCGGGCCGATGACGCTGACGAGTTCTCCCTGTGCAATCGACAGATCGACACCCGCTACTGCAGTGAGTCCGCCGAAGCGGCGCACCAGCCCGCGCGCCTCCAGCAGCGGAAGGGGGATGGCCGTGTCGGGCAAGGGGAAGGAGACGGTCACGGGCATCTCCTCAGACGGTTCCGAGCAGGCCCTGCGGCCGGAAGCGGACCAGCAGCAGCAGCGCGATGCCGTAGAGCAGGATGCGGTATTCCGCCGCGACGCGGAACACCTCCGGCAGGCCAATTAACGCGAGCGAGCCGAGGATGGCGCCGCCGACATTGCCCATGCCGCCGAGGATCGCGATCGTCAGCGCCAGCACCGAGATCTGCGTGTTGAAGGTCTCGTGGTTGATGAAGGAGTACATATGAGCGGTGAAGGCGCCGCTGATGCCGGCGAAGAAGCCGCCGAAGGCGAAAGCCAGGCCCTTGTAGCGGTTGAGCCCGATGCCGAAGGAGCGCGCCGCCACGTCGTCGTCGCGCACGGCCCTGAGCGTGCGACCGAGATGCGAGCCGAGCAGCCTGACCTGCAGCAGCGCCAGCGAAGCCATCAGCGCGAAGGCGAACCAGTAGATCGCGTTGGTGTCGTATAGCTCGAAACCAAAGAGCGAGAGCGGCGGAATGCCCGCGACCCCGATCGGCCCGTGCGTCACGCTCTCCCAGTTCAGGATGACGAGCGCGACGATCTCGCCGATGCCGAGCGTGGCGATCGAGACGTAATGGCCGCGCAGCCGGAAGGCCGGGGAGACCAGCAAGGTGCCGAGCCCCGCCGCAGCCACACCACCCAGAAGCAGCGTCAGCCAGACCGGCCAGCCGAAATCCGAGGCGAGCAGCGCCGAAGTATAGCCGCCGATCGCCAGCAGGGCCGCGTGGCCGAGCGAGACCTGGCCGCTGGTGCCGGCGACGAGCGTCAGGCTCAGGCCCAGCAAGGCATAGAGCCATGCATTGGTCAGCGTCTGGATCAGGTAGCCATTGTCGATCAGCAGGGGCAGAGCGATGAAGAAGGCGGTCGCCGCCGCCAGCAGCGGCACGGGCAGCCGCACCGGCCTACTCGGCGCGACGAAGGTGCCGGTCATCGGCTCAGGTGGGAGCTGGCGGCGACTGGCGAAGAGCCCGTTGGGCCGCAGCACGAGGATCACGATCAGCAGGATGAAAGCGAAGAGATTGCGATAGCTCGTGCCGAGCAGCGCGACGCCATAGCTCTCGATCACGCCGAGCAGCAGCGAGCCGACGATCGCGCCCGGTACGTTGCCGACGCCGCCGACCACCTCGGCCACGATGCCCTTCAGCGTCGCCTCGAAACCCATCGTCGGAGTGATCACATTGTAATACATGCCGACCAGCACGCCGCCGACCCCGCCGAGCGCCGAGGCGATGGCGAAGACGATCATGTTGACCTTGTCGACATCGACACCCATGGCGCGGGCTGCGTCGCGGTCGAGCGCGGTGGCGCGCACTGCCCAGCCCCATTTCGACAGCTTGAGGAAGGCGAAAAGCGCGCTGGCGGCCGTGATGCCGATGCCGCCGATCAGCAGATCGAGCACCCCGATCGAACCGCCGCCGATCGTGATGCGCCAGTTCGGCAGCTGCATCGGCACCGAGCGGGGATCGGGGCTGAACAGGATCTGCACGGTCTGATCGAGCACGAAGCTCAATCCGATCGTCGCGAGCAGTGGCGCGATACGGGGCGCATCGGCCAGCGGCCGGATGCCGAACCTTTCGATCAGGATGCCGAGCCCCGCCGTGAAGGCGACCACGACGAAAAGCGTGACCGGAAAGGGCGTCTGCAGAACCGAGACCGCGACCCAGCCGACATAGGCGCCGACGACATAGACCGAGCCATGAGCGAAATTGATCAGCCGGCTGACACCGAAGATCAGGGCAAGCCCCACCGCCAGCAAGGCGTAGATATTGCCGATGATCAGGCCGTTGATGGTGTGGTCGAACCAGGAGGTCATCGCTGCGTCGGTTCTTGGGATCGTCCGGACGAAAAACGAGGTCATCCCGGGCTTGACCCGGGATCCATGCCGGAGTGCGCCGATCGAGGCTCAGGCATGGATCCCGGATCGGCGCCGCTGTCGCGGTTTGTCCGGGATGACCCGAGCCTCTTGCGGAAGGCGTTCGAGGCTCAGTTCGTCGCCTTGCCGTCCCAGAGCGTGAAGCGGCCGTTCTTCACGACGAGATCGGCGTTGCGGGCGCCCAGCACGCGGCGTGCCTGCGGATCGAAGCTCGCCTTGCCGTAGATCACGCTCGGCACGTCCTTGACCTTGGAGAGCGTGTCTCGGATCGTCCTGCGCTCCAGATCCGGCGCCTCGCGCAGCACCTGCCCGAACAGGATCACCGTGTCGTAGGCATAGGCGTTGAAGGCGTCCGGCTCCTTGCCGTATTTCGCCTTGAAGGCATTGACGAAGGTCTGGACCTCCGGCCGCGGGTCCTCGGGGAAGAAGCGCGCCGCGGTGAAGACGCCTTCGGACGCGTCGCCGCCGAGCTCCACGAATTTGGGAGAATAGATCGAGCTCGACGCTGCCGCCGGGATGCTCAGGCCGGTCTGCCGGGCCTGACGCACGATCAGCGCGGCGTCGGCATAGTAGGAGACGAGGAAGAGCCCGTCGGGATTGGCATCGCGTACGCGCACCAGCGTCGAGCGGAAATCCTTTTCCTCGGGCAGGTAGCCCTCGGCCGCGACAACCTCGGCCCCGAGTTGCTTGGCGGCCGCGACGAAGTGGTCCTTGCTGGTGCGGCCCCAGTCCGTGTTGAGGTGCAGCAGCGCGATCCGCTTGAAGCCCAGGCGCTTGACCGCATAGGCAGCATTGAGCGGCTGCTCGTCGGCCTGGCTGACCGAGTTGCTCCAGATGAAGTCGCCCGGCTTGGTGAAGTCCGGATGCGAGTTGGTAAAGCCGAACTGGACGAGGCCGGCGCGCTGGTAGATCGGCGAAGCGGCCATCGAGGCCGGGCTGGCGAAATCGCCGAGCTCCGCGACGATACGCTTGTCGGCGATGAACTTCTGCGCGACGGCGACGGTCTGCTTCGGGTCGCTCTGCGTGTCCTCGAAGATGTAGCGCAGCGGACGGCCCTTGATGCCGCCGCTGCCGTTGATCTGGTCGAGGGCGAGGTCGAAGCCCTGCTTCCATTGGGCGCCATATTGGGCATTGGGGCCGGTCAGCGGGCCGCTGACGCCGAGATAGATCGGTTCGCCATTGGGCTCTGCGGCTACGGCCTCGCCGATAGCCGGCAGGACAAGCGCGGCGCCTCCGGACAGCAATAGCGTACGACGGGTGATCATGACGATGTTCCGCAATAATCCGAGCTGCCGACGACAGCTGCCAATTGCGGAAAAGACTGCGCCTCGGGCCGGATACCGTCAATGAAACGTTCTTTCAAAAGAACACTGCATTGGAGACGCAATCTCTCCCGCGCGTCATCCGAAGAAAATTCCTATCGTAACTGCGGAATAATGCGTCACTTTTTGTTGAATTATTCTTCTCCTCGGAAGGAGATGGACGCCTGCGCCGGCCATTTGTCCCGTATGACAAACGATCCCTGACCTGCGGCATGCCCTCCGCCACGACGCGGAGCGATGGAGCGCCCGGGAACCGCGCGCTCCATCTGATGCGAAGTGCCTCACTCGGCCGCCTGCAAGACAGGGGCGTCGCTATCGTGCCGCGCCAGCGGGCGGTTGCCCGCCAGCTTGCGCATCAGCACGTAGAAGACCGGCGTCAGGAAGATACCGAAGGCGGTTACGCCGATCATGCCGGCAAAGACCGCGATGCCCATCGCCTGGCGCATCTCGGCGCCGGCGCCGGTCGACGTCACCAGTGGCACCACGCCCATGATGAAGGCGAGCGAGGTCATCAGGATCGGCCGCAGCCGCAGCCGGCTCGCCTCGATCGCCGCTTCGACCGGTGTCCGGCCCTCGAATTCGAGCTCCCGCGCGAATTCGACGATCAGGATCGCATTCTTGGCCGATAATCCCACCAGCACCACGAGCCCGATCTGGGTGAAGACGTTGTTGTCCCCGCCCGAGAGCCAGACACCGGTCAGCGCCGCGAGAAGGCCCATCGGGATGATGAGCAGGATCGCGATCGGAAGCGTCATGCTCTCGTACTGAGCCGCCAGCACCAGGAAGACGAGGAGGATGGCCACGGGGAAGACGATCACCGCCGAGTTGCCAGCCAGGATCTCCTGATAGGTCAGCTCGGTCCACTCGAACGCGAAGCCCTTGGGCAGGGTCTCGGCCGCGATACGCTCCACCGCTTCCTGCGCCTGCCCCGAGGAGAAGCCCGGCGCCGGGCCGGCATTGATGTCGGCGGAGAGGAAGCCGTTGTAGCGCATCGCCCGCTCCGGACCCGAATCGGCGCGCACGTTCAGGACCGCGCTGAGCGGGATCATCTCGCCCGCGTTCGAACGCACCTTCAGCTGCCCGATATTCTCCGGCTGCGCCCGGAAGGGAGCATCGGCCTGGACGCGCACCGTGTAGGTGCGGCCGAAGCGGTTGAAGTCGTTGACATAGGTCGAGCCGAGATAGGTCTGCAGCGTGTCGAACACCTCCGTCACCGGCACGCCGAGCTGGCGGGCCTTGGTGCGGTCGATATCGGCATAGAGCTGCGGCACGTTGACCTGGAAGCTCGAGAACATGCCGGCGATCTCCGGCGCCTGCGCGGCCTTGGCCATGAAGGCCTTGGTCGCCTCGTCGAGCGCGGGATAGCCGAGGCCGGCGCGATCCTCGATCTGCAGCTTGAAGCCGCCGATGGTGCCGAGACCCTGCACGGGCGGCGGCGGGAACATCGCGATGAAGGCCTCCTTGATGCCGCCGAACTCCTTGTTGAGCTGCATCGCGATGGCGTTGCCGTTGAGCGAGGGGTCCTTGCGCTGGTCGAAGGGCTTCAGGCCGACGAAGACGATGCCGGAGTTGGAGGAGTTGGTGAACCCGTTGATCGAGAGGCCGGGGAAGGAGATCGCGTTCTCGACGCCGGGATGCTTCAGCGCGATCTCGTCCATGCGGCGGATGACATCCTCCGTCCGGTCGAGGGTCGCGGCATCCGGCAACTGGGCGAAGCCGACGAGGTACTGCTTGTCCTGGCCGGGCACGAAGCCCGATGGCACCGCCTTGAACAGTACGCCGGTCAGGCCGAGCAACACGACATACACCGCGAGCATGATCGCCCGATGCGAGATCACCCGGCGCACGCCGCCGCCATAGGCCTCCGAAGAGCGGTTGAAGAAGCGGTTGAAGGCGCGGAAGAACCAGCCGAACAGCTTGTCCATGACGACAGTCAGCCCGTCCTTGGGAGCGTGGTGGCCCTTCAGCAGCAGCGCCGCGAGAGCCGGCGACAGCGTCAGCGAGTTGATCGCCGAGATCACCGTCGAAATCGCGATGGTCAGCGCGAACTGGCGGTAGAACTGCCCGGTCAAGCCGGAGATGAAGGCGAGCGGCACGAAGACGGCGACGAGCACCAGCGCGATCGCGATGATCGGGCCGGAGACCTCGCGCATCGCCTTGTAGGTCGCCTCGCGCGGGGAAAGCCCGTTCTCGATGTTGCGCTCGACATTCTCGACCACGACGATCGCATCGTCGACGACGATGCCGATGGCGAGGACGAGGCCGAACAGGCTGAGCGCATTGATCGAGAAGCCCATCACATACATCACCGCGAAGGTGCCGACGACCGAGATCGGCACGGCGACGAGCGGGATGATGGAGGCCCGCCAGGTCTGCAGGAAGACGATGACGACGAGCACGACGAGGGCGATGGCTTCCAGCAGCGTCGAGATGACCGCCTTGATCGAGGCGCGGACGAACTGGGTGGTGTCGTAGACAATCGAGTAGTCCACGCCCTCGGGCATGTTCTGCTTGATCTCGCGCATCACCTCCTGCACGCGGTCGGCGATCGCGATGGCGTTGGAGCCGGGCGCCTGGAAGACCGGCACGGCGACGGCCGACTTGCCGTTGAGCAGCGAGCGCAGCGCGTATTCGGCGGCGCCCAGTTCGATACGGGCAATGTCGCGCAACCGCACGATCGCGCCGTCAGTACCGGTCTTGACGATGATGTCGCCGAACTGCTCCTCGTTCTGGAGCCTGCCCTGGGCGTTGACCGAGAGCTGAAGATCGAGACCGGGCGCGTTGGGCGAGGAGCCGATCACGCCGGCCGCTGCCTGGACGTTCTGGGCGCGGATCTCGCGGACGACATCGCCGGGCGAGAGGCCGTGCTCGGCGACCTTCTGCGGATCGAGCCAGACGCGCATCGAATAGTCGCCCGAGCCGAAGAGCTGAACCTGGCCGACGCCGTCGATCCGCGCCAGCCGGTCCTTGACGTTCAGCACCGCGTAATTGCGCAGATAGGTCATGTCGTAGCGGCCGTTCGGCGAGGTGATGTGCACCACCATCGTCAGGTCGGGCGAGCTCTTGACCGTGGTGACACCAAGCCGGCGCACCTCCTCCGGCAGACGCGGCTCGGCCTGGCTGACGCGGTTCTGCACCAGCTGCTGCGCCTTGTCCGGGTCGGTGCCGAGCCGGAAGGTAACGTTCAGCGTCATGACGCCGTCCGTCGTCGCCTGGCTCGACATGTAGAGCATGCCTTCGACGCCGTTGATCTGCTCCTCGATGGGCGTCGCCACCGTCTCGGCGATGACGCGCGGGCTGGCGCCCGGATATTGCGCGCGCACGACCACGGTAGGCGGCACGACTTCCGGATATTCGGAGATCGGCAGAGCCCTGATCGAGAGCAGCCCGGCCAGGAAGATGAGCACGGAGAGCACCGCCGCGAAGATCGGCCGGTCGATGAAGAATTTCGAGAGATTCATGGGACGCCCCCTTGGCGAGCGGCTTGTCGTTGGATGAAAAACGCCGTCATGCTCGGGCTTGACCCGAGCATCTCCCACCGAATGAGGCTCCTTCAGCCTCATCCTGCCTGAGTTTCTCGGGTCTGCGCTCCGCTTCGCCCGAGAATGACGGCTATGTGCCTCAGCGTTGGGCGAGTTCGGTCGCGGGCTTCCTCAACTCGCTCTTCTCGGCCATCGGCACGGGCTCCGGCGCAACCACCGCACCGGGCCGGACACGTTGCAGCCCGTTGACGACGATGCGTTCGCCGGGCTTCAGCCCGGCAGTGACGACCCGCAGCCCATCATGCGCAGCCCCCAGCGAGACTTCACGCCAGACCGCCTTGGCGTCATCGCCGACCACGAAGACGAACTTCTTGTTCTGGTCGGTGCCGACCGCCCGCTCGTTGATGACGAGCTGCGGCTCGGCCTTGGCCTGCCCGAGCTGCACGCGGACGAACTGGCCCGGCATCAGCCGGCCTTCCGGGTTGTCGAGCAGGGCGCGCACCCGCACCGTGCCGCTGGCGCCGTCGATGCCGTTGTCGACGAAGTGCAGCCGGCCGCTGACGCTCGTGTTGCCGCCAGCAGCCGTCGTCAGCTTCACCGGAATCTGCTCCAGCGCGCGCGAGCCGTTCGGCAGCGAGGCCAGCGCATCGAGCAGGCTGCGCTCGTCGGCATTGAACGCGGCATAGATCGGATCGACCGAAAGCAGGCTCGTTAGCACCTGCCCGCCGGCCGCGATCAGATTGCCGATGGTGACGTCGAGCCGCCCTATACGACCCGCGATGGGCGCGCGGATCTGGGTGTAATCGAGATTGAGCTGCGCCGTGCGGCGGGCGGCTTCGGCCGCGCGCAGATTCGCTTGCGCCTCACGCAGGGCATTTACGCGAGTGTCGAGGTCGCGCTGCGAGAGGTTGCGGCTGGCGCTGAGCTGCTGGCCGCGCTCGTTCTCGCTCTCGGCCAGTGCGACGCGCGCCTGCGCGGCGAGCACCTGCGCCTGGACCCGCTCCAGCTCGGCGAGATAGGGCGCCTGATCGATACTGACGAGCAGATCGCCCTGCTTGACGAGATTGCCCTCGCGGAAATGCACGGCCTCGACGACGCCGGCGACGCGCGAGCGCAGCTCGACGCGCTCGATTGCCTCGAGCCGGCCGGAGAACTCCGCCCAGGGCACGATCTCGCGCGCCTCGACGGTGGCGACGGAAACGGGAATGGCGGGCGGCGCGGCTGGCGCCGTGTCGCCCTGCGCGCGGTTGCCGGAAAGGCCGATGGTGATGATGGCGGCCAGAGCGACCGAGGCGGTGAGCCCGGCCAGCAGGCGACGACGGTTCGTTCCCTGAATCATGGGTCAAAATCCTTATGGAATGATCGGAATGGAATTGGCGAAGCGGCCGAGCGCTAGGGCGGCGCCGTCAGGGCATAGAAGGCCGCGATGGCGCCGCGTGTGGCGCAGAGGCAGGAACCTTCCTTCGGCGCCTCGGCATAGGCCTGCGGCCAATGCGTCGTCGCGTCGAGCTCGACATGGCGGACGGTCACGCCGGCCTTGTGCAGCCGAGTGGCATATTGTGCGGCCTCGTCGCGCATCGGGTCGTCCTGTGCGCTGATCAGCAGCGCCGGCGGCAGCCCGGTGAGACGCGTCGCCTGAAGCGGCGCTGCATAGGGATGGGCCGCGCGCTCGGGCGTGCCGAGATAATCGGCCCAGCCATCTGCCCAGCGGCAACCCACCGGACCGGCCTGCACCTCGCGCAGCGAAGCGGTCGCGAGGCAGGCATCGAGCATCGGCGAAAGCAGGATCTGCCCGGCCAGCGCCGGCCCGCCACGGTCGCGGGCCATCATCGCCAGCGCCGCCGCCAGATTGCCGCCGGCCTCCTCGCCCGCGACATAGACCGGAGCCTTGCGAGCCGTCCATCGCGCGCGCCCTCTGGCGAGAGCCTCGAGCGCGACATAGATGCCTTCCAGCGTATCGGGGAAACGCAGCCCCGGGGCGAGCGGATAGGAGAGCGAGAACACCACCGCGCCAGCCTCGGTCAAAGCGGTAGCGACTGCCTGTCCCTCGGCGAGAGAGCCACTGTTGAAGTGGCCGCCATGCAGATGCAGCACGAGGCCGGCATCTTCAGGCACGTCCGCGGGCACATAGAGACGGCCCGCGACGCTCTCGCCACGCACGCTCAGGCTCTCGTCCCGCCAGAAGACGGAGAGAACCGGCTGCAGCCTCTGTGTTGCGATAGCGGGCATGGCTCACCTTCGCTGTTGCGTTGCAGCATGAGGTAGTGGGTGGCCTGATCGAAATAAATAGGCTAATCACTCATTCATTGTTTACACAGAGAAACAATCAGAGGGCACATGGACCAGCTCGGAGCCATGCGGGCGTTTGTCAGGGTCGTCGAAACCGGGACGTTCACGCGTGCGGCGGATCTCCTCGACATGCCGAAGCCGACAGTCACGAAGCTGATCCAGCAGCTCGAAGCGCATTTGCGAGCCAAGCTGCTGAACCGCACGACGCGGCGTGTGACGGTGACCATGGATGGGGCCGCCTATTACGAACGAGCGCTACGCCTGCTCTCCGAACTCGATGAGCTCGACGCCAGCCTGACGGTCGCACAGGCGCGCCCGAGCGGACGGCTGAGGGTCGATTGCAGCTCGGCGCTGGCGATCTCGGTGATCATCCCGGCGCTTCACGAGTTCCAGGCCCGCTATCCCGACATCCAGCTCGACCTCGGCCTCAGCGACCGTCCGGCCGACCTCATCGGCGAGAACCTGGACTGCGCGGTGCGCGCCGGCGAGATCGCCGACCAGAGCCTGATCGCCCGGCGGATTGGCGAGATGCAGCTCATCACCTGTGCTTCGCCCGATTATCTCGCCCGCTTCGGCACGCCACGCCATCCGCGCGACATCGAAAGCGGGCATCAGATCGTCGCCTACCGCCCGGCTCTGGGCGGACGCGTCTTGCCGATGATCTACCAGAATCGCACGGAAACGATCGAGATCGCCGGCCGCTACACCATCTCGCTCAATGACGGCACCGGGTATCTTGCCGCCGGGCTTGCGGGCCACGGCATCATGCAGCTGCCGACCTTCATGGCTCGCGAGCCGATCGCGGATGGGCGGCTGGTGCCGCTGCTGCTGGACTGGTGCGCGGCTCCAAAGCCGCTGCACATCGTCTATCCCCCGAACCGGCATTTGAGCAACAAGCTGCGTGTCTTCGTCGATTGGCTGGCGGAGCTGTTCGCCAGGGACAATCTGGTTCAGCGGCCCGGTGTCCCACCGCCAGCGCAGTACGTGGAGACCGCCGCCTGAACTCGGTGGATTACCGAGCCGGCAGCTTGGGGGCCTGAAGATTCACCGCCGTTCTAGCCCATCATCCGCGCAACGATAGCGCGCAGCTCTGCCCGGGATAAGCTGGAAGATTGGGGTTTCCAGTTCGGAGAAGACTTAGGCGGCAATACATTTTGCGGAACTGCAGCAGGCTGCTGCTTTTTGATCTGTTTAAGTCGTGTGATGTTTTTCATATCAATCCGATGGCGCACGGCTTTGCCGTCGCGCCTTGTAAAATCGCCGCACCGAAAGCTCCCAAGGAGCTGCGCACAGCGATCGATTTTTCGAGGGAGTGAGGCCGGCGCCTCGCTTGGAGGCAATGCCAGCTGATTGCTCTGTCGACCGCTATGGATAGCGAGTCATTGTGGCTAATCAACGTTGGCGTCGGCCAAACCGGTTGGTCAGGAATCTACTGTCTTGGATCGACGGCAACGCCATGCCGAGCGGCACGGCGCGGGCGCCTGTCAATGGCCTGCGTTGCTTCTTCGAGCATCTTGAACGGGCCGCCGTGTATGGTGGCCCATCGTTCCAGCAGGACGGTCACGCGCAACACTGGGATGGGCCTGATCGTAAGGCGATCGATAACCATCCCCCGATTGTCGAATTATCGGGCGATGCGACTCCGCCGGACAGTGCTTTTTGCGGCAGGCGCGCGCGGTGCACTGGCTGCAACCGCAGCAGCGGCTTCGGCCTCGGCCGCCTCTTTTGCCAGCCGGAGCGCGCGCAACTTGGCGGTCCGATCCCGAACCGCAGCCTGTTCGATCCGCAGAGCTTCGAGCGCGCTGTCCGCCTCGACACGACGTTGCGCCGCAAGCGTTGCCCTGCTCTGCGCTCGCAACTGAGCTTCGTCTGACGAAATCCGCTTGGTCGACATCGCAGAACTCCTTGGCGCTCTTAAACGCCAGCTGTCAGCGGCGCTTTCCGGCAGCACGCGTTTGCATGTACTGGACCGCTTCGAGAAGCACTTTGCGCGGACGATCAGCTTCGATTCTGGCTCGTTCGGCCGCGCGGGCTACTTCGCGAGCCCGTTCTTCCTGGCGTTCTTCTTCGGCGATACGCTCACGTTCGGCCGCTGCGAGACGTTCCTCTTCAGCGCGGATCCGGGCCTTCTCGCTCTCCCGTTCGGCTCGCGCCCCGGCCAAAGCTTCCCGCTCGGCGCGGCGTTGAACCATGATCGGATCATCCGCCTTCGGGCGAGCCTGGAAGCGTTCGAGAAGCGCTTTCTTTGCGCTGGCCGAATGAGCCCGACGATCCGTGAAATTCTGCGGGTTGAAGCTCAAGCCTGTTTCCTCGCTATCACGCCAACGCGGCGGGACGCGGCGGGCGAGCGGGACGCTCTGCACGCTTGGGAGTGGGGATCAATCCCTCGCGCTGGGCCTGCTTGCGCGCTGCCTTGCGGGCGCGGCGGACGGCTTCAGCTTTTTCACGGGTGCGGCGTTCAGACGGCTTCTCGTAGGAACGACGAGCCTTCATTTCGCGAAACACGCCCTCGCGCTGCATCTTCTTTTTGAGGACGCGGAGCGCCTGCTCGACATTGTTGTCGCGAACGAGAACCTGCATTCGGATATCCTTCTGGTAAAAGAAAAGGGCCGGGCTATCCCGACCCTCCGTGACCATCCGTCGCTTTATCGAATTAGGCGCCGGTACATCCGCGGTCGCCACACATCTCGATTATCGCGCCGGACGGCGTCTCGACTCACTCGGCCTGCAGATTATCCGCAGAAACCTTGCCGGAGCGCTTGTCCTGCACCAGCTCGTAGGAGACCTTCTGGCCTTCCTTGAGCGTACGCAGACCAGCGCGCTCGACAGCGCTGATATGGACGAAAGCGTCCTGGCCGCCGTCTTCGGGCTGGATGAAACCGAAGCCCTTGTCGTTATTGAACCACTTAACCGTGCCGCGGGCCATGCTGACCTCCTGTAAAAAGCGACCGTGCATACGCAGCGGACGCCACGCATGTTTCGATTTGAGCAGGAAGTTCGTCAGCGGTGCGCAATAGAGCGCGGGGCCAATTCGTTCGGCCTAGATCGATTGCCGCAACATGAGCCCAACACGTGACTTTGTCAAACCTGACTGTTCTCGTGACAATTCCGGACGGGTTCCTCGCGGAGCTTATCGCTCGGAAAGAAACACTGGATTGCTGCTGTTTAGCAGCATTACGCGCGAGAGCGAAGCGGATGACGCCGGCCCGCTACGCTGCAGCAAGGCGCCTCAAAGCCATCTGGAGCGCCCGATCTGTGAGTCGGGCCCACGCCGTCGGCGAAAGCCCTCTAGGCATCGATGCCGCCCAGGCAGAGATACTTGATTTCGAGATAGTCCTCGATTCCGTATTTTGATCCTTCGCGGCCGAGTCCGGAAGACTTGACCCCGCCGAATGGCGCGACGGCTGTCGAGATCAGCCCCTCGTTGATACCGACCATTCCGTATTCGAGGGCTTCCGCCACGCGCAGGATCCGGCCGATATCGCGACTATAGAAATAGGACGCCAGGCCGAACTCGGTATCGTTGGCCATCTCGATCGCCTCCGCCTCCGTCTTGAAGCGGAACAGCGGCGCCACCGGTCCGAAAGTCTCCTCGCGGAATATCCTGGCTTCCCGCGGGACGTCGACCAGGATCGTCGGCGTGAAGAAGCTGCCGCCAAGCGCATGGCGCTTCCCGCCCGTGATGACTGACGCGCCGCGGCCGAGCGCATCGGCGACGTGATCTTCAGCTTTACGGACGGCGGCCTCGTCGATCAGCGGGCCGACGGCCACGCCGTCACCGAAGCCATCGCCGACCTTCATCGCCTCGACCGCCTTTTTCAGCCTGGCGGCAAAGGCGTCATAGATTCCGTCCTGTACCAGCAACCGGTTGGCACAGACGCAAGTCTGGCCGGCATTGCGGTATTTCGAAATCAACGCGCCTTCGACCGCCGCGTCGAGGTCGGCGTCGTCGAAGACGATGAAGGGCGCATTGCCGCCCAGTTCCAAGCTGGTCTTCTTGATCGTCGGGGCGCACTGCGCCAGCAGGGCCGCTCCAACCTCGGTGCTCCCCGTGAAGGAAAACTTGCGCACATCGCGATTCGAGGTCATCTCGCCGCCGATTTCGCTGCCCGGCCCTGTGATGACGTTACAAACGCCCGCCGGAAAGCCCGCTCGCTCCGCCAGGACAGCGATCGCAATCGCCGAGAACGGCGTCTGGCTCGCCGGGCGCAGCACGCCTGCGCAGCCCGCAGCCCAGCCGGGGCCGGCCTTGCGCGTGATCATCGCAGCCGGAAAGTTCCAGGGTGTGATCGCCGCGAAGACGCCGATCGGCTCCTTCTGCACGATGATGCGGCGGCCGGGGAGATGCTGGGGAATGGTATCCCCGTAGATGCGCTTTCCCTCTTCCGCGAACCATTCGATGAAGCTGGCGGCATAAGCGATTTCATTGCGGCTCTCGGCCAGGGGCTTCCCTTGCTCCGCCGTCATGATCCGGGCGAGGTCTTCCTGATTCTCCATCATCAGCGCGAAGAGGCGCCGCAGTTTCACTGCGCGCTCCTGCGCCGTCAGCGCGCGCCAGGCCGGCTGGGCGCGCTTGGCCGCCGCGATCGCGCGGGCCGTCTCCTTCGCGCCGAGCGAGGGCACCCGGCCTATTGCAGCTCCAGTGGCCGGATTGGTGACCGAGATGCTCCGCCCCGTATCGGCCTCCAGCCACGCGCCGTCGATATAGTTCGCCTCGCGGAACAGAGAGCGATCCTTGAGCGTCGCCAGAAATGTTTCGTCGGCCATATGCGTGCTCCTCACTTGCCGTGTCCTCGCCGAGGCAGGCTTCCGCCTGCCGCGATGCCGATGCGCCTCCCGAGCATCTAGTCCGTCGGGCGTCCATAATGATATATGATATTTATTGAAACGAGGAGATAGCCTGTGCTCAAGATTTTTGGTGCGCCAAGCCGTTACGTTCAGGGGCCGGACGCGCTCAGCGGTCTCGGAGCTTTCGCGGCGAGGCTCGGGCGGCGTGCAGTGGTCGTCTCGGATCCGCTAGTCGGCAAGATGATCGGCGAGAGAGTTCTGCGATTATGCGCCGAGGAGCAGGTCGACGCCCGGATCTCCCTGGTCGAAGGCGAGGTCACGCATCAGAAGATTGCCGCCGTCGTCGAAAGCGTGCGCGCTCATGCGCCCGATCTCGTCATTGCCGCGGGCGGCGGCAAAAGCATCGACATCGGCAAGGCCGTGGCCAACGCCCTCAAGACGCGTCTCATCACGGTGCCCACCGTCGCCTCCAACGACTCACCCACGAGCAAGAACTACGTGATCTACGATGACCGGCATCAGCTCGTCGCGGTGGAGCACCTGCCCTTCGATCCGGACTATGTCGTGGTCGACACATTGCTGCTGTCCAAAGCACCGAAGCATCTGTTTCTTGCCGGGATCGGGGATGCGATCTCAAAGAAGTTTGAGGCGGAACAGGCGTTCGCGGCAGGCGGCGCGAATATGTTCGGGGAACATTCGACTCTCGCAGCACAGCTGCTCGCTGACGGCTGCTACCGCATACTCCGGGCCGACGCCGCGGCCGCGCTGGATTGTGCAGGCTCGGGAAGCCCGACGCCTGCATTCGAGCGAGCCGTGGAAGCCACCCTGCTGCTCAGCGGCCTGGGCTTCGAAAGCGGCGGCCTGTCGATCGCTCACGCGCTGACGCGGGGTTGGCCGGCCGTTCCGGGTGTCGCGGCGGCGATGCATGGGCTGCAGGTCGCCTTCGGGCTCCTGATCCAGTTGACGCTGGAAAAGCGGGATGACGCGATCGTCGCCGAGCTGGCCGAGTGGTACCGGACGGTCGGCCTGCCGCGCAGCCTGGCTGATCTCGGAGCGGCCGAAGCTTCGCAGGCCTCGCTCCTGGAAGCCGCAGAGCGGACCCTGACGGCGCCCCATGTCAGGAATTTCAAGCGGGCCTTGTCCGCGGCAGAGCTGGCGGCCTGCCTGGACACGTTCCGGCATGCGACTCCGATCTGAGTGGAGCGCCGCGCCGACAGCCCAAAAACACGAAAGAGCCCGTCAGGGCTCTTTCGATGTCATGCTTCAGGATTTGATCTTTGCGAGCGTCTCCCGCGCGACGCTCTCGATACCGCCGGCGTCGAGTTTGTAGTGCGCGTAGAGGTGGGTCGGTGGGGCAATCAGGCTGTACTCGTCATGGATGCCGTGCCGCACCAGCTTGATGCCCGCTCCCTCGTCAGCCAGGACCTCGGCCACCGCAGCCCCCAGCCCGCCGAGCACATTGTGCTCTTCGGCCGTCATCAGGATCTTCGACCGGGACGCGGCTTTCAGAATGGCTGCGCGGTCGAGCGGCTTGATCGTCGCCATATCGATCACGCCGACCGAACGGCCTTCACCGTTCAGCTTCTCGGCTGCTGCAAGCGCCGAGGAAACCGGCAGGCCGCATGCGATGATCGTGAGTTCCTCGCCAATCCCGTGCTCGATGGCCTTGCCGATCGTGAACGGCGTATCGGAGGAGTAGACCTCCGGCTCGCGGCCACGGCCGATCCTGAAATAGATCGGCTCGGGCCAATCGGCGGAAGCCTTGAGCGCTGCCTCGAACTGTGGGCCATCGGCCGGAGAGATGACCGTCAGATCAGCGATCGAGCGCATCGTCGCGATGTCCTCGGTCGCGTGATGGGACGTGCCATAGAATCCGAGGGAAATGCCGGTGTGATGCCCGATCAGCCTCACCGGCTGGCCGCCATAGGCCACATCCATGCGAATCTGCTCGCAGCAGAGCAGTCCGAGGAAGGACGCGAAGGTCGCCACGAACGGCATGTAGCCGGTCGTCGCCAATCCGGCAGCGGCCGACACCATGTTCTGCTCTGAAATGCCGAACTGGATATAGCGATCCGGATAATGGCTGGCGAACTTGTTGAGCCCGTTCGAATACTGCAGATCGGCGGATCCCGCGATTACCGGATGCCCGGCGTCAGCGAGGTGAATGAGCGCGTCCGAAAAATGGTTCAGGCCCGGCGTAATGGCGTTGAGCGCGCGATACTGCCAGGAATTCGGCGACATGGGCTGCGACATTGATCAAATCTCCGTGGCGAGGATTTCTTGGCGTACGCGTTCGGCATCGGCCGGATCGAGGTAGCCCAGGTGCCAGCCGGGTTCCGTTTCCATGAACGAAACGCCCTTTCCCTTGACCGTCTTCGCAATGATGCAGCAGGGCTGCGTCCTCCCCGCATCGGCCTTCACCCGCCGCAGAAGCGCGGTCAGTTCATTCAGGTTGTGGCCGTCGACCACGTGGGTCTCCCAGCCGAACGCGCGCCAACGCTCATCGAGCGGCTCGACGCCGATGACGTCGTCGACCGAACCGTCCAGCTGGAAGCCGTTTCGATCGACGATCGCAACCAGCCGCGACAGCCTGTGGTGGGAGGCGAACTGAGCGGCTTCCCAGACCTGCCCTTCCTGCATCTCACCGTCGCCGACCATGACGAAGGTCGTGAAATCCCGGTTCTGCAGGCGCCCGCCCCACGCTATGCCGGCACCGTTGGAGAGAGCGTGCCCGATGGAGCCCGACGAGAAGTCGACGCCCGGAACCTTGCGCATGTCGGGATGATCGCCGAGCGGATTGCCAAGACGGGTATAGCCGTCGAGCAACTCCTTCGTGATGAAACCCAGCTCGGCGAAGATCGGGTAGAGGCCGACCGCGGCGTGCCCTTTTCCCATCAGGAACCGATCGCGGTCCTCCCATTTCGGCTCGCCCTGGCGGAGGTTCATGACGTCGTAGTAGAGCGCCGCGAAGATCTCCGCGGCGGAGAAGACCGACGAGTAGTGCCCGACCTTCGCGATTTCGATGAGCCGTACGGTTTCCAGCCGGATGAACCGCGCCTTCTCGCGGAGCAGCGCGAGTTGTTCCGCCGTCAGCGCAAGCGAATTGCTAAGCTGTCGGTCAAGGGCGTCCGTTTCCATCTCATCACTCCATTGCTATATGATATATCATTTTCGCAGACGCCCCGCCGTCAGCAGGAGCGCACTGAGCGGCTCGACGACCAGCGCCCGCTCGCGTTTGAACAGGGGCGAAATGACATAGGCCTGGATACAATACCCGATGGCGAACAGGATGGGCACTGTAGCGATGACAGTAAAATACGGATGGAGACCTGTTATACTGACGATCGTATAGGAGATATACATCGCCAGCATCAGTAACGATCCATGCGCGAAATTGATGACGCGCAGAACGCCGAAAATCAAACTCAGGCCGAGGGCAATTCCGCCGTACAGGCCTCCGATCAGGAGGCCGTTGACCACGGCAAACCCAAGAATCAGCGGATCCATAAACGCCCCCTGGTCGCGCAACATTCCGTCCGGCGGTTTTCCGACGGGCGAAGCGTTCGCTGGGGTTTCAGTGGCGCCGGCCGCGGCAAAGAGCCCGGCCGGCAGTCGAAACGATCGAAGGCTATCTTTGCGCCCAGGCCGGCAGCGGCCAGACCGGCTTGGTGTCTTTCAGACGGTTTTCCATCGGCCAGACAGTTCGCCTTTCGCCGCGGATATTCTGCGAAATGACGCCATGGGCGTGCGTATTCTGGCCCTGCTCGTCGAACGAGATGCGTTGATAGCCGATCGACAAGGCCGGGCCCGACGTGATGTCGGTGGCGGCGAGAGCGGACCGGATCTTCTCCTTGTCCGCAGACGCCGATCGCTCAAGCACATCCTTGATGACGTAGAGGTTCGAAAGTCCCTGGGCGCCGTAGGAATTGATCTCGTAACCAAATTCCTTTTTGAAGCGAGCGTTGGCATCCTGGAGCTCCGGGGTCGGATCTGCCTTGATCCGGTCGACCTGCCAGTCCTCCTGCACGAACAGATACTCGACGGCCTTGGCCGGGACCCCCTTGTAGAAGCCGGGATCCTCCGAGCCGCCCCCGACCGAATGAATACCGTAGGGCACATCGATCTTGTTCTCGAAGAACTGGCGAGAGAACAGGATGTGATCCGGCGTATAGGCGACGACCAGCATCGCATCGGGCTTCGCTGCGCGGATCTTGAGCAGCTGCGCCGAGAAATCGACCTGGTTGGGCGGATATGATTCGTTCAGCACGACTTGCATGCCGCGCGCGGTCACGAGCTTCTGGATGGCCGCGACATGCGAGCGACCCCAGTCGGTGCCCTCGTAGAAGAGCCCGATACGGGCCGGGCCCTTGCCGGTTTCCTGCTTCAGCAGATCGATGGCGTCGATCTGCTCGCGCGCATCGTACTGAGCCTTGTTATTCGGCCGGAATACGTATTTGAAGCCGCGTTCGGTAATCTCGTCCTTCACAGCGCCGGTGACGAGCCAGGGCGTCTTGTAGCGCTCGGCGACCTCGGAGGCGGGGAAGGTGACGGCGCTGTTGTAGGCGCCGACGATCATGGCAACCTTTTCACGCTGAATCAGACGCTCGGTTTCCGCGGCGCCGACATCGGGCTTCGACTGCGAGTCGGCGAATATCAACTTCAGCTTGGCGCGCCGAGCGATTTGATCCCGCCCGCGCCATTGATCTGCTCCGCGGCAACGACAGCGCCCAGCCTGGTCTGGTTGCCGATTGTCGCGGAGGCTCCAGACAGCGGCAGGACGAAGCCGATCGAGACCTCGTTCTCGGCCTGGGCCCGCGCGGCCGTCCCTAGAACGGCCGTCCCGGCGGCCAAGGCCGCGGCTGAAAGCACAATGCGTCGATTGAAACCTGACATAGACCCTCTCCTCCCACATCTTCTTTTAAATATGATACAGGATATATCTTCGAACGGAGGTGCTGTCAACGCTGCGCCGCTTCCCAGCCGGTTGGGGCGAGGTGTCAGTTGGTGCGGGGCCTTAATTCTCGCCGCGCGGCAGCCGAGCCCGGAACACAGCCGGATCTGCAACGGGGCGCTGGCTTTAGAGTGGCGAGATGCGGCGCCAGGCGACCGCGATGCAGGCTCCGCAAGAACGGCCGGCAGCACGTCGGGCCGCAGCGAAAGGAACCGCCAACCTATAAAGCAAGGCTCGCTAAGCGGCTCGCAAGGGAGCCGGCGCGACGCCGACGGGCCAAGGGGTCATCTTTGGAAGCCGGGCCATCGTTAGAAACTGGCCGGCTACCCGAGCGCCCTATGCGGACAAGCTTTCCGCCTTGCGCTCGACCCAGTCGATCATCACGCGGCCCCACTTGATGTCCGCCTGAATCGCCTGCCTGGTCTTTTCGGGGTTCCGTTCCCGCAGGCCGTCCAGCACTTCGAAATGCTTGTGATCGCGGCTACCGAGTTCGCGCGGCGGCATCTCCTCATGAAACCGCCGGAGCAACGGCCCCATCATCACCCACATGTTTCCCACGGTCGCCAGAATCAACGGCGCTCGCGCCGCCGAGATCAGCGCGAAATGAAACAGGCGATTCTGAATGGCGGCCTCGCGTGAATCCACGGCCGCGGCGTTGTGGAAGTCCGCCTGAATCCGCTCGAGCTTGGCCAACTCAAGTTTGGTGATGCGCTCCGCGGCCATGGCCGCCGCTTCGCCCTCCAGATGAATCCGGATGCGCTGGATCTCGTCGAGATTTGCCGCAGAAAGCTCGGGGACATGGATCGCGGTCGCTGCCTTCATTTCCAGCACATGGTCGCTGACCAGACGGAAGATCGCCTCACGTACCGGCGTTATCGAAACACCGAGCTCATCCGCCAATTCCGCAATACGCAGGCGGTCGCCCGGTTGAAAGCGTCCTTCCATCAGGGCGCCACGGATATTCTCGTAAACGCGCTCCGAAAGGTTCCCTTTTACGACTGGCTTAAGCGTTTTCATGGATGCCCTCGCGACCTCGTCTTCATATATCATATTCCGGTCTCGGGTCTAATCGAGGGCCGAGTGCCGGAAAATGCCCCTTGCGGCCTTTTTCAAATGAAATATGATATATGGTGTTTCATCGCTTGGAGGAGCGCTCGTGACGACACCATCAATCTCCGCAAGACCCGGCTCGTCCCTTTGGTCGGCTACCCGGCCGGCCATATCCGCGCCCCGTCCTTTCTCAATCCGGCCCTCGCCACGCGGGGCATCGATGCCATCGTCATTCCCTGGCAGGTGGCGCCGGGCAACTTGCCGACGGTGATCGATGCATTTCGGCATTCCGAAAGCATGGCCGGGTTCATCGCGACCGTGCCGCACAAGACGGCGCTTCCCCAGTTATGCGACCACCTGACGGATGATGCCGCGGCACTGCGGGCCGTGAATGTCGTGCGGCGCGGCGAGGATGGCCGGCTCGAAGGCGGAATCCTGGATGGCGAGGGCTTCGTCGCGGGCTTGAAGAGCCAGGGCCACGACCTCACCGATCGTAATGTCCTTCTCATCGGCGCCGGTGGAGCGGCGTCCGCAATCGCGCTCGCATTGGCGCGGGAGCCGATCGCGTCTCTGACGATTGCCAATCGCAGCCGCGACAAGGCTCAGGCGCTGGCTGCCCTGGTCGGCGACATGACCGGCAAGAAGGCCTCGGAAGGCCCGGCCGATCCGCGCTCATACGACATCGTCGTCAACGCTACCGTGCTCGGCATGAAGGATACCGACCCGCTTCCGGTCTCGGATACAGGCTTCCGTCCGGGCCAGCTTGTCGCCGAAGCCATCATGCAACCGCCAAAGACCCGCCTCCTCTCCGAGGCCGAACAGGCCGGTGCGGAGATCCATCTCGGCGAGCACATGGTCCGCGCTCAGATCGGCCTCCTGATCGATTTTCTGTTCAACCCGTAGGCCGCGCGATCCTGGCCTCGGCGCAAGACATTCACCGCATCGGAGACGTAGATGCCTGACCAAAAGAAATCTGGAGCCGGGACGGCCATCGTCACCGGCGGCGGCACCGGCATCGGACGGGCCTGTGCCGAATTACTCGCCGAGAGAGGCTTGCGCATCATCGCGATCGGGCTGGATCGCGACGAGAATCTGCCTCCGGCGATCGAGTTCCGCAAGCTCGACGTCACCGACGAGACCGCGCTCGCCGAGCTCGCGGAAGCCTGCCCGGATGCGTCCGTTCTCGTGAACGCAGCTGGAATCATTCTGCACGAGAACCGCGAGTTCACGCCTGAGGGGTTCCGCAAGGTGTTGGACGTGAATGTCACGGCAGGGCACATCGCCACCATGTCATTGCGTCCGCATCTGGCGCGAAATCGCGGATCCGTCGTCAACATCGCGTCGATGTGGAGCTATTTCGGTTCCCCCCGCAATCCTGCTTACGCGACGTCCAAGGGCGCGGTTGTCCAGTTGACCCGCTCTCACGCCGTCGCGTTCGCACCGGAAGGCATTCGCGTGAATGCCGTAGCTCCCGGTTGGATCGAAACGCGCCTCTCGGCCGGGGCTCTGCAGAACCCAGAACGCGCGCCCGCGCTGCTCGCCCGCATTCCGCTCGGACGGTGGGGCAGCCCTCGCGACGTGGCCGAGGTCGTCGGGTTCCTGACGTCGCCCGCCGCAAGCTACGTCACCGGCGCCATCATTCCCGTCGACGGCGGCTTTGGAATTGCGTGAAGCCGCTTCGGTTGGCGGCCATTCAGCGCCCGCCAACCACCGGCCTCTCCCCGTCCCGCTCGCAACAACCGGTGTACGCAATGATCTATGAAGAGCGCGATTATCGCATCAAGTTCGGCAAGCTGTCCGAGTTCCTCCAACTCTATGGAGACCACGGGCTTCCGATACAGAAGGAGCACTTGGGCAACCTCGTCGCTTATTTCACCAGCGAGATCGGCGAACTCAATCATATCGTCGCGATCTGGAGCTATGAGAGCTTCGAAGATCGCGCCGCCCGCCGCAAAAACATGCTGGCGGACCAGCGGTGGCACGAATACCTGAAATGCGTCGATGGCTTCATCGATGTTCAGGCCACTCGCATCCTCTCGCCCGTCTCGTTCTCGCCTTTGCAGTAGCGCTCAAGCTTTCCATCGCTTGAAAAAGAAGGGCTTTCTCAGGTTGGACGTCGCGCGCGCGCATGGTTCGGGCGCGCGGCCTAACTCGCCCCCTCCCAAGCCCGCACCGCGCTATCCGTCGTGAGGAAATCGATCAGGGCCCGTGTAGCGGCCGACAGGCGGCGATGCGGCGCGAAGAGGATCGAAAACGGCCGGGTGCGCCCGCTTGCATACTCCAGAATCTCGACGAGCCGCCCTTGGGCAATGCGATCACGCACGATGAAATCGTAGGACTGGCAGATGCCCAGGCCGGCTTCGGCCAGCGATACGACGCCCAGCACATCGTCATAGACATGGACACGGCCCGACGGCGTCCAATCGATGTCGCGTTCGCCTGCGCGAAACAGCCAGGGCGCACAACGACCGGTGCTCGGCATGACGAAGGGCAGGCATCGATGGTCGGCCAGATCCTCGATCGTCTTCGGCGTTCCGGCCCGGTCCAGATAGTCAGACGACGCCACCAGACGCAGCGGCGCATCTTCCAGCTTCCGTCCGACGAGCCCGCTATCCTGCAGCGGCCCTAGGCGGATCGCCAGATCATAGCCTTCGGCCACGAGATCGACGTTGCGGTTGGCGATGCTCAACTCGATCTGGACCTCCGGATAGGCTCTCGCGAACCCCTCGAGCGCCGCGGGAAGCCGGTAATGGCCATAGGTCGTCGGCACGCTCAGGCGAATGCGCCCCTTCAGATGCGCCCCTTCCTGCCCCTGAATGGCTCGCTCGGCGTCGTCGATCAGGAAGAACGCATTGCGCGCCTGGTCGAGATAGGCGCGGCCGGCATCCGTCAGGTTCAGGCGCCGGGTCGTCCGACGCATCAGCTGGGCGCCGAGCCGCGTTTCCAGGCGCGTGATCGCCCGGCTGAGAACCGACGGCGTCGTCGACAACGCGACCGCCGCATCGGTCATCGATCCCTTCTCCGCCACCGTCACGAAAACCTCAACGTCCCCTAGATGGTCGAACCGCCTGCCCATTCTTGCCTCTCGCGACTAAATCGATTTCGACACCGGCATTTTTCGCCATTGCTGGCGCCGCTCAGCTTCGCGCGGATTTGGGCAGCCGCGCGTGCGCCGACAGAGGCGTTACCATTTGGCTCCATAGCGAACAAATCAATTCCATCGCTGATTATTTATCGCTGCAATCGGCCTGAATAGATTGGCGTCATCGGACCCCGAAATGTCCACGATGATTATGTTCAGGAGCAAATCATGGCCAACATCGATGGACAGCGCAGACCCGTCATGTTCGTTCTGACCAGCCACGGCGCGAAAGGCGAAACCGGGGAGCCCACCGGCTTCTATCTCGGCGAGGTGACGCATCCGCTGGCGGTGCTGGAAGCCGCCGGCATTCCGGTCGAGTTCGCCTCGATCAGGGTGGCGAGCCGCCGGTCGACGGGCTCGATCTCGACGACGCCGTCAACGCGCGTTTCTGGAACGACGACGCTTTCCGCAGTGCCATCCGAACGACGCAGCGTCTGGCGGACGTGAAGCCCGAGCGCTACGCGGCCATATTCTTCGCGGGCGGCCATGGCGCCATGTGGGACTTTCCGAAGAGCCCGGCGGTGAACAGCGTCACGCGCAGCATCTATGAGGCGGGTGGTGTCGTCGCCGCCGTTTGTCACGGCCCGGCAGCACTGGTCAACGTCACGCTGAGCAACGGCACCCATCTCGTGGCCGGCAAGAATGTCGCCGCCTTCACCGATGACGAGGAGCGCGCTGTCGAGCTCGACAAGGAGGTTCCCTTCCTCCTCGCAACCACGCTCGTTGCACGCGGCGCTCACCATCATCCCGCGCCCGACTGGACCGCCAAGGTGGTGGTGGATGGCCGCTTGATCACCGGCCAGAACCCGCAATCCGCAGCCGGAGTCGGCGAAGCCCTGCGCGATCTGCTGAACGCCCGTTCCTGAAAATCCCAACTCGAACTGACGGCGTTCCCTGCCTGGCGGCGGGTCGCGCTCACTTGGAGACTATCATGAAGCTCATTCGCACTCTCGCTGTCGCCCTGGCGTTGGGAACGACCGCCATCAACGCGCAGGCCGGCAATGTCCTGGTCGTTCTTTCGGATACCGGACGCCTCGACCTGAAGGACGGGAAGGTCTTTGAAACCGGCTTCTATCTCAACGAGCTGATGCAGCCGGTCAAAGCCCTGCTCGACGCCGGCCACGACATCACCTTCGCGACACCGAAGGGCAACGCGCCCACCCTCGACAAGTCCTCCGTCGACAAGATGCATTTCGCCGGCAACGAGACGGAGATGCAGGCGAGCAGCGCGCTGCTCGAAAAGCTCAACCTGACGTCGCCGACCAAGTCGCCCGTCATCAGCCTCACTCGCGTGGAACAGATCGGCTACGACCGTTTCGACGCGGTCTTTGTCCCCGGCGGCCATGCCCCGATGCAGGACCTCCTGGTGAGCCCGGAACTCGGCAAGCTTCTCACCGACTTCCATGCCAAGGGCAAAACCACGGCGCTCGTTTGTCACGGACCTATCGCGCTGCTTTCGGCCCTGCCTGATGCCAAGGGGTTCACCAGCCAGCTTGAGGCCAATGGCGCCACGAAGAAGCAGGACTGGATCTACGCCGGATACAAATTCACGGTGATCAGCAACAACGAAGAAGAAATGGCGAAGGGCCTGCTCAACGGCGGAGAGATGAAGTTCTATCCGCAAAGCGCCCTGGAGGCCGCCGGCGCCAGCTTCGTCAGCAACAAGACCCCATTCACGTCGAATGTGGTCGTCGACCGCGAGCTGATCACCGGCCAGAATCCGGCTTCCGCCCCGGCTGTCGCCGCCGAGCTGCTGAAGCGCCTGAAATAACCCTCGTCATTCCTGATAGCCCAGTCTCCCACCTGCGGGGACTGGGAGCCTCCAGCGTGTGCCGTCGACAAGAAGCCGAACGGCGACGCGCAGGCAAATGACTCCCTCAACTCAAAAGGCAAGAGATGACCGCCAACATCAAAGTCGTGGCCCGCGTTGTCATAACGATGGGAAAAGAGAATGCGTTCGAGAAGCACGCCAGCTGCTCTTTCCGTCGCAACCCGAACCGAAGCAGGATGTGTATCCTACCATCTTTTCAGCAACCCCACCCAAAAGGGCGTCTACGTCTTCGTTGAAGAATGGGCATCGCGATCCCTATGGGAACAGCACATGTCCGGCGAGGCCATACGTGCATTCAATGCGCAGCTGCCGGCCGGAACCATTGCCCAGATCGAGATCCACCCGCTCGAACAGATCGCCTGATCGCACGCATCGGCGCAAACGGACCTCAAGATGCTTCGCTTTGCCGCCGAGCACGCTCGGCGGCACCGTCGAGATTGGTGTCGGCACGATCAGCCATCGCTCGTTCCTTATCGAGAGGCTTTGTAGAGCTTGGTGGCAATCTCGAACATTTCCTCGGGGGCATAGTCCGGCGTGAACGCGGAGGGAACGCCGGTCAACTGATGGATCTTGCCGCCCTCCGGCATGCCCTCGACGACTTCCAACTCGCCTGGGGGATCGCCCGGCAGGGCCATTTCTCCGTTGCCCCATATGCCCGCCATCTCCCGGTAATCGCTGGGGCTGAACGTGTAGAGGCGCCGGTGCGAGCCTTCCTGAAGGTACTTCTGACATTCGGGGATCTTGTCGAGATTGATGTTCGGCGTCGGCAGCATCTTCTCGATCTCGACGCCGGTGATCTGCTTCAGCGCAAGTGCATAGGCATGAGCGTGGACCGAGCCGCGGACCAGCAGATAGCCGCAAACCTCGCGTCCTGTCGGGTCGGTCAGCGTCTCGTAGACGCGCAGCTTATGGAGCCGAGCGCCGCATTCGAGATGGAAGTTGTGCAGCAGATCGGTCACGACATTGCCCGTTGTCGTGATGAAATCGGTGTTCCAGGAGACGCCGTTGCTATTGACCGGCGTCGCGCCACCCGCATTCGACAGGAATGCCGCTGCAAGCCGCATATCCTGCATGCCTTCGTAAGGCGCCTTGGAGATGTCTCCGCCGTCGCCGAGGTCGCCATCCTTCTTGTCCGGCCCATTGGCAATCATGGCCACGCCATTGCTAACCAGCTCGACATGGCCGAGTTCTTCGGCCGTGATGCTGGCGACCAGACTGTAGAAGGGCCGCAGCTTCTCCTTGCTGCGGAAATTGAAGCTCTGGAACATGTAGTTCCCGAGGGTGGACATCTCGCCATACTTGCCGCCGAGCAACTCCTGGAGAGCGGCGGCGGCATTGGCATCTGCCTTTTTTGGAGGTGGCAGTTCGGCCTGAAGCCGATCGACGCGCATGAACATGAAATTGAACTCCCGTTTTACCTTTGCGAAAAACGGCCATGCGCAGCGCTATGTTCCGATCAACTGATAATTAAAATCAGTATGTCAAAAGACATACCGGGCGGTATTTCGCTGCAATTTCAACGAATGCTCTAAATTTTTCAAATAATACGTGAATTTATTTTGACATGCCGGGCAAACAGGCGCCTTTAGAGAGCGGGATTTAACGCCTTTATTTCCGCAGATAACGCGGTTGATCGGTTTTTCCCGTGAAACCCACAATTGAAACTTATACGGTCGCCATACCGTGGTACCAGCCAGAAGATTTCGCTTGCCTTTGGGCAATGGCTCTCGACGGCAATGACGAGCCGCCCGATTACGAGGCTTGGCGCCGGCAGGCACTTGCGGTCTGCAACGAATGGCTGGCGAGGGGCAGAGCGCTTCAGTTCGTGACGGTTCGACCGGCTGCCTTGATCGCATGGCTCGACGAGCGCGCTTTGGCGAACACCTCGGAAAACCGGCGCCGGTATGTCGAGAGCCTTGCCATGGGGAAGTCCACGGAGGCGACCTAGAGCACAATGCCGAGTAGCAGGAAACCACGTTCCATGTTCAAAATGTTCTACGAGATGTCGATGCTCGCAATTGAAGCCCAGCAAGCGATCTGGCTTCGCACCCTCAAGCTCGCGAGAGGTGGCGCGGCGGCTGACAGCGAAGCAAAACGAATGGTGGCCGAGAAAGTCGCCGCGGCCCAGCAGGCCGCTGGAAGGCTGGCAACCGGCACGGCACCGATCGGGATTGTTCGAGGATACCGGCAAAAGGTCCGCTCGAACGTAAAGCGGCTATCGAGATCATAGCGAACCCGGTCGGGCTGTGGCGGCATTCGACGCGACGATGCTGCCGACCGCCCGTGATGGCGACGAACGCGAAGGCCCGCCACGCAGCTCCGCGCGGACATATGCCCGTAGGCCAGGAGTTGGTGCGTCGAGCCCGCGGGAGCGGCAAGACCTCGGCCGGGCTCAGCCAAGGAACGGCGCTGGACTGAGGCATCAGATTCAGGTGTCGATCGACTGCGGATCGCACTCCAGTCCTTGATACCGCAAGCACGGCGAGGCCGGAGGCGACCGCAAGGCTAGTGACACCTTAATCGAAGGCGTGCGCACTCAAGGCAGGACAAGCGGCGATTGAACGTATAGTAACAAGTTTTGTCGCCTTATTGTGCAGTGAGCCGCTCAGGGGCCGGTGCAAGCTGCATGCTCATCCGCGGGGAGAACTGATGAGAGGAAGAGCGCGCGCGTCCACCCGACGCCCCGAGGAGCCCGGCGAGAAGCCTTCGCAACCGGCCGTCGGTCGGCCAAACGGCTATGTGCTCGACGAGCAGGTCGGCTTCCTGATGCGCCGGGCGCAGCAGCGCCATATCTCCATCTTCCAGCAGACCATCGGCGAGAATGGTCCGACGCCGACGCAATTCGCCGCATTGAGCAAGCTTGCTGCAGGGGGCGAAGACATCTCGCAGAACCAGCTCGGCCGCATGACGGCGATGGACCCTGCGACCATCAAAGGCGTCATCGCCCGCCTGGCCGAACGTGGCCTCGTCGAACGCCTGCCCGATCCCAACGACCAGAGGCGCATCCTCATCCGGCTGAGCGAGCAGGGGCAGGCGACGATACCCGAGCTCTTCGAGAAGGCGAAGGCGATCACCGCCGCGACGCTGGAACCTCTGTCGCGAGAGGAGGCGAAGCAACTGCTTGCGCTCCTCGCCAAGCTCGGCTGAGCAGAACGCCATCCACCGCAATTGCGTGCCTGCTCGGGTGCCCTGAGGTCGAGGCCTTTAGTGCGTGCTGGAGTTTCGTGGAAAGGCTGGTCATCCCGGACGGAGCGAAGCGCAGATCCGGGATCCATGCCTGAACCTCGACTGGACGCGCTCCGGCATGGATCCCGGGTCAAGCCCGGGATGACGACGTGCTTCCGTGAAAAAACAGCACGCTCTAGAGCGACAGGTACTGGCTGCGGATGGCTTCGTCGGCCTTGAGCTCGTCCATCGTCCCGGTGAAGCGGATGATGCCCTTTTCGATGATCGCGGCGCGGTTGGCGACGTTACCGGCGAAATGCAGGTTCTGCTCCGAGATCAGGATGCTCAATCCCTCGTCCTTCAGCGCCAGGATGGTCTTGGCCATCTCCTCGACGATGACCGGCGCCAGCCCCTCCGAGGGTTCGTCGAGGAGGACGAGCTGCGGATTGCCCATCAGCGTGCGGGCGATGGTCAGCATCTGCTGCTCGCCGCCGGACATCGCGCCGCCCGGCCTGTCCCGCATGCGGCCGAGATTGGGAAAAAGCGCAAAGAGCCGCTCCGGCGTCCAGTGCGGCACGCCCTCTCGCGGTGGCCGCTGGCCGACGGAGAGGTTCTCCATCACGGTCAGTTCCGAGAAGATGCGCCGTTCCTCCGGCACATAGCCGATGCCGAGCCGGGCGATCTCGAAGGGCTCGCGCCCGTCGATGCGACGCCCGTCGAAGGAGACGCTGCCGCCGGCCGGGGGCACGAGGCCCATGACCGCCTTCATCGTCGTGGACTTGCCGGCGCCGTTCCGGCCCATCAGCGCCAGCACCTCGCCCCTCGCCATGCCGAAGGCGACGCCCTGCAGGATATGCGCGCGCCCGTAATAGGCGTCGAGTGCGGAGATTTCGAGCAGCGCGGTCATCAATGGCCTCCCGAAGTCGCGCCGGAGCCGAGGTAGACCGCCCGCACATTGGGATCCTGCCTGACATCCTCGGCCGTGCCGTCGGCGATCAGCCGGCCACGGTCGAGAACGATCACGCGGTCGGAATGGGTGAAGACGACATCCATGTCGTGCTCGGTGAAGAGCACCGCGATATTTTCGGCAGCGGCGATCCGGGCGGTCAGCGCCATCAGCTCGATGCGCTCGCGCGGCGCCATGCCGGCGGTCGGCTCGTCCATCAGCAGAAGGCGGGGCCGGTTGGCGAGCGCGACGGCGAGCTCGACACGCTTGAGGTCGCCATAGGCCAGCACGCCACAGGCGCGATCCGCCTGCTCGAGCATGCCGACCTGCGCGAGCAGGGCCTCGGCCTCCGCGACATGCCGCGCCCGGGCCGGCGCGAAAGGGTTCCAGAGCCCGCGCTCATGGGAGATCAGCGCCATCTGAATGTTCTCGCGGACAGTCATCGAGGTGAAGGTCGCGGTGATCTGGAAGGTCCGACCCACGCCCATGCGCCAGACGATGCGCGGCTTCAGCCCCGTGATCGGCCGGCCGGCGAGGACAACCTCTCCCCTGTCGGGGCGCAGCTGGCCGTTGAGCATGTTGAAGCAGGTCGTCTTTCCGGCGCCGTTCGGGCCGATCAGCGCCAGCATCTTGCCGGCTTCGACCGAGAAAGACACGCCCTGAACGGCATGGACGCCGCCGAAGGACTTCGCCAGATCGCGCACGACCAGAACGGCATCGTCCGCAAGATCGGACCGCAGGGATGCAACGGCGCTCATCGCACGCCCTCCACAGCCAGCCGGGCCGGGATCGCGCCATCATCGGTGTGCTGCGCATCGCGCCGCCGCTCCCGCAGCGCCAGCAGGCCGCCGACGAGACCGCGCGGGAAGAGCACGACCAGCAGCACGATCGACAGCCCCAGCATGAACCGCCAGTACATCGTCAGCTTCATCAGCTGCTCGCTCAGGCCCGCGAAGGCAAAGGCGCCTATGATCGGGCCGGACACCGTCTGCACGCCGCCGAGCAGGACCATCAGCAGCGCGTCGACCGAGCGCGGGATCGCCATGTAGGTCGGGAAGACCGAGCCCTTGAAGAAGGCGAACAGGCCCCCCGCGATGCCAGCCGAGAAGGCCGCGACGGTGAACGCCACCCACTGCACGCGCATCACGTCGATGCCGATGGCCTCGGCGCGCAGCGGATTGTCGCGCGCCGCCCTGAGCGCGTAGCCAAGCGGCGAGAACACGGCGAAGCGCAGCGCGATGATGCAGATCGCGCACACCACCAGGGCCAGATAGTAGTACGCCGTCTTCGAAACCGCCCAGGGCGACGGCCAGACGCCGAGGATGCCGTTGTCACCGCCGGTGAGATCGACCCACTGGAAGGCCGTCGCCCAGGAGATCTGCGCGAAGGCGAGCGTCAGCATGGCGAGATACACACCGGACAGCCTGACGCAGAACCAGCCGAAGACCACGCCGGCGATGCCCGCCAGGAATGGCGCAATGATCAGCGCCGGCTCCATCGGGGCCCCCAGCCATTTCACCGCCAGCGCCGAGCCATAAGCGCCGAGGCCGAAATAGGCGGCGTGGCCGAACGAGGCCATGCCGCCCGGCCCCATCATGAAATGCAGCGATGCGGCGAAGAGCGCGAAGATGACGAGTTCGGTCAGCGTCAGCAGCAGATAGTCGGGCGTCGCCAGCGGAGCGAGCACGAGCAGGATCAGGGCGGCGAGCCCGGCCAGCTTCGTCGCGCGGTCGGCGGGCGTCAGCAAGGGCTCGGCTGCGGCCGGGCCGCGCGCATGGCCGACCGGGCGCTTGCCCATCAACCCGTAGGGCTTGATGACCAGAACCACCGCCATGACCAGGAAGACGAGAACGAGCGTGATCTTGGGGAAGATCAGGATGCCAAAGGCATGCAGGATCCCGATCAGCACGGCAGCGAGATAAGCGCCGGTCACGCTGCCGAGCCCGCCGACCACCACGACCACGAAGGCCTCGGAGATCATCGCGAGGTCCATGTGCAGGGTCACGGCCTCGCGCGGCAGTTGCAGGGCGCCGCCGAAGCCGGCGAGCATCGCGCCGAAGGCGAAGACGGAGGTGAACAGGAGCCGCTGGTTGACGCCGAGCGCGCCGACCATGTCGCGGTCCTGCGTCGCGGCCCGCACAAGCGTGCCCCAGCGCGTCTTCTGGAACAGGAACCAGAGCACCGCGAGCACGGCCGGCCCGACCGCGATCAGGAACAGCTCGTAGGTCGGGAAGCGGTTGTCGAAGAGCACGACGAAGCTGCGGAAGCCGGGCGCACGCGGCCCCAGCTTGTCCTCGGCGCCCCAGGTGGCCAGCGCGATGTCTTGGATCATCAGCACGACGCCGAAGGTCGCGAGCAACTGGAAGAGCTCCGGCGCCTGGTAGATGCGGCGCAGGATCGTGACCTCCATCAGCAGACCGACGACCGCAACCAAAAGGGCCGCAAGCACCACGCCACCCCAGAAACCGAGCGCGTCGCCGGGGCCGAACCAGGTCACCAGCGTCCAGGCCAGATAGGCGCCCAGCATGTAGAGGGAGCCATGCGCGAAATTCACGATACGGGTGACGCCGAAAATGATCGACAGCCCCGATGCGACGAGAAACAGAGACGATGCGGAGGCAAGTCCGTTCAGCGTCTGCGTGAGAATGAGATCGAACATGAGGACCTCGCCTTCGGGCAGTATACGACACTGGCCCCGCCGGCACGTTAGGCCACGACGGAGGCGATCGCAGAGCAGAAGGTTTGAGACGACATCCCGGACGGATCAGCCCGTCCGGGAACCGGCTATGTGGCGGCTGAGCCTCACCCGGCGGGGCGCATGGCTTTCACGACATCGTCGCTCGGCAGGTACTTCGCGCCGTCGCGATAGCTCCAGTCGATCATCGTGCCCTTGCCGTTCCTCACCGCCGTCTTGCCGACGAAGGCGCCGAGCGTCGACTGATGGTCGACGGCGCGGTACTCGGCCGTGCCGAAGGCGGATGGGAATTTGAGCCCCTTCATCGCGTCGATCAGCTTCTCGTTGTCGGTCGTACCGGCCTTGGCCAGTGCCGCCGCGATCGAGTTCATCGTGTCGAAGCCGACGACCGAGCCCAGCCGCGGATAGTCGTTGTACTTCGCCTTGTAGGCGTCGCGGAACTTGACGTGCTCCGGCGTCTGCAGATCGGCATGCGGGTAGCCCGTCACGATCCAGCCTTCCGGCGTCTCGGCGCCGAGCGGATCGAGATATTCCGGCTCGCCGGTCAGCATCGAGACAACGGCGCGCCCCTCGAACAGGCCGCGCGTATTGCCCTGGCGCACCAGATTGGTCAGGTCGGCAGCGAAAGTGACATTGAAGATCGCGTCGGGCTTGGCCGCTTCCAAGGCCTGGACCGTGGCGCCGGCATCGATGCGGCCGAGCGCGGGGAACTGCTCGGCGACGAACTCGACATCGGGCCGCGCCTTCTTCAGCAGTTCCTTGAACCACTTCACCGCCGACTGGCCGTATTCGTAGTTCGGCGCGACGATCGCCCATTTCTTGGCCGGCAGCTTCGCGGCTTCCTCGACCAGCATCGCGGCCTGCATATAGGTCGAGGGGCGCAGCCGGAAGGTGTAGCGATTGCCCTTTGACCAGACGAGAGCATCCGAGAGCGGCTCGGACGCGGCGTAGAGCCGCTTGTTCTGAGCCGCGAAATCGGCGATCGCGAGGCCGACATTGGACAGGAAGCCGCCCGAGAGCAGGTCGACCTTCTCGGCATTGATGAGGTCGCCGGCATGGCGCACCGCGTCCTCCGGCTTGCCGGCATCGTCGCGGAAGATCGTCTCGAGCTTGCGGCCGAGCACGCCACCGGCGGCATTGACCTGATCCTGAGCCAGTTCCCAGCCCTGGCGATAGGGTTTCAGGAAGGCCGGCTGGGCCGTGTAGCTGTTGATCTCGCCGATCTTGATGGTGCCGCTGCCCTGTGCCCGAACGAGCGAGGGAGCAGCCATGGCTGCTGCGCCTGCGGAGGCGGCGGCTAGAAAGCGTCTGCGGTCTATCGTCATCGCTGTTCCCCTCGTTCTTGCTTCAGATGCGCGGCGCCTATTCGGTCCCTTCGTCGCTGGCAGGTTCCTCCATGCCGGCTTCAAAGGGCTTTATCGCGGTCGTCTCGTGCAACTGAATTGTTTGTGCACCTACGAATTTGATGGGGTCCAAAATTCTTGTCAACCTATAATAATTCTGCCCGCTGCCCGCATTGAAGGCAGCCGCCGCGGGCAAGCGGGCGGCACTCAACGCCGGAAGGCGGCTAAGGTCGCCGTCCCCGCATGGCGTCGCAATGCTCCGGCAGCGCTGAGGACTCACCGAACGTTGCTGGGCTTCTAGCGCTTCCGCCCGGCGGGCGCGATGCAAAATTGGGCATGCGGCCATCCTCATGCGTTCATGCCGGCCCGCGCCCGGTAGCCGATGCAACCGGGACCGCCAGCCCCCGGACTACGCGGGTGTCTTGTCCCACTGTTGACGGGCTCCCGTTCGTTCGCTTACATTGTTTGCATACAAACAATAACAATCTGCGCCGCCGGCGCGAGGGGTACGAGCTATGGCCTCAGACGTGACAACCGCCGCCGTGGACGACAAGATTCGCTGCGATGCCTGCCCCGTCATGTGCTTCATCAAGCCCGGTGCGGTCGGCGCCTGCGACCGCTACGGCAATGTCGACGGCGCGCTCGTGCGCGTCGATCCGCATGTCGTTCTCGGCCGGACCATCGACCAGGGCGGCGAGGTCGTGCCCTTTGCGGGCGAGCGCGAGTGGAGCGGGGACATCCTCAATCCGCGCGGCACCTTCATCACCGCCATCGGCGCCGGCACGACCTATCCGGACTACAAGCCCGCGCCCTTCATCATTTCCTCGGAGGTCGACGGCGTCGACATGGTCACGGTCGTGACCGAGGGAATCTTCAGCTATTGCGGCGTGAAGATCAAAATCGACACCGACCGCTTCCTCGGCCCCGAGACCGCGACGGTGCGTGTCGAGGGCGAGGCCGTCGGCCACGTCACCACAGGCGAATACGGCTCGCAGATGCTCTCGCTCGGCGGTGTGCACCACCTCACCGGCGGTTCGAAGAAGGAGGGCCGCGTCACCTGCGACGCGCTGCTCCAGCTCTGCAACGGCAAGGCGGTCGAGCTGGCGATCGACGGCGGCGAGACGGTCGTCGTGCAGGCCGGACAACCGCCGATCGTCAACGGCATTCCGGAAAGCCGGATGCGCGTCGGCTGCGGCTCGGCCACCATCGGCATCTTCGCCAGGCAGTGGCACGGCAAGGTCGACGAGGTCGTCGTCGTCGACGACCACATCACCGGCGTCCTCTCCGAGCACCAGGCCGGCAAATTGCTTGGCATGGAGCCGACCGGCCTCAAGATGAAGGGCCGCCGGTCGACGCCCGGCCGCTATTTCCAGGTGGCGCAGCCCGGCACCGGCTGGGGCGGCACCAATATCAGCGATCCGCTGACCATCCTCGGCCCGTTCGACCCCAAGGTCGCACGTCCGGGCCTGCGCCTGCTCATGGTCTCGACCACCGGCGAGCATGCCGCCTATTATGAGCTCGACGATGAGCTGAACCCGGTGGAGATGGATATTCCCGCACCGCTGCGCGAGCCGGTCGACCGCATCGCGGAGAACTGCGAGCCTGCGCTGTCGACGGTGCTGTTCATCGGTGGCGCCGGCGGCTCGCTGCGCGCCGGAGTCACCGAGAATCCGGTGCGGCTGACGCGTTCGGTCAAGGATTCGCTGACCTATGTCACCTGCGGTGGTGCCCCGGTCTATATCTGGCCGGGCGGCGGCATCACCTTCATGGTCGATGTCACGCGCCTGCCGGAGAACGCCTTCGGCTACGTCCCGACGCCCGCGCTGGTCGCGCCGCTGGAATTCACCATGAAGCTCTCCGATTATCAGGAGCTCGGCGGCCATATGGACCATGTTCAGCCGCTCAGCCTGCTCAAGAGCGAGGGGCGCCTCCAGCTCCCGCAGCGGCAGGACAATCCCTGGCCCTTCGCGCCGCAAAAGACACGGCGCTCTCACGGATAGCGGACATGTTCGAACGGCCCTCGATGCGCTTCCTGCCGGATGGCAAGCGCCTGCTGCTGCAGCAGGGGCCGATCGACCTCGTCATCCAGGCGACCGGAGAGGATTCCGCCGCTCAGGCAGCCTATGAGGCTGCCGGCCGCCGTTTCGACGGGCTGCTGGCCAAGCTTTGCGGCGAACTCTCCCTGCTGCGCAGCCGCGTCACGAGCCAAAGCCCGGTTCCGGACGGCGAGGTCGCCCGGCGCATGCACGCAGCGGTCCTGCCCTTTGCCGTCGATACCTTCATCACGCCGATGGCTGCGGTCGCCGGCTCGGTCGCCGAGGAAATCCTCGGCGCGATGGTCTGCACTGCCCCGCTGCGGCGCGCCTTCGTCAACAATGGCGGCGACATCGCATTGCATCTGACCGAGGGCGAGCATGTCCGCGTGGGGCTCGTCGACCGACCGGAACAGCCAAGCCTGTTCGGCACGACGACGATTTCCGCCACGGACGGCATCCACGGCATCGCGACCAGCGGCTATCCCGGCCGCAGCTTCTCCCGCGGGATCGCGGAAGCGGTGACGGTGCTGGCGCGTACAGCCGCCATGGCCGATGCCGCCGCGACCGTGATTGCCAATGCGGTGGACCTGCCCGGCCATCCGGCCATCGTCCGGATGCCCGCGAACGCGATCCACTCCGACAGCGATCTGGGCAATATCCCGGTCACGCGCCATGTCGGCAGGCTTGCCGAGACCGAGATTCAAGACGCACTCGCTACCGGCCTGCGAGAAGCGAAGAGATTGCAGGCGCTAGGCCTGATCCTGTCATGCGCCCTGCACCTCCAGGGCCGGAGCGAAACGCTCGCCTTGCCCGCACTTTCAGAAACCACATCGAGGAAACTGTCCCATGCCTGAGATCGCCATCCGCAAGCTCGCAGTCGTCGTCGAGACGATCTTCCATGAAGGCGGCCCCGCTCCCGCTGCGCCGCTGAAGCGCGGCGCGGCTCTGGCCGTGATCGCCAACCCCTTCGCCGGCCGCTATGTCGCCGAGATCGCAGGCTTCATGGAGGATCTGAAGCCGCTCGGCCTTTCGCTGGCAACCCAGCTTCTCGATGCTCTCGGCGGCGATCCAAAGGCTATCGAAGGCTACGGCAAGGGCGCCATCGTCGGCGCGGCCGGCGAGCTGGAACATGGCGCTCTCTGGCATGCGCCGGGCGGCTATGCGATGCGCGAGATCCTCGGCGACGCCAAGGCGATCGTGGCCTCGACCAAGAAGGTCGGCGGCCCCGGCACCCGGCTCGACATCCCCGTCACCCACATCAACGCATCCTATGTCCGCAGCCATTTCGATGCCTTCGAGGTCGGGCTGACCGATGCGCCGAAGGCCGATGAGCTGCTCTTCGCGCTGGTGATGACCACAGGCTCGCGCATTCATGCCCGCGTCGGGGGGCTGCAGGCCTCCGAGATCAAGGGAGAGGATGGCCTGCGATGAGCGCAAGCATCCGCAAGATCGTCACCATCACCGACGAAACCCGCTCGGAGATGGGCCGCCCGGTCGAGCCGGCCGTGCGTCGCGCCGCGGCGGTCGCCGTGATCGCCAATCCGTTCGCCGGGCGCTACGAGGCAGACCTCGCGCCGATGATCGAGATCGGCGAGGAGCTGGGCGACCTGCTCGGCCGCCATGCGCTGGCGGCGCTGGGTATCCCCGGCGAGCAGGTCGAGGGTTACGGCAAGGCGGCGGCCGTAGGCGAGAACGGCGAGCTGGAGCACGCCGCGGCGATCCTGCATCCCAAGCTTGGGACGCCCTTGCGCAAGCTGCTCGGCAAGGCGCCGGCTCTCATCCCCTCCGCCAAGAAGCGCGGCTCGCTCGGCGTCGTGCTCGACGTGCCACTCGGCCACAAGACGGCAGCCTATGTCCGCAGCCATTTCGACGGCATGGAGGTGCGCGTGCCCGACGCCCCGCGCGCCGACGAGATCATAGTCGCGGTGGTGCTGACCAGCGCCGGCCGCCCCCTGCCCCGCGTCGGTGGCTTGAAGACCGACGAGATCAAGGGCGAGGACGGGCTGCGCTGAGGACAACGAACCTCCACTGTCATTCCGGGGCGCCGCGCAGCGGCGAGCCCGGAATCCAGAAGCGATGCATTCTGTCGAAAAAAGTAAATCGGCCAGAAGCGCCTTTTCGGGGCGGCCCATCGCTTCTGGGTTCCGGGCTCATTGCTGCGCAATGCCCCGGAATGACGGCGGAGCCGGCCCGGGCCAGCACAGCTAAGGCCGATTCGCCCTCACCTTTTCGATCGCCTTCTCCACCCCGCTCCATTCCGGCCGCCCCGGCGCGAAGCGGCCACGCAGATAAGCCGCGAGATTGGCGATCTGCCGATCATCGAGCGCATTCCCGAAGGCCGGCATCTGGCCCGCGCCGTGGCCACCGCCCTGTATTAGCATGTTGACGAGATTGGCCGGTGTCGCGGCATGAAGCTTCGAGCTCAATCCCAGCGCAGGCCCCTGATTGGCGAGCGGCGCGATACGGCCCGTCTCGTGGCAGGCTGCGCAGGCACCCTCATAGAGCCGCGCAACCGGCGAAGTGCCGGGATTGGCGGCAGAGGCCGTCGCCTTCACGATCGCCTCGGTTCGCGTAGCCGCCTCCTGCTCCGGCAGCGGCTTGTTCAGGGAGGCGAGATAGGTCGCCATGGCGCGGATATCGGCGTCCGGCAATTCCCTTAGTTCTTCGATTACCGGCGCCATCGGGCCGGAGGCCGTGCCGTGGCGGGCTGCCTGGCCGGTACGCAGATAATCGTAGAAATCCGCCTCGCTCCACGGGATCGGTGAATGCGAGAGGCTGGTCAGGGCCGGAGCCTCCCACCCCTCCGCCTCGCCGCCGGCGAGATAGGCCTGACCGCCCTTCTCGGCGCCGAGCGCGTTGCGCGGCGAGTGGCAGGCACTGCAATGTCCGAGCCCGTCGACGAGATAGCGCCCGCGATTCCAAGCCACCGAGCGCGCGGGTTCCGGCTTCGCTTCCTTGCCGCGGTTGAACAGCAGGTTCCAGCCGGCCATCAGCGGGCGCAGATTGAAGGGGAAGGTCAGCCTGCTCGGCTCGTTGCGCTGCACGACCGCGGGCTGCGACATCAGGAAAGCGTAGAGCGCCTGAAGATCGGCCTCGCTTGTCCTGGTGAAGTTCGGATAGGGGAAGGCCGGGTAGAGATGGCGCCCGTCGCGATGGATGCCGCCGCGCATCGCCCGCTCGAAGGCGGGATAGGACCAGTTGCCGATGCCGGTCTCGGGATCGGGCGTGATGTTGGTAGCCGTCACCGTGCCGAAAGGCGTCTCCAATGCGAGCCCGCCGGCATAGGGGACGCCATCCTTGCCCGTATGGCAGACGGCGCAGGCACCTAACGCGGCGAGCTGGCGCCCCTTCTCGATGGTCGCGGCCGACCATGTCGCCGGATCCGGCCGGGCGATGGGCGCGATCTCGGGCGCGATCGAAAATGACAGGGCCGTAACCGTCGCAGCAGCCGCAGCCAAGCCGCCCAGCTTCGCCCAGAAGCCGATGCCGCGTCTGCTCTCCTTCGCGGGAGGCGGCGCCAGCATCGGACGGCCGTTCAGCCCGGCGAGCACGCGCTCCGGCGTCAACGGCAATTCGCGAAAGCGCACCCCGGTCGCGTCGTAGACGGCGTTGACGATCGCCGCCGCGCTCGGAACCGAGGCGGATTCGCCGGCGCCGAGCGGCGGCTCGTGCTGGCGCTCCATCAGCATCACGTCGATCGCCGGCAGTTCCGGGAAGGTCAGGACCGGGTAGGCCCCCCAGTCGCGCGCTGCGACGGCGGTGGTCTCGGAGAAGGTCACTTCCTCGCGCAGCACACGGCTGGTCGATTGCAGAACGTTGCCGTGGATCTGGTGCAGCACCCCGGCCGGGTTGACCATCATGCCGGTATCCTGCCCGACGACGACGCGGCTGACCGTGACCTCTCCGGTCGAGCGGTTCACCGCGACATCGGCGACCCAGGCCGCCCAGGCCGCACCCATCCCCGGCCAGCTGCCGTGGATGTAGCGCGCCTGCGCGAAGCCGCGCCCATGCAGAATCTCGCCATCGGCGTCGCCCTGCATGCGCGGCCCGACATGCGGCTCCCAGCCGGCGCGCGCAGCGGTCGCCCGCGTCAGCTCGGCGGCGCGTTCGTCGACGATGTGGCGCAGCCGGAATTCGACCGGGTCGGCGCCCGCCTCATGGGCGAGCTCGTCGATATAGCTTTCATGGGCGAAGACATTGGGCATCGCCGAGACGCCGCGCAGCCAGGAGGCACGCACGATCGGCGCCATGTCATAGGCCGTGACCCGCATGTTCTCATAAGCGTAGGACGGGATCGCCGTGCGGTCGCCCATCTTGAGCGCCGCGGGCGTATTGGGGATACGCCCCGTCAGCAGCAGCGCCAGCGTCGGCGCTGCATTGGACGGGTAGCGCGTGTGGAAATCATAGGCCGCGAGCGAGCCGCCAGGGCCCAGTCCTCCGGCGATGTCCATGAGCTGTCCGGCGCCCTTCGGCTCCCAGAGATGCTCCTGCTCGCGGGTGAGCTGCACGCGCACGGGCGCGCCGACTGCGCGCGACAACAGCACGGCATCGGCCGCGACGTCATCGGCGCAGTTGCGGCCGTAGCAACCCGCCGCCTCATGCCGGACGACCTCGACCCGCTCTGCGGGGACGCCCATCAGCAATGCGATGTCGGCGCGAAGCGGATAGGGGTTCTGGCTGCCGGTCCAGACGGTGATGCCGTCCTCGCGCACATCGGCGACGGCGCAGGAAGGGCCTATCGAGCCGTGCATCTGGTAGGGCCAGACATAGGTGCGGTCGAGCCGCTTCTCGAGGGTCTGGAGCGCGGCCTCGACATCGCCCTCGTCGACCAGTCTTCGCGCCGTCGCAGGGTGAGTGCGCAATGCATTCTGGACATCGCGCAGATCAGCCGGGGCCGGCCAGTCCCTCCAGCGCGTCACCAGCGCCTGCGCCGCCTCCGCCGCCTGTTCCTCGCGCTCCGCGACGACGCCGACGAAATCGCCCTCGACCACGACGGCGCGGACACCGGGAATATGGGCGATGGACGCTTCGTCGACAGCTTCAAGGCTTTTGCCGACGAAATCGCCCCCGTCGATCCCGGCATAGGGCGGCCGCACGACCCGGCCATGCAGCATGTCCGGGACGCGAACATCATGGACATAGACGAAGCGCCCGGTCAGCTTGGCCGGAATGTCGACGCGCTCGACCGGCTTGCCGACGATGGCATGGCGGTCGACCGGCTTGAACGCGGCCTCCTTGGCCAGCGGCAGCAGGATTCGGCGGTTGCCGAGCAGCGTACCGAGGCCGAGCGGGTAGCCCGTCTCCCCGCGCCGGCTGATGGTGCCGGCGGCGACATCGATCCCCTCCTCCGGGCAATCCAGCGCAGCAGCCGCAAGCGCGACGAGCTGCTGGCGGATCTGCGCCGCTGCGATCCGCATCGGGATCGACGTGACCTGGATCGTCTCGCTGGCGATGGTTGCGCCCTGGTCGGGCGTTTCGGCCGTGTCGCCCAGCACCATCTCGACGGACGCGAACGGGAAATCCAGCTCCTCCGCGACGATCTGGGCGAGCGCTGTGCGGATGCCGGTACCGAGATCGACATGGCCGCAGAAGGCGAGCACTCGCCCTTCGGCCGTCAGGCAGACATGGACGTCGAGCCCCTCCTCGGGCGGCGCCTCGGCCGCTGCGCCCTTGCGCGGCGAGACGACGGCGATGACGCCGCCGCGCTTCAGCAATTTGCGGCGGGAGGGCGGTGGAGTCGCGCCCGTCACGAGCCTGCCCCGTCGCGGCTCCAGCAGCGTTCGGCGGCCAGCATCACCGCCCGCACGATCTCCACATGCGTCCCGCAGCGGCAGAGATTATAGCGCAGCGCTTCGCGTACCTCGCTCTCGCTGGGTTTCGGCTTCACATCGAGGAAGGCCTTGGCCGTCATCACCATGCCGTTGATGCAGTAGCCGCACTGGGCCGCCTGCGCATCGATGAAGGCCTGCTGGATCGGATGCGGCTTTTCCGGCGTGCCGAGCCCTTCCAGCGTCACGATCTCGCGGCCGACGGCGAGCCGGACGGGATAGGCGCAGGCCCGCGCCGCCACCCCGTCGAGCAGCACGGTGCAGGCCCCGCATTCGCCGAGGCCGCAACCGAATTTCGGACTGTTGATGGCGAGGTCGTTGCGCAGGAAGAAGAGCAGCGGCGTGTCAGGCTCGCCCTCGATGCGATGAGAGGTGCCGTTGACGGTAAGCGTGAAGGCGCGCGCAGCCCTTTTCATCCGCCTTTACCCGTCCGAGGGGAATGGAAGACCAGCGACACCCAGCGCGCCCCAAATCATTCGTATGCGAATGAGATAATAACGATTCCAGACTGACTGCAATCGTTCTCTCGTCGAACCCGCGCCGGCCTATCGGCCAACGCAGCGGGAGCAGGTGCTTCAGTGCCCGACGACGGCGGGGATTTTCTCGGCCGGCGGCGTGTTGCGGCTGCGCCCGGAGCGGACGATGCCATCGATCACCACCATCCCGATGCCCGGCAGGTCGCCGAGCTGGATGCTGTCGAGGAAGTTCCTGCCGGCCGAGTGCTGGGCCTTGTCCATGAAGACGAAATCGGCCGAGCGGCCGACCTCGATCAGCCCGCAATCGAGGCTGCGCATCCGCGCCGTATTGCCGGTGGCGAAGCAGAAGGCGATCTCGGCCGGGACATCGCCGAGCGAGGAGAGCAGCGAGACCATGCGGGCGACGCCGAGCGGCTGCACGCCAGAGCCTGCCGGACCATCCGTGCCGAGGATGACGCGCTGGAGATCGCCCATCTCGCGGGCGATGCGCAGCGTGTAGAGCGCGGCGCGCTCATTGCCGTTATGGACGAGTTCGAGGCCGCGCTTGCAGCCCTCGCAGATGCAGCGGATTTCCTTGTCCGGCAGGGCCGTGTGCCCGCCATTGATATGGCCGACGACATCGGTGTCGGCCTCCAGCACCACATCGGCGCCGATCAGGCCCGAGCCCGGGATCGAAGGGCCGCCGGTGTGGATCGTCGACTGGATGCCGTATTTGCGCGCCCATGCGACCATCTGCCTGGCCGTGGCACCGTCCTTGACGCCGCCGAGACCGACCTCGCCGAGCAGCTTCACGCCGGCATCGGCCAGATCCTTGAAATCCTGCTCGACCATGCCGGGCTCGATCACCGGCGCGCCGGCATGGATCTTCACGCCGCCCGGTCGGAAGGCGTCGAAGCAGCGCTGCGCATAGATCGCCATCGCCTTGACGCCGACGATATCCCTCGGGCGGCCGGGCGTATGCACCTCGCCCGCCGAGATCATGGTGGTGACGCCGCCATGCATGGTCGAATCGATCCAGCCGAGCTGGTTCTGGCGCGGCGTCCAGTCGCCCGCGACGGGGTGGACATGGCTGTCGATCAGGCCGGGCAGCAGCACCGTGCCGTTGGCATCGATGACGCTGTCGGCCTTGTCCGTATCCAGATCCTTGAAGCTGCCGACGGCTGTGATCTTCCCGCCGATGGCCACCACCGTATCGGCCTGCAGAATGGGGTTGCCGATGTCGCCACTGAGCAGAAGCCCGATATTCCGGACCACCAGCTTGTGGTCCGCCTTGATCGTCGCAGTCTTTTGCTCAGCCATCAGCCCCACCCCTTCTTGAAGCCCTTCCGCACCTGCAATCTGACCGATTGACAAGGCCGCGGAGAGTCGGCATATCGTTTGTGTACGAACAAGTTTGCACTCCCTTCCCTCACTGTCAAGCAGGAGGAACGCGCATGGCTTTCGCCGTGACCGAAGCTTGCATCCGTTGCAAGTACACAGACTGCGTCGCGGTCTGCCCGGTCGATTGCTTCTACGAGGGCGAGACGATGCTCGTCATCAATCCGGACGAGTGCATCGATTGCGGCGTGTGCGAGCCGGAATGTCCGGCAGAGGCGATCGTCTCGGAAACCGCGGATGATTCAGCCCGCTGGATCGCCCTCAATGCCAGGCTCGCCGCGCAATGGCCCAACATCACCGATAAGCGCGACGCGCCCGCCGATGCCGACGACTGGAAGGACGTTCCGGACAAGTTGAAATTTCTCCCGGAAGCCCTCGAGGCGTGAGGAATCTTCTGCGTCAGGACTGTCCGCGACAATAAAGAAGAAGATTTTGATTTCGTACGCGTTTTCTGCTTAGCAAGCGCCCGCCGCACTGCAGCAAACGCGCCAGAGACCACCGCCCAAGCTTCAAAGGACGATGCGATGAGCAATTTCTACGAGGAACAGGTCCTCAGCGTTCATCACTGGACGGATACGCTGTTCAGCTTCACGACCACGCGCGACACCTCGTTCCGCTTCAAGAACGGCCAGTTCACGATGATCGGGCTCAAGGTCGATGAGAAGCCGCTGCTGCGGGCCTACAGCGTCGCCAGCACGAATTACGATGAGAACCTCGAATTCTTCTCCATCAAGGTGCCGGACGGCCCGCTGACCTCGCGGCTGCAGGACCTCCAGGTCGGCGATCCGATCATCGTCGGCAAGAAAGCGACGGGGACGCTCGTCCTGGACAATCTCAAGGACGGCAAGCGGCTGTTCCTGCTCGGCACCGGAACCGGGCTCGCCCCCTTCCTCTCGCTCATCCGCGACCCCGAGACCTATGAGCGCTACGAGACCGTCGTGCTCGTCCATGGCTGCCGCCAGGTCGCCGAGCTTGCCTATGGCGAGCGGATCCAGAGCCAGCTGCCCCAGGACGAGTTCCTCGGCGAGATGATCCGCCAGCAGCTGATCTACTATCCGACGGTGACCCGCGAGCCCTTCCGCAATCGCGGCCGCATCACCGATCTGCTGACCTCGGGCCAGCTCTTCGCCGATATCGACCAGCCGGACTTTGATGCCGACGGTGACCGCTTCATGCTCTGCGGTTCTCCCCAGATGCTGGTCGATCTCAAGGCGACCTTCCAGGAGCGTGGCCTTCACGAAGGCAACCATGGCGAGGCCGGCGACTACGTGATCGAGCGCGCCTTCGTCGAGAAGTAATCCGGCTTGTCCGTGTAGCCTGGAGAACGGCGCATGAAGATCTTGGTGCCCGTGAAGCGGGTGGTTGATTACAACGTGAAGATCCGCGTGAAGGCGGACGGTTCCGGCGTCGAGCTTGCGAATGTGAAGATGTCGATGAACCCGTTCGACGAGATCGCGGTGGAAGAGGCGCTGCGCCTGAAGGAAGCCGGCAAGGCGACCGAGGTGGTGGTGGTCTCGATCGGTCCGGCGCAGGCAGCCGAGACGATCCGCACCGGTCTCGCGATGGGCGCCGATCGCGGCATCCTGGTGAAGGTCGACGGCATCGTCGAGCCGCTTGCCGTGGCCAAGCTGCTGCAGAAGCTGGTCGAGCAGGAAGGCCCCGGCCTCGTCATCCTCGGCAAGCAGGCGATCGACGACGACGCCAACCAGACCGGCCAGATGCTGGCGGCGCTGCTCGGCTGGCCGCAGGGCACGTTCGCCTCGAAGGTCGAGCTTGGCGCGGACAATGTCGACGTCACCCGCGAGGTCGATGGCGGCCTGCAGACGGTCAGCTTGAAGCTGCCGGCGATCGTCACCACCGACCTGCGCCTGAACGAGCCGCGCTATGCCTCGTTGCCCAACATCATGAAGGCGAAGAAGAAGCCGCTCGACGAGACCACGGCCGAGACCCTCGGTGTCGATGTCGCGCCGCGCTTGAAGGTCCTGAAGACGGTCGAGCCTGCCGGCCGCTCCGCCGGCATCAAGGTGGCCTCGGCCGCCGAACTCGTCTCCAAGCTCAAGACCGCCGGGGTGATCTGATGACCACGCTGCTGATTGCCGATCACGACAACGTCTCGATCAAGGACGCCACCGCCAAGGCACTGAGCGCCGCTTCCCAGCTCGGCGGCCCCGTCCATATCCTCGTCGCCGGTGAGGGCGCCAAAGCCGCCGCCGATGCGGCTGCCAAGCTCGCCGGCGTAGAGAAGGTGCTGCTCGCCGACGACGCGGCTTACGGCCATGCGCTGGCCGAGCCGCTCGCCGCGCTGATCGTCAAGCTCGCCGATGGCTACGACGCGATCGTCGCGCCCTCGACCACCACCGGCAAGAACGTGCTGCCGCGCGTCGCCGCGCTGCTCGACGTGATGCAGGTCTCGGACGTGACCAAGGTGGTCTCCCCCGACACCTTCGAGCGCCCGGTCTATGCCGGCAACGCCATCCAGACGGTGCAGTCCACGGACGCCAAGAAGCTGCTGACCATCCGCACCGCCTCCTTCCAGGCGGCCGGCGAAGGCGGCGCGGCCACGGTCGAGACGGTCTCCGCGGCCGAGAACCCCGGCAACTCGTCCTTCAAGGGCGAGGAGGTCGCCAAGTCCGACCGTCCGGAGCTGGCTTCGGCCAAGATCATCATCTCGGGCGGGCGCGCACTCGCCTCCTCGGAGAACTTCACCAAGGTGATCGAGCCGGTCGCCGACCGGCTCGGCGCCGCGATGGGCGCCTCGCGCGCCGCGGTCGATGCCGGCTACGCCCCCAACGACTGGCAGGTCGGCCAGACCGGCAAGGTCGTGGCCCCCGAACTCTACATCGCGGTCGGCATTTCCGGCGCGATCCAGCATCTCGCCGGCATGAAGGATAGCAAGGTCATCGTCGCCATCAACAAGGACGAGGAGGCCCCGATCTTCCAGATCGCCGATTACGGCCTCGTCGGAGACCTCTTCACTATCCTGCCCGAACTCGACGCAGAGCTATAACGCTCTGCTCGGGAGCGATGGTGCTGCGGGGTTCTTTCCTGCCCTCCACGTCAACACTCGCTCGATTGCTCCTCCGCTGCTCGCAGAAAGACGTCGCATGCAGATTCGAGTGCAGGTAGGGCGATGGCGATGAGCCGCAGCCTGCGGGAGGCTAGCGTCGGCATTTGCTGAAGCATGCCGACGCTTCGTTGACAGATTGCTCTTCGCAAGAGCCACGCTCCAGCCAGTACGATTGCAACCTGGGGCAGACGATCGCTTGGGGCCATCCCTCATCGACGCCTGCATTGCCATGTGCCTCGCCAACGCGCGAAGGCGGCGATAGCCGGCATCCGCTTGCCCGAGCTCGGGCACGTCGTACATGTCGATTTCGGCCGCGTCCGGGGCCGGCCCTCCCTCAAATTCGTCAGACGGCACAAAGACGCCTCCGAACTGAGAGTGAAACGCCCGGCCGATCCATGCCTCTCCCAAGGGCGCTGTGGGCATGGATTTTCTCGCCTCCACGGCGAACCGGGAGTGCTGAAGCGAGTTGACCGCATATACGCCGAGGCGAGGAGCAACCAGATGTCGGAGCGCGGCGTGGCATTTGTCGAGCGGTGGATCGCCGAGAACATTTCGTCCGAGGATTTCCTCGAGCAAGGAGTGGATGCACGCTTCGATATTTTTACCCGGAGCGCGCTCGCCGCAGCTCGACAGTCCGGCATACCCGAGGGCGAGATTCTGGAGGAATTTCCAGACCTGTCCTCCAGGATGGCAGAGGCAGTTCAAGGCGCAGCCGATAACGAACTTCGCCGACAGGTCGAGAATGACGACTGATCGGCCAAGACGACACAGAAGCGGCTTCCGCTGGTGCGACGGGCTGGCGCTTGTTGCAGGCGCGGTCGGTATCGTCGTGGCGCTCAACCTGGCCAGCGGCGGCGGCCGCCCGGACGCTCGCGAGCGCCGATATGCCGCCAAGGCGCAATCACGTTCGGGCGAAGGCGCATTGGCTTCGGCGCCAACCGACATCCCGCCTCGCGGCTGGTGGGAAATCCTCCGCCGGACATATACGGAAGCGGATCGAGACAGGGTCCGTGCCGTCGCGGCCGGCGTCACATTCTACGGTCTTCTCGCCCTCTTTCCCGCACTGACCGCGTTCGTCTCGATTTATGGGCTTGTCAACGACCCCGCTTCGATCGGCGGCCAATTGGCAGGGCTGGGCGCCTTTCTTCCGGCCGGTGCGATAGAATTCCTGGCAGATCAGATTTCCCGCATCGGCAACGGTGGGAGCGCAACGCTCGGATTTGCCTTTTTCCTCAGCCTCGGCTTGGCGCTCTGGAGCGCCAATGCCGGCGTCAAAGCGCTGTTCGATGCGCTGAACGTGGCCTATGGCGAAGACGAGAAGCGGGGCTTCTTCAAGCTCAATGCGATTTCGCTCGCCTTCACGGCCGGCATCATCGCGTTCCTGCTGGTCGCGCTGGGTGCCATCGCGGCCATCCCCATCGTGCTGGATTACGTCTACATGGGTGCCGCGAGCGAGTGGCTCATATCGATCGGCCGTTGGCCGTTGCTCTTCGTCGTGCTCGTCGTCGGCCTTGGTATTCTCTACCGCTTCGGGCCAAGTCGAGACGATGCGCAGTGGAAATGGGTGAGCCCCGGCGCCTTGGTCGCAGCGGTTGCCTGGGTGGCCGGGTCGATTCTGTTCTCGTGGTACGTCGCCAATTTCGAGGACTACAACAAGACCTATGGCACCATCGGAGCCGTTATCGGCCTGCTGACCTGGATGTGGCTATCGGCGACCATCCTGCTTGTCGGGGCGGAGCTGAATGCCGAGGCTGAGCGACAGACGAACCGTGACACAACCAAGGGGCCTCCGATGCCCATTGGAATGCGGGGCGCGGACGCTGCCGATCGCAAGAGCTGATCGGCCGGACAGTTTGTAAGAGCGACGTCCCGGAGTGTTGTCGGCCCTCGGCCCTAGGTTTTAGTCGCTTGCCTCCTGAGGTACGGCCCGCCATGTTACCGACTTCGACAAGGAGAGCGAAATGGCGACAGGCACAGTGAAATGGTTCAACTCGACGAAAGGCTTTGGTTTCATCCAGCCTGACGACGGCGGTCAGGATGTCTTCGTTCATATCAGCGCCGTCGAGCGCGCTGGTCTCCGTGAACTGCGGGAGGGGCAGAAGATTTCCTACGAGATCGTTGCCGACAAGCGTTCCGGGAAGTCTTCGGCGGAAAACCTGAAGGCGGAGTAGCCGGTTCTCCGGCATTCGATTGGCCTCGCCGTGACTCAGGCGGGGCCGCTGGCCGCCTTCATGAGGGGGCGGCCAGGCTAATCGGGCGCGACGCCTTCCGGCGCGTCGATGACGCTCTGAATGAGCCGAGACGTACCCCTCTCAACAGGAACAATCATTTATCGAGCAGGGTTACATGCCGACAGCAAGATCGGGATGCCCAATGAGACCCGCCGATGTGATTGCCAAATATGCCAGCGCTGAAATCGGCGTGCTGCTGCAGCATCGCGACAAGCACGCTGGCGATATCGATTCGGCTTACTGGGTCGAGTACCCTTCCATTGAACATGCCATCGAAGCGGTTGCTGACGACCTGTTTGACGGCCGTGTCGAGAAGATGACCGCGAACGGCGAAGTGCTTCCCGACGCAGAATTGGCCGCTCTGACCGAGTGAACGAGCCATCGCCTCGACTTCTCCCACCTGCCGCAAACCAAAATTCATTAGGAACGAGCAATGCGAACACCGATCTCAATCGCTGTGTTGGGCCTTCTATGCGTTGGGTGCACCACGCAGCCCGCGAACTACGCCGGATCGCTCAATCATTCAGACAGGAAATGGCAAAGCGCCGCCTGCAAGGACGGCAGGCAGAAGGCCGAGAGCTACGATGCCGAAGAGAAGGAGCGGTTGAAGTCGTCGGTGATGATAGGATTCCTGAGCCCATCGGGCGCACTCGCGACGGTCAACGTCACCAACCAGCAGAATATTCGCCGCAAGCAGTTCAATCGTGATCTGCACCTGAGGTGCTCGAGCTCTCCGCTTCCGGAGGATCTGACCAACATTCCCGAGATTCAGCCCCCTCCGATGCTCGACACCGGCAGGGGCAATTGAACAATCGACCAACGAGGGGTGCGCTAACTCCTCGTTCATCACGATCCATCGCAT